>CANRBJ010000005.1 GCA_947628815.1 uncultured Clostridia bacterium | reverse complement strand
ATCATATTATGTAAATACAAATCCTTTACTACTTTACATTAAATTTTCTTTTACAATCATTAATTTAATGTAATTTTGAAAATATAAAAATGATTGTAAATATATTATACGAGGGGAGATTAATTATGAATATAGATGAAAACAGTATACAAGTAAGTGAAAATTATGGAATTGTTAAGTTCTTAAAAAAAATTACTAATAAAAAAGAAGTAAATTATAATGTCCTTTCTAATTTTCAAAGCAACAATAATCTAAAATCGAGTAATTTTTTAAACTCTATAAAATATGAAGAGGATCCAGATAAAAAAAATTTATTTAAGATACAAGAAAAATTAGAAAGAATAGGGATAAGTAAAGAAAATGTTTTTCTATTAACTAAAGATTTATCGGTAACACAAAAAAAGAAATTACTAGAATTATATAAGGAGCAAATAAATTCTTTAAATTCAAGTGTTAATAATTATAAGAGCAAGATAATAAAAATAAGGAAAAGTTTAAAAGGTAAAAAGCAACATAATTGAACAGTAACATAAGATTAGACATTTTTTGCATGGTAATTTCATCGAATATTACAAAATCGTAATAAATAATGAAATTACCATGATTTTTATTTTTTACCCATTGTTTTATACTATAAAATCCTGTATAATATAAATATATAAAAAAGAGGAGAGTATTATGCAAGCGATTACTTATGAACTAATTCACAAATGTAAACAAACAGGTGCAAGGCGTGGAGTTATACATACACCACATGGTGATATCCAGACACCAGTTTTTATGCCTGTGGGGACACAGGCTACTGTTAAGTCTATGACTCCGGAGGAATTAAAGGACGAGGTTAAGGCTGAGATTATTTTATCTAATACATATCATTTATATTTAAGACCTGGTAATAAGTTAGTAAAAGAAGCAGGAGGGCTTCATAATTTTATGAGATGGGACCGTGCTATATTAACTGATAGCGGAGGATTTCAGGTTTTTAGTTTAGGGGATTTACGAAGTATTTCTGAAGAAGGGGTTACTTTTAAATCTCATTTAGATGGAGCAAAGTTGTTTCTCTCACCAGAAAAGGTTATGGAAATAGAAAATGATTTAGGTGCTGATATTATGATGGCATTTGATGAATGTTGTCCTTATCCTTCCACATATGAATACACAAAACAATCTATGGAAAGAACATCAAGATGGGCTAAGCGCTGTAAAGAGGCACATAAGAATATGGACAAGCAGGGCTTGTTTGGTATTATTCAAGGTGGATTTTATAAAGATTTACGAAAAAAAAGCGCTGAAGATTTAATAGAACTTGATTTTCCAGGATATGCAATTGGTGGAATTAGTGTTGGAGAGCCAAAAGAGGAATTTTTGGATATTTTAAATTATACAGCACCTCTTATGCCAGAAAATAAACCTCGATATTTAATGGGGGTAGGAACACCGGATTATTTAATAGAAGCAGCACTTGCAGGAATAGATATGTGCGATTGTGTACTTCCTACTAGAATTGCAAGGAATGGTACTGCTATGACATGGAATGGTAAAGTAGTTGTACGAAATGCTACTTATGAAAGAGATTTTACTCCACTCGACCCAGAATGTAATTGTTATACCTGTAAAAACTATACAAGAGCGTATATTAGGCATCTTGTAAAAACAAACGAAATATTGGGGGTAAGATTATTATCTATTCATAACTTACGCTTCTTGACTAGTTTAATGGAAAGAGTTAGAATAGAAATAGAAAATGATAACTTGCTAACATTTCGTAATGAATTTTATAAAAAATACGGTTATACAAAAGAATAATAGGGGGGAAAGGTATGCAAATACATGGAGGAAATTTACAATATGATACAGATGATTTAAAGAGTAAAAAATTATCTAAAATTATATTAGTTTTTATTATATTAGTTTTTATAGTAATGATTGCTATAATATGTACTATTATTTATATTCAAAAAAATATGTTTAAAATTTACATAGATGGTGTAAGTGTTAATTTACCAGAAGATATACTTATTATAGAAGAAGGTACAAATAATATATATATAGATATTAAAGGAATTGCACCATATTTAGGATATAGTGCACACAACGGAGAATATAAACTTTACACAGAAGATACTAATAAATGTTGGGTTTATAGTAAAAATGAAACAGCATCATTTTTCTTGAATTCAAATAAAATATCTAAAATACCACCAGACACAAAAAAAGATTATGAAGATTATACAATTGAAGAACCAGTTACTAATAGAAATGGGAAACTATATTGTTCAAGTGAAGGAATAAAAGTAGGTTTCAATGTTGTTATAAATTATAGTAACGAAAATAAAATCTTAGAATTTTATACATTGCCATATTTAATAAAGAGTTACAATAGTGTATTAAAACAATATGGATATGGAGAAATAAGTTCGGATTTTAACAATCAAAAAGCAATTTTATATGATTTGTTTATTGTAAAAGGTAGTAATGATCTATATGGAGTTATTAATAGTAAAAATGAAGAAATTATTGGTTCAAGATATAGTAGTATAAAATTTAATGAAAATGCAAAAGAATTTTATGTTTCAGATTCTTCAAATAAAGTAGGAATTGTAACACAAACAGGGGAAACAAAGATTAATCTCTTATATGATAGCATTAATATGATAGATAAACAAAATGGTTTATACCTTGTAAAGAGTGATAACAAGTATGGAATTTTAGGAAGTAATGGAGAAATTATTATTCACTTAGAATATGACAAAATAGGGGTAGATTCTTCAAAATTTCCAGTAGATGCAATAAAAAATAGTTATGTATTGTTTGAAAATGTAATTCCAGTTTATCAAAATAAGAAATGGGGATTTTTTGATATAAATGGAAATAATATTATTCCACTTGAATTTGATGAATTGGGATATACAAATGGTGCATCAGGATCTTTAAGTGGAAAAGCTGTAAATAATCTTTTCATAATACCAACTTACAAGGCTTTTGTATTAGGAAAAGTGCGAGATAAGGTTACCCAATATGGAATTTATAATTATTTAGGAGAACAATTAGTTCCTTGTAGATTAACTAATGCATATTCAATTACAAGTGCCGGTGTAAATACATATTATATGGAATATGTAGGAAAAACTTACGATATTGAAAAGTATATACAAACATTTTTTAGTACTGCAAGTGATATAACTGAAGACCAAGAAAATTTAGTAGAATGATAAATATATAAGACATAATATATAATAGATGTTAGAAAATAGCATCTATTATTTTATTAAATCATATTATAGAATAGGGTTTAGAAAAAAAATTTTGACTTGATTTGACAAAATTAGAAAAAAGGATTATAATAGGAAAGTAATTCTAAAAAAGGAGTAGTGAAAATGACTAATTTGAAGAAGGCAGCTATTACTTCAGTTCTTATTTTATTATTACTAATAGGAATTGCTATTATAAGTTTTGCCAATAATACAGGAGTAGTAACAGATGAAGCAAAACTTAGAAAAACAGCATCTAATAATTCAACAATATTAGAAATTATACCTAACAAAGAACAAGTAGAAGTATTAAATACAATAGATGGTTGGTATGAAGTTAGATATAATAGAATAAGAGGATATGTACAAGAAGATTATATTAAATTAGATGAAGAAACTGCCGAAACAAATACACAAGAAGAAAATCAAGTTACAAATGAAGAAAAAGCAGATACTACAATTTCAATAGGAGATAATGTTATTATTAAAGAAGAAACACAACTACATGTACGACCATTAATAAATTCAATAGAAATATCTAATATTGAAAAAGACAAAAATGTTACTGTAATGGACATTATGAATGATTGGGCATATATTGCTTGTGATACTTTAAATGGATGGGTTAGATTAGATAATCTAACAACAAAACAAGCAAAAGCAGTAGAAGAAGCAGAAAAACAACAAGAAAATTCTAAAAAAATAGCATATATATCTACAACACAAGTTAATTTTAGAAAAGAACCAAATAATGATTCAGAAGTTATAGATGTACTTGCACAAAACGCAGAAATAACGATAATCGGTGACGAAGGAAAATGGTATAAAGTAAAATATAAAGATCAAACAGGATATGTTGTTAAAACATATGTATCTGATAAAAAAGTAACAACATCAAGAGGTTCAGTAAACAGAAAGACTAATAGTACAACAACCAAAAAAAGCAACACAAAAATACAAGTTGATGAAACTACTACTGAAAATATAAATAATACAAAAACAACACCTTCTTCAAGCAAGGGGCAGGACATTGTAAGTTATGCACAAAAATTTTTAGGTAGTAAATATGTATATGGAGGATCAAGCCCAAAAGGATTTGACTGTTCAGGATTTACTTCATATGTATATAAAAACTTTGGTGTAAGTTTACCACATTCAGCATCAGCACAAACAGGTGCAGGAACAAAGGTTAGTAAACAAGATTTACAACCTGGGGATCTAGTTTTCTTTACAAACTTTAATACAGGTAAGGGAATTGGTCATGTAGGAATTTATATAGGTGGTAACAAATTTATACACGCATCTACACCAAAAACGGGGGTTATTATTTCTACATTAGCAGGAACATATTCATCAAGATATGTAACTGCGGTAAGAGTTACTAAATAATTAAATGGGGGAAGAAAATATATTAATAAAGGAACGTTTTAGAATGCGAACAATTTTTATTGTAGTATTAGGATATATAACAGGAATTATAATAGGGCTATACTGTAAAATCAGTATAGCTTTTTTTTACATAGGAATATTTATAGTACTTGCTTTTATGAAAAATTATATTAAGCCTAATATAAAAAGATACTCCAAGCTTCTTGTTAATAAAAAGGTAGTTTGTATATTTGTAATTGCATCCATAGTTTCAAATAGTATTGTAGTTTATAAAAATAAATCCTATGAAAATAAGTATAAGAAAATTAATGAAGCAAACTTTATAGCAGTTATAGTAAGTGAGCCAAAACAAAAACAATACTATAATCAGTATAAAATAAAGATAGAAACAGTGGATAATAATACGAAATATAAAGGAGATTACTTGTTATTAAACCTTAAACAAAATATGGAGTTAAGCTATGGAGACAGAATTTTGTTTTTAGGTAAATTTATAATGCCAGAAGTACAAAGAAATTATAAAGGATTTTCATATAGTACATATTTAAAATCAATTGGAATTTATGGATGTGTAGAAGCAAATTCAGTAAAAAGGCTTGCAAACCAAAAAGGATACTTTATTTTAAAACATATATATTCTTTTAGACAAAATATAAAAAGTGTAATTACAAAAAATATAGTGGATGAGGATAAAAGAAATTTACTTTTAGGAATTTTATTAGGATATGATGATGAGCTTTCAGATGAAGTAAAAGAAGATTTTTCAAATAGCGGTTTATCGCATATTCTTGCAGTTTCTGGAATGCATGTATCTTTTGTAGTAATGGGAATTGCAGTTTTACTTACAAAAATGCGCTTTTCCAAAAGGTTATCTTCTATAATAACTATTATTTTACTAATATTATTTATTTTCTTAACAGGCGAAGTACCAACCGTTAAAAGAGCTTGCATTACAGTAATATTATCTTTAGGGGCAAGTATCGTATATAGAAAAAGTGATACAATTACTAATTTAAGCATAGCACTATTAATAATTCTTTTACAAAATCCATTTAGTATATTAGATACAAGCTTAATATTATCATTTCTTGCTACTATAGGAATTATTTGTTTCAATTATTTAGTTAGTTTTGGAAATATTAAAAAAAGCAAAAATTCAAAAAATATGTTATTAAGTAATTTATATGAACATTCTAAGCAAATTTTTCAAATTTCAATTTCTGCACAAGTATTTATTCTACCAATTAGCATAGTAGTTTTTAATAAAATTACATTAACATTCTTATTTTCAAATTTGTTAATTAGCTTTATTATTAGTAGTATTTTAATATTAGGTTTTACAAGTATAGTTTTACAAATAAAATTTATCTATATTATTTTAAATTTCTTACTAGGTTTAATATTATCCATTGCAAATTTTTTTGCAAGCATTCCATTATCTAAAGTGATTATTACAACTCCATCGATTTTTTTTGTTGTTATATATTATTGTATTTTAATATTGTTTATTTATATAAAAATATTAAGAAAAAAAGAGATAAAAAGGAGATTAGAAAAACGTGTATTAACATTTGTGGATAACTTTAAACAAAGTATTTTTAAGAGAAGTAGAAAGTTATTAATTGTTATTATTGCAATTGTTATTACTTTACAAATTACATACAAGAGTAATCCCATACTAAAAATTTATTTTATAGATGTAGGTCAAGGTGATTCTTGTTTAATAATTACGCCAAATAAAGAAACTATATTAGTTGATGGAGGAGGAAGTAAAAATTTTGATGTAGGGCAAAAAACTTTATTGCCTTACTTGCTAGATAGAAAAATAAAAACAATAGATTACTTAATAATATCACATTTTGATACAGACCATGTACGGACGGACTTTTATATCTATTACAAGAAATAAAAGTAAAAAATGCATTAATAGGAAAACAGTTTGAAGAATCCCAAAACTACAAAGATTTTATAAAAATCATAAAATCAAGAAACATAAAAGTAAATGTATTAGAAGAAGGCTCAAAGATTAACCTAGAAAAGAATTTATATTTAGATGTATTATGGCCCAATAGTAAAGAAGTAATTGCAGAAAATTCAATAAATAATAATGCACTAGTATTTAAATTACAATACAAAGATTTCTCTATGCTTTTTACAGGAGATATAGAAGAAAAAGCAGAAAAAATTTTAGTTTCAAAATATAAAAATACAAATTTACTAAATTCAACCATATTAAAAGTAGGCCATCATGGCTCAAAAACATCTTCAACACAAGAATTCCTAAAACAAGTAGCACCAAAAATTTCTTTAATAGGAGTAGGCAAAAACAACACATTTGGACACCCAAATGATGAAGTAATAAATCGTATACAAAGTTTAGGTTCAAAAATTTATAGAACAGACAAAATGGGAGAAATAGAAATTCTAGTAAAAAACGGCAAAAAAATAAAAATAAAAAAGCACATAAGCAACTAAAAATAGTTGCAATATAAAAATGCAAGGAGTATAATAATGAGTAAAGTAGATAAACTTATAAATAGATTAAAACAAAAACCAAAAGATTTTACATATGAAGAAGCAAAAGCATTACTAGAAAATTTAGGTTTTTTTGAATATAATAAAGGAAAAACATCAGGATCAAGAGTAGTTTTTGTAAATAAAGATATTAATACAAAAATAGAATTACATAGACCACATCCAAGTAGTGTATTAAAGATGTATGTTATAAAGAATTTGTTAGATAAACTTAGAGAAAAGGGGGTGTTGTAAATGAAAAATGCAATGACATATAAAGGGTATTGGGCTAAAGTGGAATATAGTGATGAAGATGAGTGTTTTTGTGGAAAAGTGGAAGGATTAAAAAATGATTTAATTTGCTTTGAAGGTAAAACAGTAAAAGAATTAAAAGAAGATTTTAAAAATGCAATAGATAATTATTTAGAGTGCTGTAAAAGTTTAAATGAAAAACCAGAAGTGCAATGTAAAGGTTCTTTAAATGTAAGGTTAGGAGAAAACCTTCACACTCTAGCTAAAATAAAATCAGAAGAAAAGCATATTTCTATTAACGAACTTATTAAGCAAGCAGTAGCAAATTATATAAAAATAAATTAATGTTTTAGAGTAATTAAATAACGAAAAATTAATTGTATAAAAATTTCCATTTTTGAGAATACTATCAAAAAATAGGAAGAAGGTAGTATATGAAAAAATGGGTTTATATAATATGTTTTTTACTTATTTTTGTAATTGCAATTTTTACAGGAAAGTATTTATATAATTATTTTAATAAAGAAAATGATAATACTGTACAAAATGAAAATTATTATCCAAGTGAAATAGAAGTAAATGATGAATACTTAAATGAAGTTGATACAATACAAACAATAACAGAAGAAGAGAAAATATCGCCAAATGCAGTACTTGTTTTAAAGAAACAGTATATAGAATGTGGTCATACAATAAAAGAATATTCACAAATTCCAGAAGATTTAGTGAATTTAAACAAGGAGCAATTAATAAAAGAGTATCCAGACTGGGAAATAGATAATTTTTCAAGCTTAGAAGTGGATTTATTAAAACAAGTAGAAGGTGTATGTAATGAGCACTATATATTAAGGGACAATGAAGGAATAATTACTGTTTATAAAATAAATAATGATGGGCAAGAGGTTTTATTTGAAGATACAGGAATTTCAACTGAGTATTTAACTATTAATGATAGAATGAAAATAGAAGAGGGAATAAAGGTTTATGGTAAAGAAGAATTAAACAGTGTATTAGAAGATTATGAATAAACTAAATTGAACGTCTTTTAGACGTTCAATTTAGTTTATGTATCATTTTTATCTTGAATTTTTAAATTCTCTTTCTTTAAATAACCCTGCATATAAAAAGCTCTAAAATACATAATTAACGAAAATACAGTAGCAATTAAAGCAAGATAATACAAGTACTGGTCAAATAAAGGTATAGAGCTCATACTATATTCTGGATGATTTAATAAATTTGTATTAAATTGCCTAATAAAGAATGAGCTAACAATTGCTACATAAAATAAAACAGTTGACAACTTTCCATACCATTTACTAGAAACTACAAATTCTTTTCCATAAAGAAATGATGCACCAGATATCATAGCAAATTCTTTTAATACTACTATAATTAAAATCCACATAGGAATGATATCCTGAAGCGCAAGTACACATAGTACAGAAATTTGTGTTGCTTTATCTGCAAGAGGATCAATTAATTTACCAAAGTTAGTGATAAAATTAAACTTTCTTGCAATAAACCCATCTAAAATATCGGTTAATCCAGAAACTGTTAAAATTATAAATGCTAAAATATAGTTTCCGTTCTATAATAGATACTACAATTATTGGAATTAAAAAAAATCTAGTTATAGTTAGTATATTTGGTATATGTTTTAACATAATTATTCCTCCGTAGGTTTTTTAAGCCCTATATAATTTGAAATTTTAATTCATTATTTTCACAGTCTACAACAACATTTGATGTGCTTAACAATTCGCCTCTCAAAATCATTTCAGATAAAACATCTTCTACGTATCTTTGAATAGCGCGTCTTAGAGGTCTTGCTCCATATTTATAATCAGTTCCTTTTTCCAATAAATACTCTTTTGTAGCTTCTGTAACTTCTAAGGAAATGTCTTTATTTTTTAAAGCAAGCTTCGTATCTTCTAACATAAGATCTACAATTTGTAATAATTGTTCCTTTGTTAAACTATCAAAAATAATAATTTCATCAATTCTATTTAGAAACTCTGGTCTAAACACTTCTTTTAAACTATCAAATGTCTTATTTTTATCTATAGTTTGTTTTCCAAAACCAATCGAATTATTATTTAGGTTTGAACCAGCATTTGATGTCATAATTATAATTGTGTTTTCGAAGCTTACATGGTTTCCATGTGAATCTGTTAGTCTACCATCATCTAATACTTGTAATAATATATTAAATACATCAGGGTGTGCTTTTTCAATTTCATCAAAAAGAACAATAGAATAAGGATTCCTTTTTACTCGTTCTGTTAATTGACCAGCGTCATCATAACCAACATAACCAGGAGGTGAACCAATTAATTTAGATGTAGAATGACTCTCCATATATTCAGACATATCTATTCTAATAATAGAGTCATCACGACCAAACATCTCATAACTTAATGCTTTTGCAAGTTCTGTTTTACCAACTCCTGTAGGTCCAACAAATATAAATGAAGGTGGACGTTTTGTGCTTTTTAAACCAGCACGGTTTCTTCTAATTGCTCTTGCAACTGCTGAAACAGCATCATTTTGCCCAATTACTCTTTTGTGAAGGTTATTTTCTAAATTTAACAATTTTTCAATTTCTTCTTGAGTAATTTTCTTTACAGGTATTTTAGTCCAATGTTCTATAACAAGTGCAATATCTTGAACAGTTAATTGTTTTAATTTTATTTTTCCACTTAATTTATTAATTTCCTCTTGCAATCTGCATTCTTGAGTTTTTAAATCTGCTGCTTTTTGATAATCCTCTGTAGAATCTGCATCTGCTGCTTCTTCTTTTTCTTCTTGAACAGTTTTTAACTGATTTTTTAAAACTTCTAATTTATACAATTCTTTATTATCTAAATTAATTCTTGAACAAGCTTCATCTAAAATATCAATTGCTTTATCTGGTAAAAAGCGGTCATGAATATATTTTTCAGACATCATAACAGTTTTTTCAATAACATCATTTGAAATTTTAACCTTATGATAATCCTCATAGTATTTTTTAATACCTATTAAAATCTTAATTGTATCATCAACAGAAGGCTCTTCAACAATTACTGGTTGAAATCTTCTTTCTAAAGCAGTATCTTTTTCAATATATTTACGATATTCTCTTAAAGTAGTTGTTCCAATTAATTGAATTTCTCCATTTGCAAGAGAAGGTTTTAAAATATTTGCAGCATTCATAGAATTTTCTGCATCTCCTGCCCCCATTATATTATGTATTTCATCAATTACTAATATAATATTACCACAAGCTTTGCATTCATCAATAATTGCTTTCATACGCGCTTCAAATTGACCACGAAACTGCGTTCCTGCAATAACAGAAGTCATATCTAATAAATATACTTCTTTATTAAGTAATTTTGCAGGAACATTCCCATTTGCAATTCTTATAGCAAGACCTTGCGAAATAGCAGTTTTTCCAACACCAGGTTCACCAATTAAACAAGGGTTATTTTTTAGTCTTCTATTTAAAACTTGAATAATTCTTTCAATTTCCTTATCTCTACCAATTACCATATCAAGTTCATTATTTTTTGCTTTTCCGAGTTAAATTAGTTCCATAAGTATCTAAGTATTTTGTCTTTTTTTGTTTTACCTTTTTATCTACTTTTACCTTTTTTGTAGAGCCACTATTTGTAGAATTATTTGCTGTTTGTTCATTATTAGAACGTACTCCAAAAATTGCACCAAGAGGGATGGCTGTTCCATTCATACCATTAAGGCTTAAATCTGAATTTGATAAGTTATCAGCTAAATCTTTAAAAATATTTTCAAATTGACTTGTCATATCTTCTAAATTTACAGAATCACCTTCTAAAATTTCAGATTGCTTTGAAAGTACATCTAAAGGATTAATTCCCTTTTCTTTAGCACAATTATAGCAAAAACCTTCTAATTTATCCTCATTACCATCTTTTTTATTTACGAATATAATGGCTGTATTTTTTTTACATACTGAACATAGCATATATTTATTCTCCTTACGCATTTTTTCTATTAGTATATAATACATCATAAATCCCTAAAAGTCAATGGAAAATATGGCTATTAAATAAGTTTACATTTTGTACATAATATTAAAATATATGTGGAAGAATAAATTGTAGTAACGTGTAAGTAATAATTGTAAAATACATAGCATATAGTTATAAAATAAGAGGTGGAGATATGCTTGGAAATGATGATGTATATAATCAATTTGTGAATGATTTTAGTACGAAAATATACAATTTGAAAAATGATGAACCTTTTTCAGATTATATATTTTTATGTGTGGGGTCAGATAAGATTACAGGAGATGCATTTGGCCCACTTGTGGGGAATAGATTAAATAAGTTATTGAAAAATATGTATCATAATATAAGAGTAATTGGAACTTTAGAAAATCCAGTATCTGCAAGGAACTTATATAAAGAAGTTCAAAATATATATAATACATATGAAAATCCTTGTGTAATTGCAATTGATGCTGCTTTATCAAAACAAGAAGATATTGGAAAGATTATAGTTACAAATTCTAAAATGAAGTTTGCAAAAGCTATAAACAATAAGTTTTTAGAAGTTGGAGATATAAGTATAAAGGGCGTTGTTGCAAGAGATTATAAATTATCAAGACATAATTTTTCAGGATTGCAAAATACTTCATTAAATATTGTTATGAAGCTTGCAAATATTACAGCAGATGGAATTTATGATGTTATAAAATATAGATAATAAAAATGTATATTCCAAAAGAAAATGGTAAAAATTTATATATAACCATTTTTTTAGGAGGTACATATGGAAGAAACTAACATGAAAAATATTATTGTTTTAAAAAATTTACCATCTAATATGGTAGAGGAGGCAATTGTAATTTTAAAGACAAACGTAAGAGCCAAAAATATAAATAAGAAAAAAGAAAATGTGAAAGTAGTAACAAAGGGTAAAATTAATTCAAAAGACTATATTATAAAAGAAGCAGAATCGGTTGTTGCAAATTATATTAAAAGTTTAGAAAAACCAAAACAATTAGAAATTAGCAATATTAAATTAAAGAAAAAATATGAAAGAGTAAAAAAATTAACTGCGTTTTTGGCTTTTGTAGCGGTTTTTGGAATTATTGTTAATTTTATATAGAAATTGCATAAAACACTTTTTATTAACATATATATTAAAAAATATATATTACGTTAGAAGAGGTGTTTTTTTATTGGAAAGAACTTTAAGTCCAGAAGAAAAAATTAGAAGAGCAGAAGAAATTTATGCAAGACGAAGAAGCGGATACACAAGAAATGCTGTTGCAACAGTAAATGTATCTGATGAAAAGAATTATGGTCTTTTTAGAAAAATGATATTGCAAATGGCAATTTGTTTGCTAATTTATTTTATATTTTATTTAATTCAAAATAGCAATTATGTATTTTCAGAAGATGTATTAAATAAAACAAGAGAGGTTCTATCTTATGACGTAGATTTACCATCAATGTATACAAAATTAGTAAATGGATTTAATACTATTGATACAGAATTAGTTACGAATATAGTTGATGAAGATGCTAATACTTTAGATAATACTATACAAGAAAATGCAATAGGAGGAGCAGAACTTGAAAATATTGTTATGGAAACTGCAAATGTAGAAATATATGAAGACGTAAATGGAGATGATAGTGAAAATATAAATAAAGAATTACAAGAAGAAACAGGAGAAAAAGTAGAACAAGAAATTCCACAAACAGATGAAGAATATATTAAAAATAACTTTTCATTTATAAAACCAATTGAGGGAATAGTAACATCAGAGTTTGGCCAAAGAGAATCTACGAATCCAATTGTTAGTAAAAATCATAGTGGAATTGATATTGCTGCAAATTTAGGTACTGTTATTCATTCAGCAATGGATGGAACTGTAACAATATCTTCTACAATAGGAGAATATGGTCAACATATAAAAATTACAAATGGTGACGTAAGTACATTATATGCTCATTGTAGTAAACTGTATGTACATGAAGGCGACATAATATCAAAAGGGCAAGAAATTGCAGAGGTGGGTTCTAGTGGTAATTCAACAGGGCCACATTTGCATTTTGAAATTATAAGAGGTAATACATATATTAACCCAAGAAATATTCTAAGTTTTTAAAATAAAACTCAGGAGAAAGGGGAAAAGTATGACAATTAATATTAATCTAAAAATATTTTTATTTGCTATAATATTTTATTTTACAAGGCAAATTGAAATATATGCTATACTTATGATTTTTGCATTCTTGCATGAGATGGGACATTTTATATGTGGATTGATATTAGGATTAAAACCGAAATCATTAAAAATTATGCCTTTTGGGTTATGTATGGAATTTAATGTTTTATGTAGCGATTATAATAAAAAAATAAAATATGCAAGTAAGTTTGCTATTAAAAAAATGATAATTGCATTAGCCGGACCAATTACAAACGTGTTAATTGTTATTGGTTGCGCTTTATTTAAGAATAAAATAGATGTGATATTATACAATAATATTGTATATGCTAATTTATTAATTGCTATTTTTAATTTATTACCCATTTATCCATTAGACGGAGGAAGAGTTATAAAAGAAATTCTTTATGTAATACGAGGAAATAAAAAATCAAGTGAAGATATTAATATTATATCAAATATAAGTGTTATTATAATTACGATGATTTCAAGTATAGCAATTTATTATTATCAAAATATAGGAATATTATTCATTATTATCTATTTATGGGGATTAACTATAATAGAAAATAAAAAGTATCAAATGAAAAAGAGAATTTATAAAATAATTGAAAATAGTTGAAATAATCTAAAATTAATAGTATTATATAAATACAATAAAAAAGGGAGGAATGCAAATGACAAAATTAAAAGAAGAAAAAGGTATAACCCTTATAACTTTAGCAGTAACAATTATAATTATGTTTATTATTTCGAGTATTTTAATTTATAACAGTTCAACAGGTATAAAAACTAGAGTATTAAATAATATGTACAGTGATATAGAAATTTTGAAACAAAAAGTAAATGTGTATTATTCTAGCTATGGTACAATACCAATACTAAGTAGTAAATATACTAATGTTGCAAATAGTATTAAAACAACTAATCCAAATGATGATGAAAATTATTATGTAATCGATTTAGAGGTATTAGATAATTTAACCTTAAACTATGGACAAGATTATGAAAGATATAAAGCAAATACTAATGTAGATGGAAATGATTTATATATTATAAATAAGCAAAGTCATGAAATTTATTATGCAAAAGGAATAACACTAGATAATAAAACATATTATTCAATACCAGCATCTTATACAAAAATTGAAAAAAACGCTAACATATCTAATCATCCAAAACTTGCAAATGGAATGACTCCTCTAAAATGGAATGGAAATGAGTTTGAAGAAACAAAGAGTTATGACCCAGATTGGTATAATTATGCAGGTTCATCAGCTACAAGGCAAGTTTCAAATAACAATTGGGAAAATTCACAAACTGAGGCTGGAAGTATGAAGGTATGGATGCCTAGATATGCATATAAAATAAATGATGATACAAATCAAATTTCAAATATTAATTGGGCAAATGCAAAAACGGAAGATGGAAGTATGTGGGTATGGATTCCTAGGTTTGCATATAAAATAAATTATAATGATGAAAATAATAAATCAAGCGGTGGAAATATTGATGTTGTGTTCTTAAAAGGAACAACAAATTTGGACTTTCAGCGGAAATGATGTAACATCAAGTAGTTATAAAGATGAAAATGGAAATATTGGAGCATACACTGTTCACCCCGCATTCCAAAATGGAACTAACAATGATTTTGCAAATGGTGAATGGGATAAAGAAATAGAAGGATTTTGGATTGCAAAATTTGAGGCAGGATATGCCGAAACACCAGTAAGTACTACTACAGAAAAAACGAGTCCAATTTTTAGTCCAAACCATGCAAGTATGAATAATATAGGAATTGAAGAAGCATATAATTTATGCCGTAGTTTAAAAGATACAAATAATGTGTATGGAATTAGTAATGTTGATAGCCACCTTACTAAAAATAGTGAATGGGGAGCAGTTGCATATCTATCATATAGCAAATACGGTAGAAATGGAACAGATGTAGCACATAATAATATTTCTTTAAACAATTCTACAAATTCTTTATATGCTGTAACAGGCTATGCAAAATCAGCCGAGTCAGATGCAGTAGTTACAACAACACTTCCAGAAGTAACAAATGGAACCAAAGAGGGCGCGTGGAAGACAACGCAAGGTCAAACCGCAAGTTCAACAGGAAATGTATATGGAGTTTATGATTTAAATGGAGGTTCGTGGGAATGGACAGCAGGGTATTTTGATAAAGAAGAAGAACAAGTTGAGCAAGAAGAAAATACAGAAGAAGAAAATAACTTAACAGGAGAAAGTAGCAAATATAAAACAAAATATGAAGAAATAACAACATCATCCTTAGCAAATATAAACACAACAAAAGGAGAAGCAATTTGGGAATTAAATACTAATTCAATAGCAGAAACAAATACATGGAATGATAGTAAATTTAGTTTTGTTAACGATTCAAAACAATTTTCAATCCGTGGTGGAGACTGGCATGAAAACTCTAATTCGGGAATATTTGCTTTTGATAGTTCAGATGGAACAGGAACCAATACAGTTAGTTTTAGAGCAGTTCTAATTGTAGAATAAATTGAAAAAGAGAGTAAAAGGAACGATAAACATCGCTCCTTTTACTTTAAACAATTTTATAAAATTACTTCCAAAAATAAAAAAAAAGTGATATAATTAAAAATCATATTTTAAAGGAGACAAACATGTTTATTAATCAAACTGTTGCTAAGGAATTATATAAAGAAGCAGGAGAAGCAAGATTAAATAGGGCAAAAGGATATGTAAAACAAAAACGTATAACAGTAGAAACTATTCATTATGAGGATATGAATAATTTTAGTGTATATAGCTTAGTAGATGGAAATTACGATGAATATAGTGTACATATAGAAGTTAAAAATGGAGAATTAAATAGCTTAGAATGCGAATGTGAAGATTATAAAACGCATTATGGGGCATGTAAACATATTATTGCAACAATATTAGAACTAGATGGAAATCCTAAATATAGCGGAGAAAATTATAAAAAATCAAAAGAAAGATATACAGATTTTTCAGATTTAATTAATACTTTTTATGAAGAAGAATTAAAACTAATGGATTCGCAAGAACCAGAGCAGGTATCGCTAAATAAAAATGTAACCATTGTTCCAAAATTAGTATATGATAACTATTCGCAAGAAATAAAAGTAGAATTTAAAATTGGAACAAAAAAACAAATGTATAAACTAAGGGATTTAGTAGAATTTTACGATAATATGCTTTCTAAAGCACGTTATAAATACGGTGCAAAGCTAGATATGATTCATGAAGAAGAAAGTTTTGTAAAAGAAGATATTCCACTATTAAATTTTATTTTAAAACATGCAGAAACTATTAAATACATTAATAACAACTCTAATAGTATTTATCGCTATTATGGAAAAGTTATGAATACAGGAAGTATTGTGCTTAGTAATACTGTACTAGATGAGATTTTTGATATTTTAAAAGATAAAGAAGTTCTATTAGAAAAAGATTATCAAACTCTATCAATCTTGTTTACAGATACCTTACCAAACATTCAATTTTCTGTAGAAGAATCAATGGGCGGGGAATATAAATTAATATGTAACATTGACAATCATAATTCATATGAAATAATTGATGGAAAACAATATACATATGTTTTAATAGATAATGAATTACACAGATGTCCAAAAGAATATAAAGAAACAACTTTAAAATTACTAGATGTATTTAGACGTAACTATACAATGGAAATAAAATTTAAGAAAGAACAGCTAAGTGCATTATTTTCAATTATTCTTCCCAAAGTGGAAAATAGTATATCACTTGCAAACTTAGAACCAGAGGAAATTGAGAAGTACATGCCACAAAAATTAGGTGTAAAAGTTTTCTTGGAGTTTAATGAAAGAAACTTTATTATTGCAAAAGTAGTATTCTGCTATGGAGATGAAGAATTTAATCCATTAGAAAAAAATCCAAATATTCCAAGAAGTGTTATAGAGGAAGCGGAAAGTTTAAATTTATTTAGAAAAACAGGATTTATGCTAGATAAGAAAAATGCACAATTTGTTTTAGCAGATGATGAAAAAATATATAATTTCTTATATGAAGAAATAAATGAGTATATGAAAAAATTTGAAGTGCTTGCAACAGATGATTTTAATCAAAAACAAATAAAGAAGCCTAAAATGACAGCTTTAGGAGTAAAAATTGAAAATAACTTACTAAACATCAATTTAGAAGACTTTAATTTTGATAAAAAAGAACTAAAAGAAATTCTTTCTAAATATAGATTAAAGAAGAAATTTCATAGGTTAAAAAATGGAGAATTTATTTCTTTAGAAGATAATGAAGATATCAATTTTTTAGAAAACCTAATACAAGGAACCGAAATAGATTATAAGCAATTAGAAACAGGAAATATTAAATTGCCAATATATCGTGCGCTATATCTAGAAAGAATTATGAATCAGTTTGAAAATACAACTATAAAAAAAGATGATACATATAAGCAAATAACGAGTAGCATAGAAGACAAATCAGATACAAGCAAATTAGTAATTCCAAAAAGTTTAAATAATGTATTAAGACAATATCAAAAAATTGGGTTTAAATGGCTAGAAACGTTAGATAAATATCAATTTGGAGGTATACTTGCAGATGATATGGGGCTTGGAAAAACAATTCAAATGATAGCAATTATACTTTCATATAAAGAAGAAAATGCACAAAATAAAAAACCAATTATGGTAGTGTGCCCAAGCTCTCTTACTTTAAACTGGAATAAAGAAATAGAAAAATTTGCAAGTAATATTAAAACAATGGTAATTAGCGGAACTCTTGCAAAAAGAAAGGAATTAATAGACCAAATAGAAAATTACGATGTTATAATTATTTCATACGATTTATTAAAAAGAGATATAGATATATTTAATGAAAAAAATCTAGAATTTCGTTATTTAATAGCAGACGAAGCACAGTATATGAAAAATAGTAATACACAAAATGCAAAAGCAATGAAACAACTAAATGCTAAAACAAAATTTGCTTTAACAGGTACCCCTATTGAAAATTCGCTATCTGAACTATGGTCTATATTCGATTTTTTAATGCCTGGATATTTATTTTCGTACAAAAAATTTAAAGAAAATTTTGAAGTACCAATAATAAAAGATGAAAACGACGAATTAATGAAAAAATTAAGAATGCTAATTGAACCATTTATTTTAAGAAGAACTAAAAAGCAAGTACTAACAGAACTACCAGATAAAACAGTTACTGTTCTTAGCAATGAAATGAATGAGGAACAGCAAAAAATTTATTTATCTTATTTAGCAGAAATAAAAACTGAGCTAAGTGAACAAATAGAATTAAATGGATTTGAAAAAAGTAGTATTCAAATTCTATCTGCCTTAACAAGACTAAGACAAATTTGCTGTCACCCAAGTTTATTTTTAGATAACTATGAAGGAGAATCAAGTAAACTAAACCAATGTATGGAAATTATTAAAGAGGCAATTTCTAGCGGGCATAAAATTTTACTATTTTCCACATATACATCAATGTTTGAAATTATAGAAAAAGAACTAAAAAAAGAGCAAATTCAATATTTCAAACTAACAGGGCAAACAAAAGTAGATAAAAGAATTTCGCTAGTAGATGAATTTAATCAAAATAATGATATAAAAGTGTTTCTAATTTCATTAAAAGCAGGCGGAACAGGATTAAACTTAACAGGTGCAGATGTAGTTATTCACTATGACCCATGGTGGAACTTAGCTGCTGAAAACCAAGCAACAGATAGAGCATACCGTATTGGTCAAAAAAACAGTGTGCAAGTATATAAACTTATAACTAAAAATTCAATAGAAGAAAAGATATACGAACTTCAAGAAAGAAAAGCTAAATTAATTGATGATGTGCTAAATACAAAAACATCGTTTATTAGTAAGCTATCAAAAGAAGAAATTATGAGGCTGTTTGAATAAATTTTGACATTTTATAAAAAAAGATATATAATACTAAAGACTTTTTAAGTCTATAAAACTAAACACGGAGGTGGTACTATGAAACACATTAAGACACTAAACACAAAAAAGTTACAAAACACCGTGAAAAAAGGCGGATGTGGTGAATGCCAAACGTCGTGCCAGTCTGCGTGCAAAACGTCTTGCACAGTAGGAAACCAATCTTGTGAGAACAAAGAAAACAAGTAGGCGGCATAATTTAGTTGAAGGGGAGGGTAACCTCCCTTTTTATTTCATATTAGTATTCTTTTTTTCTTAATGCTACAACACCAAGAGTTGATGCAATAAGAACTAATACTGCAATTTGCATATAATCTTCTACACCAGTTTTTGGAGAAGTATCTTTTGTAGGTTCTTTTGTTACTTGACTAAGTTTTGCAAATAATATTGTATTTTCTGTAAAAGGCTTTGTATAGTCATATTCTGTTTTAAATTCCTGTTCAGTGAAAAAACCATCAATAGTATAATCAGTTAAACCTAAAGATTGTAAGTTTATTTTTTGTTGTAATTGTTCCTTTGTAAGAACAGATCCTTGTGGAAGTGTTGCTGCTACATTTTGCCCCATTGCATTTATAGTAATTGTTATATTAGGAATGAAAGGGTCACCTGAAAGTTGTGCTTTGTTAGTTGTATTACTTTCAAAAATTATATTGTTAAATTCATCAGTAACTACAACCTTATTTCCACTGCCTAAAATTTTATTTATAGTTGTGTCTGTATTTTCTACTGCAAATTCAGATAATTGGTCATTTATAGCAATGTAAATAACATTTTCATCTTCTGTAGATGATAATTTACCATTCATTATTAAAGTAGGTTGATTGTTTCCAGTATTTACGCTTAAACCTTTTGCAATCTCAATACCATTGTTAGATTGTCCTCCATTTCTGTGTAATGTTAAATCTCTAATTTCAACAGTACCAGCATTTACTATAATTCCACCATAACCACAATCAGCAACAGTAACATTATCAAGTATTAAATAACCACCATTATATGATTGAGCACCATATTTTTTACTATATCTTAAAACAAGATTTGAAAGAGTAACTTTAGCTTCAATTCCTGAAGTGATTAAAGTAGCATTTTGTCCAACATCTTCCCAACTTTCAGTATTTCTAGAAATTGTATGATTTGCACCATCAATAGTAATTGTTTTTTGAGATATTTCAATTGGTTTACTTAATGCTATATCAGCAGTTAGTAAAATAGTATCTCCATCTGTTGCATTTGTAATTGCTTCATTTAAAGCATCTTCGGTCCCTACATTAGTAGTTGTTGCCGCATTTGAAAAATTAGGTGCTAAAATTATAGCACTAAATAGTATGGCTAAAAATAAAATAATCTTTTTAACATTTGTCATTTTCTTTTCATCCTTTCAAAAATATTATAGAATGCCTAAAAAATAAATCTTGACATTCGTAACTATTAATAGTATGTTAAAAAAATTTTTTTTTATGTAATTTTTTATTTTTTTAAAAATTTTTCAACAAAAAATTACATAAATTATAATTTTTTAATTTTCGTGAAATACTACTAAAGTCTTGCATAAAAAATATTTACAGAAATAGAGAATTATGGTATAATATAGGAGAAATTTATAAAAGGGGGGATTTTAGTGAAAAAAAATATAATAATTAAAAAAGGAATAATACTACCAGTGGTAAGTATAATTCTTATTTTATTATTAATAGTTTTTTTATCATTTGAAAAAAATGTACAAAGTTTAGGAATTGTTAAAACAAGTTTTATTAAAAAAATGGAAGAAAAAAACAATTCTTCATCAAGTGGTAGCAAGTCTCAAGAGATGTACAAATATTTATCTGATATAGAATATATTAAAGAACCAACAGAAACAATTAGTGAAAAATCTTCTGTTGAATGGGGAAGTATTACTTTAGATAGTAATTTAGAAACACAATATAATAATGGATTAATTACATTAATTGTAGATGGAGAGAAAAAATCATTCTTAAAAGGTATTTCGGCTCATGCTACATCAACATTAATATATGATATCAGTGATTATGATTTTGACCATTTCTCTACTTATATTGGTGTAGATGAAAGCCGTGGAACTAACGGGGACGGTGTTAAATTCAAAATATTTACATCTACTAACGGAACAGATTGGAAACTAGAAAAAGAATCTAATGTTTTAAGAGCAAATGCTAATGCTGAACTTGTTACAATAGATCTTAATGACGAAATAAAATATTTAAAACTATATTGCGATAGAAACGGAAGTAATGCATCAGACCATTCTGTTTATGCAAACGCAAAATTATATAAAGATGGATATGAAGAGAAGAAACCAGAGGATATAGATTTTATTAAAACAGTAGAACAATATGATGCAGAATTAAAAGACATAGAGCTAGATAAACAAATAAATGAAAAAGAATTTGTTTTATTAAAAAGAAATTTTGTAAATAATGTTGGATATGACCTTTTGGTGAATATAGTAAACTTAGATCCAGATTATGAAGAAGCAGTAAAATGGTTAATGTCAGACGTAAATAATCTTCGTCTATATGTATTAGGTGGAGCTCCAGATGGTGGAAGTTATTATAATTCAATAAAAGAACTTTCTAGGCTTTATAAAGAATATAAAGAAGATTTTAAAAATGAAACAAAGACAAATAATCCATGGGATAAAAATTTAACAAAAGGTGAAGTATATAAGAAAATGGCGATTTCACTTTCTTTAACTCATGCAACAAAAGTTGGATATTGGGCTCAAATAGATCACCCAAGCAATAGATCAGATTCTGTAAATCGTTACAAAATTTATAAGAAATTATATGATGAAGGAAAATTCATAGTAGTTAGAAATGTAAGTGAAGATGGTACTATTACACCAGTATTAAAAGATGATGGTACGCCAGTTCAAGACCATACACCATGGTTTGAAGCATTAACAGTTGAAGAAATGCGTTATGTAATGAATAACATTACAGATGACGAGGAACTTGAATGGTTAAATGCTTATACACAAAAAAGAATAGATGAGAACCAAAATCAACCAGAAAAATATTTACAACCACATACATATATTGCTTATGTATGGCCAGATTTTGAAAGAAAAGAATTTCATGATCCTAGTTTACAATACACATATTGGGATCAATTATTTGAAGGAATATTTTCAGAATACCATGTAACATATAGTACAGAAAATGACCATGTATATAAGGCATGGATGAGTATGAGAAATAAATATGAAACAGGAGCTGTTTGTGGTGGTATATCAAAACTAGGTTGCCATATTCGTGCAGCACATGGTACACCAGCATCTGTTATAAGTCAACCAGGTCATGCTGCTATTATCTACTATAGAAAAGACGCAAATGGTAAAGGATACTGGTCTATGGATAACGACGTTTCAGGTTGGGCTCAATCTGGAAAATCTGAAAAAATGCAAACAAGAATGCCACTTGGTTGGGGTAGCGACTCGTATGTAGAGGGTTGGGCAGCGACCTATATGATGTTATCACAAGAGGCTATAAATGATTATGCAAACTATGAAAAATCAGAAAAAATTATAATGACTGCAGACTTATATAATAATGATTTAAAGAAAAAAGAAGAAATATATAGAGAAGCATTAAAAGTTCAAAAAATTAATATTGATGCATGGTGGGGATTAATAAATGTCTATAATGCTGATACTAATAGAACAGATGAAGATTACTACAATTTGGCAAAAGAATTAGGAGAAGCTTTAATGCCATTCCCATTACCAATGAAAAATTTATTAGACCAAATAGAACCAAAAATTAAAGATATAAAATATTCATTTAGTTTTACACTTTTAGAAACAGAATTATTAAATGAAGGAAAAAATTTAAGCGATGATACTGCTAAAAATCCTGAAACTTATAAAGTTTATCAACCAGGTATTACAAGAGTTGTAGCAAATTATTTACTTGGTCAAACAGATACATCTCTTGCTAGTTTCTCGTTTGATGGAGCAGATGCAGAAAAAATCGTATTATCTAGCCGTTTTGATGGAGTAGGAGTACGTTGGGATTATAACTTAAGTGGAGCAAGCACTATAAATGATAAACAAAAATGGAAAGAAATTTCTTTTGATGCAGATGAGGCACATAAATTACAATTAACAAAGAGTGAAGTAGAAAGTATTACTGCAGAAAATGATATTTATATCCATATAGTTGGAACAGATTACTCTGAAAGTAATATATACAAAATAGATATTGAAGAACAAGAATTACTAAATAACTTATATGCTAATGATTTAGAAAACCGTGTTATGGGAGTTGACCTAAGTACGCAGTGGAGATATAAAGAAGGAGACAATTGGACTTCATATAGTGTAGCTTCACCAGACTTAACAGGAGATAAAACTGTACAAGTAAGGCAAGCACCAACAGGGAATAAACTTGCAAGTAAAGCATCAGAAGTATATAAATTTACACAAGATAACCAACCAGATGAAAGAAAATACATTAGTGTAACTAACTTATCAATTAAAGGATATCCAGATAATGAAGAAAATGCAGGATATTCAAGCCAGTCAGTGGATGGAAAAAGACCATTCTATGCACCAAACGCAATTGATGGAAACATTAATACAATGTGGCATACAGATTTTAGATATAACGTTATAGATCAAGGAATAAAACCATATATAGTTATAGAATTAGATGAACCAAGATATATATCAGCAGTAGAATTTATACAAACAAAATATAAACCAGATGACCCAGATTATGTAAAAAATATGACAGTATATGTAAGTATGGATGGTGAAAATTGGACAAATGCAATAAAAAGCGAAGACTATCCACAAAATACTGAATTAAGAAAAATTGACTTAAAAAGCAGTATGCAAGCCAAATATGTAAAATTAGAATTAGAAACATATAACATGTTTGGATCAATTGCAATGGTAAATTTATTTGAAGATATAACAAAAGTTGATAGAACAAAACCAACAGCAGGAATATATTATAGTACAAAAGAGGAAACAAGCGACTATGTAATTGTAAGACTTATTAATCCAAGTACAGAAATTACAATTACAAACAATGACGGAAAAGATACCTATGTATTTAAAGAAAACGGAAAATTCACATTTGAATTTAAAGATAAAGATGGAAATAAGGGAACCGCTACAGCAGAAGTAACTTGGATAGATAAAGATACTCCAACAGCTAATGTAGAATATAAATTAGATGGAGATAAAAAGTTATCTATTTTATTAGATAGCATAAGTGAAGACGTATATTTATTAGACAAAAATAATAATAAAATAAACTATATAGAAGTCAATGATAAAAAAGTATCAAAAATTTCATATTTAGATGAAGCAGGTAACGTATATAAACAAAGTGAGTTAGACAGCGATGGTAATATTGTAAAAAATACTTATGCAAATACAACAGGAAAATCTGAAAATGTTGAAACATATGTAACAATATTAACAAACGGCGAAGTAACAGGAGAGGACTTTTTAGATGAAAATGGAAATAGTGTAGATATACAAGATAATGAAAAAGAAGCTTTTAGAAGATTACAACAAGTAAAAACAAATCCACTAGAATATACATTTGAAGAAAGTGGAGATTATGAATTTAAATTTTTAGATAAAGCAAGTAACATAGCGTATAAGAGTATAAAAGCAAATTACCTTGAAGACAATAACATAATAGCAAGTGATATATCATATGATATTACAAAATTAACAAATAAAAATGTTGTAGCAACTATTAACCCATATATGATTAATTCTGAAGGTGATAAATTAGATGTAAAAATTGTAAATAATGGTGCTACGAATAAATATACATTTGAAAAGAATTCGGAGTTTACATTCCAATATAAAGATGCTTTAGATACTGGAAATGTAGAAATACAAGAGCATAAAGCAAAAGTAGACTGGATAGATAAAGATAAACCAACAGCTGAAATTATTTACAGTATTAATGAAGAAACAAGCGAACCAGTAACAGCTAAGTTAATAAATGAGAGTGAAGAAATAGTAGTTACAAATAATGGTACAAATAGAGAATTTACATTTGATAAAAATGGTGAATTTACATTTGAATTTGAAGATGCAGCAGGAAATGTAGGAAAGGCAGTAGCAAAAGTAAATTGGATAGAAGAAAAACAAGATGACGATGATAAAAACACTGGAAGTGATAGTGAAATTTTAGAAGGAGATGTAAATAAAGATGGAAAAATAACATCAACAGACCTTCTATTAGTAAAAAGACATTTAGTAGCAGGAGACAAAAAAGAATGGATTTTAACAGGCGACGATTTTAAAGAAGCTGATATAAATAAAGATGGACAAATGACAGCAACAGATTTGTTACTAATGAAAAGACTATTATTAAAACAAATAGAAGCAGAGTAATATAAATAATAAAAATATTGAATTTAAGGAGAAAGGAAAATGAATATAAAAAGTAAAAATATAATATGTTCAATGATAATTGCAATATTATTAATATTCGCAACAACTGTATATGCTGCAAATGATAGTTTTGAAATGTCTTTAAATGTAGATAATTCTCAAGTGAAAAAAGGAGAAAATATAGTAGTTACTATTATGCTAAGTGATATTTCTATTGAAAGTGGAGAAAAAGGAATTGGTGCGTATACAGCAAAGTTAGATTTTGATTCTTCTGTTTTAGAATATGTATCAACAGAAGGTACTGATATTTGGGAAAAACCATTTTATCAAGAAAAATTAATTGTAGGAAACACAAGTGATGGTAAAGTTGTAAATAATACTCGGAAAGCTAGGAACTATTACTTTTAAAGTAAAAGATGAAGCAAAATTAGGAGAAACAATAATTAAATTAACTAATATTTCTGCATCAACTGCAGAAACAGATGTAGCAAGTAACGATAGTTCTGTAGGAATAATAGTAGTAGATCAAAATGGTTCAAGTGGAAATGTAGATTTAAATGGTGATGATAATGGAGTAACTATCGGAGATAGCAATGAAAGTGGAAATGGAAGCGTAAGTGAACCAGTAGTTGAAAATGATAGTACAACTAAAATAAGTACCACTGAAGAAGAAAATTTAAAAAGTGGCAGATTACCGCAAACAGGTTATTCTAATATAGCAATATACATATTACTTATTATATCTAGTGCAATAGCAATGACTTTGGGTATTAGAGTAAAATTAATTAATAAAAAAATGAATAAATAATAAGAAAAGATTTAATGTAATATTTCTTTGGAGAGGTGAAAAAATAGAAAATTTTCAACTTCTCCAAAGTTTTTTTATTGTATAGGAAATATCATATAAATTATGTGAATAAACAATAGAAATAATGTAAAAATTATTGATAAAAAAATAGAAATATTTTATAATGAAAATGTAATAATTATTTATACAAGGAGGTGCAAATTAAATAAATTATGATAACATTATATATAATTATTGGATTAATAATATTATTATTGTTATATATTTTTATAACATATAATGGACTAATAAAATCTAACAACCTCGTGAAAGAGGCATTTTCTACAATGGATGTATATTTAAAAAAGAGATGGGATTTAATTCCTAACTTAGTAGAAGTTGTTAAAGGATATGCAAAATATGAAAAAGAAACTATTGAACAAGTAACTTCTTTAAGAACAAACACTTATGAAAGTATGTCAATAGATAAAAAAATTAATATAAACGAACAATTAACTAACGGACTATCAAAAATTATGGCTATTTCTGAAAATTATCCTGATTTAAAGGCTAGTCAAAATTTTATAGAATTAAGTCATAATTTAACTAAAGTAGAAGACGAAATTGCAAATAGCAGAAAATATTACAATGGAACTGTAAGAATTTTTAATAATAAAACCCAAATGTTTCCTAGTAATATTATTGCAAGCATATTTGGATTTCACTCAGCTACAATGTTCGAAGCAAATACAGAAGAAAAAAATAATGTAAAGGTGGATTTATAATATGAAACAAAAAATTTTACTTGGACTATTTGTTTTAATTATATGTTGTTTGTTGCTAATACCAAATCAATCATTAGCAGTAACATCAACTAATGATTATACTATACAATCACATAAATATGATTGTAAATGAAAACAATACTTTATATGTTATGTCATCTAGTCCTTCGAGTAGCAGTAGTAGCAGTGGAAGTTTAGGAGGAGGCTCTTCTAACTAAATATAATATATAGTGAAGAAAATTTAATAAAAGAGGTAAAAAATGAACGATTATATAACTGTAATAGGTGGAGGACTTGCAGGATGTGAAGCAGCATATCAAATTGCAAGAAGAGGAATAAAAGTAAAACTATATGAAATGAAACCAATTAAGTTTTCGCCGGCGCATTCTAATGAAAACTTAGCAGAAATTGTGTGTAGCAATTCATTTAAATCAAATTTGCATACAAATGCTTGTGGTTTATTAAAAGAAGAATTACGTATGCTTAATTCTTTGCTTATAAATTGTGCAGATAAAGTAAGCGTTCCAGCACGGTCAAGCACTTGCTGTAGATAGAGAAGAATTTGCAAAATTAGTAACAAAATGCATAAAAGAAAATGAAAATATTGAAGTAATTTATGAAGAAATAGGTGGTAAAAATTCAAAATCTATAGAAGAAATGGCAAAAGAAGGTATTGTTATTATTGCAACAGGTCCATTAACTTCAGATAATTTATCAAAACAAATAGCAAAAATTACAGGAATGGATAAGCTATATTTTTATGATGCTGCAGCACCAATAGTTACTAAAGAAAGTATAAATATGGAAATTGCTTTTTGGGGAGACCGTTACGAGCAAGAAAGAAAAAAAGAAGAAAGTATAGAGGATTGGAAAAAAAGAAGAAGCAATATTCAAAATGAAAATTATATAAATCTTCCTATGAATAAAGAAGAATATGAGAATTTTTATAATGAACTAATAAATGCTCAAGTTGTAGAATTGCATAGTTTTGAAAAAAGAGAAATATTTGAAGGCTGTATGCCACTTGAAGTAATGGGAAAAAGAGGAATAGATACTTTAAGATTTGGTCCACTAAAACCAGTAGGGTTTACAGACCCAAGAACTCGGAAAGCGCCCATATGCACTTGTTCAATTAAGACAAGATGATAAAGAAGGAAGTATTTTTAATTTAGTAGGATTTCAAACAAATTTAAAGTTTAGAGAGCAAAAAAGAGTATTTTCAATGATACCAGGACTTGAAAAGGCAGAATTTGTAAAATATGGAGTAATGCATAGAAATACATACATTAATTCAAGTGTTTTATTAGATGAAACTTATAACCTAAAAAAATTACCTAACATCTATTTTGCAGGACAAATTACAGGTGTAGAAGGATATGTAGAATCTATTGCTTCGCGGAATGGTAGCAGGGTTAAATGCAAGTAAGCAATTTAAAGAAATATCAAGTCAAAAAGATAAACTAATATTTTCAAAAAATACAATGATAGGAGCACTTTCAAAATATATTTCTACTCCAAATGAAAAATTCCAACCAATGAATGCAAACTTTGGCATATTGCCAGAGCTAGGAGAGAAGATAAGAGATAAGAAATTAAGATATGAGATGTTAGCAAATAGGGCAATAGAAGAATTAAAAAATTATACCCAAATATTAAAATAATAGAAAATCTTAGTAAAAAAAGGAGAAATTTACATAAAAAGGTTGCAAATTTCTCCTTTATATGTTAAAATTAACATAAATGTGGTTTTATTAAAAAAATAGGAGGGATAAAAATGGGTGAAAAAGAAACAATGAAAGATTTAGAAAAATTAAACAGTGAACTTAATAAATTAGAAACTAAATATATGAATGATATTGCGAAATTAGAAGAGAACAGTAGAAAGGAAGATGCAAATATTGAATCATTATTTGCACAAGCAAAAATGTTAGGTAAAAATATTAGCAAACCAGAACGAGATGTATATTATTGGAAAGACACAAGAAGTAGTGCAGAAGTATTAGAAGAAAAGGTCTATGAAAATAGTGCTAAAGGAGAATTGCTACAACAAATTGATGAAACAAGAGATCCTAGTAAGAGAAAAGAATTAATTGAAAAATTAAATAATATTAATGATGAGCAATTAAAAGAAGAAAAGAAAGAAGACAATAGAAGAAATTTAGAAAGCAAAAAAGAAGAAACAAGAGAAAAATTTGTTAATCAATATCAAAAATCAATAGAAGAAAAAATAAAGGAAAATAGAAGTAAAATATCTAAAATTAAAACTGAGTGTAAAAAATTAGTAGAAGAAAAAAATAATTATATAGGAATTAAAAAAAATATAAAAGGATTTGTTACAGAAAATCTTGATAATAATGAAGTGTATAAAGCAGCAAAAATACAAATAAATAATAATAGTATAAGAATTCATGAATACATAAAAGAAGCTTTAAAAATGCAAAAAGAAATAAATGCTTGTAGAGATATAAAAAAAGAGTTAGATAAAAAATATTTTAAACAGGAATTAATGAAAGAAAATATGCAGGATGAAATACAAGAAAATCTTCCTAAAGATAAAGAAGTGGAAGAAGTAGAAAAAGAAGAGATAAAGAAAAATGACGAAGAAAGTACAATTGAAATGATTGAAGAAAATGTAATGCAAGAGGTAAATGATTTTTCAAATGAAGATTATAAAGTAGATCTTACTAATGAATTATTGGCTGAAGAAGCTGATGAAATATTAATGCAAAAAGCAGCAGATAAAAGAATACAAGAAATAAAAGAAAAAGCAGGAATACAAAAAGAAAGTAAAGATAATGAAAAGCCTATAATTGCAAGTACAAAAAAAATAAGAAAAAACAGTATTGCAAAAATAGCACACAAAATTTATAGTACAATTAAACAAAAAATATCATCATTAGGAAGTGCAATAAAAAATATGGGAACAAAATTAATTAGAGGAAAGAAGACAGATAAATCAAGTACGTTAGATGAAATGAATGCAAATTTTAAAGAAGAACGTAAACCTATTGTAGAACATATAGATGTTGATGAGAAAAAAGCAATGGAAGAGGCAGATATGAAGGATGTTGAAAATGTTAAAGATACTGAAAAAAGCCAAGAAATGTAGATTCTTTCTTAAAACTTAATAAATATATATTCAATTTATTGACAATATAGCCAAATTATGGTAGAATAAAACCGTTATGTTAAAATGCTATAAATAGCATTTCCGTAACGGTTTTATTTGTAATAATATCGAAAAATTTAATTTAGGAGGTGAAATTTAAGTGCCAACAATTAATCAATTAGTAAGAAAAGGAAGAAAAACAGCTAGTACAAAATCTACAGCTCCTGCTTTACAACATGGATACAATTCTAGAAAAAAAGTTGTAACAGATGCAAGAGCTCCACAAAAAAGAGGTGTATGTACAGTTGTAAAAACTGTTACTCCAAAGAAACCAAACTCAGCATTAAGAAAAGTTGCCAGAGTTAGACTTTCTAATGGTTACGAAGTAACATCTTATATTCCTGGTATTGGACATAACTTACAAGAACACAGTGTTGTTCTAATTCGTGGTGGTAGGGTAAAAGACTTACCTGGTGTTCGTTACCATATTATAAGAGGAACATTAGATACAGCAGGAGTAAAAGACAGAATGCAAGCTCGTTCAAAATACGGAGCAAAAAAACCTAAAAAATAAAATATATTTTTTAGAAAATTAGTGCTCGTATAATACTTACTAAGTTTTAAGGTACTTAAATTTAGTTTATTATATAGCACTATACGGAAAAACAAAGATGTTTTTCAGAGTACCTAGATACTTGGGAATATAAGTATCAAATTTATAAGGAGGGAAGAATAGTGCCAAGAAAAGGATATATAGCAAAAAGAGATGTTTTACCAGATCCAATTTATAATAGCAAAGTTGTTACAAAATTAGTAAACAACATAATGCTTGATGGTAAAAAATCAATTGCTCAAAAAATAGTTTATGATGCATTTGATATCATAAAAGAAAAAGAAGAAAAAAATCCATTAGAAGTTTTCGAACAAGCTTTAGAAAACATCATGCCAGTTCTAGAAGTTAAAGCAAGAAGAGTTGGTGGTGCAACATATCAAGTACCATTAGAAATTCGTGCAGAAAGAAGACAAACTTTAGGATTAAGATGGCTTGTAACTTATGCTAGAAAAAGACATGAAAAAACAATGGCTGAAAAACTAGCAGGTGAAATTATAGATGCTATTTCTGGAAACGGTGGAGCATTTAAGAAAAAAGAAGAAACCCATAGAATGGCAGAAGCAAATAAAGCATTTGCACATTATAAATGGTAAAATTAAAATTTAAAATGAAATTACTATTAATAAATAGTAGTTTGTAATTGACAAAACAAATGTAATATAAGGAGGAAAATAAATTGGGTAAAAGAGAAGTCTCATTAGAAATGACCAGAAACATAGGTATTATGGCTCATATCGACGCTGGTAAAACAACCACAACAGAGAGAATACTTTTTTATACAGGAAAAACTCACAAAATAGGTGAAGTTCACGAAGGTGCAGCTACAATGGACTGGATGGCTCAAGAACAAGAAAGAGGTATAACTATTACTTCTGCTGCAACTACAGCTCGTTGGCTAAACCATAGAATAAACATTATCGATACACCAGGTCACGTTGACTTTACAGTTGAAGTACAAAGATCTCTAAGAGTATTAGATGGTTCTGTTACTGTATTCTGTGCAAAAGGTGGAGTTCAACCACAATCAGAAACAGTATGGAGACAAGCTGATAAATATCAAGTTCCAAGAATGGCATATGTTAATAAAATGGATATTACAGGTGCTAATTTCTTAGGATGCGTTGCTCAAATGAAAGAACGTTTAAACGCAAATGCAGTTCCTATCCAATTACCTATTGGAGCAGAAGATAACTTCAAAGGAATAGTAGATTTAATTAAAATGAGAGCATTTGTTCATAAAGACGATTTAGGAAAAGAAATTGAAGAGCAAGACATTCCAGCAGATATGGTAGAACAAGCAAATGAATATAGATCTAAAATGATTGAAGCAGCTGCTGAACAAGATGATGACTTAATGATGAAATATTTAGAAGGAGAAGAATTAACAGAGGAAGAAATTAAAAAAGGTATCCGTAAAGGAACTATTAATAATAATATCGTTCCAGTATGTTGTGGTTCTTCTTACAAAAACAAAGGTGTACAAGAATTATTAAATGCAATTGTTGATTATATGCCATCTCCACTAGATATACCACATATTAAAGGTGTAGATTTAGATGGAAATGAAGTAGAAGCAAAAACAGGTGATAATGAACCATTTGCTGCTCTTGCATTTAAAATTGCAACAGACCCATTTGTTGGAAAATTATGTTTCTTTAGAGTTTACTCTGGAACTTTACAAGCAGGTTCTACAGTATTAAACTCTACAAAGGACAAAAAAGAAAGAATAGGAAGAATATTACAAATGCATGCAAATCATAGAGAAGATATTGAAGAAGTATTTTCAGGAGATATTGCAGCAGCAGTTGGTTTAAAAGATACTACAACAGGAGATACTCTATGTGATCCTGCACATCCTGTTATTCTAGAAAGTATGGAATTCCCAGAACCAGTTATTGATATTGCTATTGAACCTAAGGATAAAGTAGCAAGTGAAAAAATGGGAATAGCTCTTGCAAAACTTGCAGAAGAAGATCCTACATTTAAAACTTATACAAACCATGAAACAGGTCAAACAATCATTGCTGGAATGGGAGAATTACACCTAGACATTATCGTTGATCGTTTAAAAAGAGAATTTAAGGTTGAAGCAAATGTAGGTAAACCACAAGTTGCTTATAAAGAAACAATTCGTGAAGCAGTTAAAGTAGAAGGAAAATTTATTCGTCAATCTGGTGGTCGTGGACAATATGGTCACGTTTGGTTAGAAATGGAACCATTAGAGCCAGGTTCAGGTATAGAATTTGAGAGCAAAATCGTTGGTGGTGTTGTTCCAAAAGAATACATTAAACCAATTGAAGAAGGAATTCGTGAAGCAGCTGAAAGCGGTGTACTTGCTGGATATCCAGTTATCGACTTTAAAGCAACACTTGTTGATGGATCTTACCATGAAGTTGACTCTTCAGAAATGGCCTTCAAAATAGCAGGTTCTATGGCATTCAAAGAAGGATGTAAAAAAGGTAAATCAGTTATCTTAGAGCCTATTATGAAAGTAGAAGTAACAGTTCCAGAAGAATACATGGGAGATGTTATAGGAGATATTAACTCTAGACGTGGAAAAATGGAAGGAATGGAAGCAAGAAGTGGAAACCAAATTATTCGTGGATTTATTCCATTATCTGAAATGTTTGGTTATGCAACAGATTTACGTTCAAAAACACAAGGTAGAGGAACCTATGCAATGGAACCATCTCATTATGAAGAAGTTCCAAAATCAGTTCTTGATGCAATAGTAGCATCGCGTGCTAAAAAAGAAGAATAAGAAATAAAATTGTACAAAGTATTGCAATTTTAGGAAAAGTATTGTAAAATACTTATACAATTTATAAATTTGTTATTAAATTTTAAAAATAAAATAAAAAATTAAGGAGGAATTCAAAAATGGCAAAAGCTAAATTTGAAAGAACAAAACCACACGTTAACATTGGTACAATCGGACACGTTGACCATGGAAAAACAACTACAACAGCAGCTATTACAAAATATTTAGGATTATTAGGAAAAGCGCAATACGCAGCTTACGATCAAATTGATGGAGCTCCAGAAGAAAAAGCAAGAGGAATCACAATTAACACAGCTCACGTTGAATATGAAACAGATGCAAGACACTACGCACACGTTGACTGCCCAGGACACGCAGACTACGTTAAAAACATGATTACAGGTGCTGCACAAATGGATGGTGCAATCTTAGTAGTATCAGCAGCAGATGGACCAATGCCTCAAACAAGAGAGCATATCTTACTTGCAAGACAAGTAGGTGTTAAATATATCGTTGTTTACTTAAATAAATGCGATATGGTTGATGATCCAGAACTATTAGAATTAGTTGAAATGGAAGTTAGAGACTTATTATCAAGCTATGATTTCCCAGGAGATGATATTCCAATCGTAAAAGGATCTTCATTAAAAGTACTAGAATCTACATCTACAGATCCAAACGCACCAGAATATGCATGTATGAAAGAATTAATGGATGCAGTTGATAGCTACATCCCAACACCAGAAAGACCAGTAGACCAACCATTCTTAATGCCAGTTGAAGACGTATTCACAATTACAGGACGTGGAACAGTTGCAACAGGTAGAGTAGAAAGAGGTGTTGTAAAACTTTCTGATGAAGTTGAAATAGTAGGACTATCTCAAGAAAGAAGAAAAACAGTTGTTACTGGTGTAGAAATGTTCAGAAAATTACTAGACCAAGCAGAAGCTGGAGATAACATTGGTGTTCTTTTAAGAGGTATTGATAGAAAAGACATCGAAAGAGGTCAAGTTTTAGCAAAACCAGGAACAATCAATCCACATACAAAATTCACATCTGAAGTATACGTTCTAACAAAAGAAGAAGGTGGACGTCATACACCATTCTTCAACGGATACAGACCACAATTCTACTTCAGAACAACAGACGTTACAGGTGTTATCGAATTACCTGCAGGAACAGAAATGGTTATGCCAGGAGATAACATTTCAATGACAATCGAACTTATTACTCCAATCGCTATCGAAAAAGGATTAAGATTCGCTATTCGTGAAGGTGGACGTACAGTAGGTTCAGGAATTGTTGCAGATATTATTGCTTAGGTTAAATATAATAAAAAATAAGGGCTATGCCCTTATTTTTTATTGCTTTTTCATTTTTGGTTTTGAAATTAAAGATGCAATATATCCGGAAGAAAATTGCAGCTGAAATTCCACCTGCTGCGGCTTTGGTTCCTCCAATAAAGGCACCAATGAAGCCAGATTTTGAAACTTCTTCAATTGCACCTTTTGCAAGGGCATTTCCAAAGCCAGTTAATGGAACTGTTGCTCCACATCCAGCAAAATCGATAAGGTATTGGTAAATTCCAAGACCACCAAGTATTGCACCTGTTGTAACGAAAATAACTAAAATTCTTGCTGGAGTTAGTTTTGTTTTATCTATTAAAATTTGACCAATTATACAAATTATACCTCCAATTATAAAACATCGCAATAATTGCATCCAATCAATACTTTGAAAAAAATCCATACATACCTCCTATAATTCTATTGCTATTGCATGGGCAATTCCGGGAATAGATTCGCCTTGTTGAGAAGTGGTTGCATTAGTTAATGCTCCTGTTGCAATTAGTAATATTTTTTTATATTTCTTTTGTTGTAGCATTTTATATAAATAACCTGAAAATACTGTACCACAACAAGCACAACCACTACCACCAGAGTGTGTATCTTGTTTTTCTTTATCAAAAATTAGTACACCACAATCATTGTAATTAGATTTTATGTTGTATCCTTTTGTTTCAGCAAGTTCTATTAAAATTTCTTTTCCAACATACCCTAAATCTCCTGTAATAATTGCATCATAATAACTTGGAGCTCGCCCTGTATCTTTAAAATGTGTAAGTAATGTATCAAGAGCAGCAGGTGCCATAGCAGCTCCCATATTATTTGCATCTTTAATTCCCATATCTACAATTTTCCCAGGAGTGATATGAGTAATATAAGGTCCATTTCCGTCTTTTGAAACAATTGCAGCTCCTGAACCTGTAACTGTCCATTGAGCAGATGGTGGTCTTTGGTTTCCTAGTTCTAGTGGAAAACGAAATTGTTTTTCAGCACTACAAAAATGGCTAGACGCAGCACATATTGCATGTTTTCCCGCACCGCCTTCTAAAAATATAGCACCTAACATAAGCGCTTCAACGAAAGTAGAACAAGCGCCAAATATACCAAAGAATGGAATATTTATTTCACGCAATCCAAAACTTGAAGAAATACATTGGTTTAGCAAATCTCCTGCAAAGCAATAATCAATTTGCTCACTTGCAAGACCAGATTTAGCAATTACCATATTAACAGTTTCTTTAATAATTTTACTTTCAGCTTTTTCCCAACTACTTTCACCCCAAAATTCATCTTCTAAACAATTATCAAAGTAGCTAGCAAGAGGTCCATCTGCTTCTTTAGGACCAACAATGGAAGCCGTTTGTGAAATTGTTGGTGGGGTATCAAATTTTACAGTTTGTTTACCTATTTTTTGCATATTATCACCTTTCTTTATTTTTATAATGTAATAATAATTTAAGAAAATATTAACATTAGTTGTTAAATTGTGAAAAAAATTCTACACAAGTGTAATAGATTGTGTATTAAAAATTAAATAAATTATTCCAACAACAATCGATGCAGATATTCCAAATACAAGAACTGGACCTGCCACTGTGAACATTTTTCCACCAACCCCCATAACATAACCTTCAGATTTATATTCCATAGCAGGAGATACAATTGAATTTGCAAATCCTGTAATAGGAACGAGTGATCCTGCTCCTGCAAATTTTCCTATACGATTAAATAAATTTAAACCAGTTAAAAATGCACTAATACCAATTAAAATAATTGATACAATAGTGTTGGACATCTGAGTATCCATTCCACGAAATTTGCAATAATCGAATATTATCTGACCAATGGAGCAAATTAGCCCACCAACCCAAAAAGCATTAAAGCAATTTTTTAAAATTGGCGAATTAGGCGATTTTTGGTCTACATAGTCTTGATAATCTTTTTTAGTTTCAATAGGTTTCAAAAAAATCCCTCCTTAATCTCTATCTCTATCAATGACAAAAGATAAATCCAAGTCTACGCTGTACTCTGTTATTTTTTTACCATTAATTTTTGCTTTTTGTTCTAGAACAGTTACATTAGTTAAATAGTCAATTGTTTTTGATGCTTCATTTACTGTTTGAACAATAGCATCTTTCCATGAAACATCTGATGTTCCCGTTACTTTTAAATGTTTTTCAACAGCCATTTATAATCAACCTCCGTTTTGTTTTATTAACACTATATTTTCCAAATTTTAAAAGATTATGCAAAAATTTAAAAAAATATAAAAATATGATATAATGGTTAACATATTGAAAAAATGGAGGTTATTATAAATGGCAGATTTAGCAAGAGAAATTTCATTAAAAATTTTATATAAAATAGATACAGAAAATGGATATTCAAATCTTGTTTTAGATGAATACTTAAACGAATATAGGCAAAAGCTAAATATAAAAGATATAAATTTAATTTCTGAAATTGTATATGGTACAGTTAGTTTAAGACTTACAATTGATGAAATTATACAAAAATATTCAAAAATAAAATTAAAGAAAATGTCAAGTTGGGTTTTAAATTTACTTAGAATGGGAACTTATCAAATTGTATTTTTAGATAAAGTTCCAAAGAGTGCTGCTGTAAATGAAAGTGTAAAACTTGCAAAAAAATATGCCTATAAATCAACAGGCTTCATAAATGCAATTTTAAGAAAAGTGGAAAAACCCGATTATGAAGAGTTTACAAAAATTACTAATAACCTTGAAAGAATATCAAAACAATATTCTATGCCAAAATGGCTTGTAGAAGAATTGTTAAAAGAATATTCATTAAATGAAGTAGAAAAAATATGTGCTGCTTCAAACCAAAGACCACAAACAACAATAAGAATAAATAACCTAAAAATTACGAAAGAAGATTTTATAAAAAAATTAAAAGAAAGAAATATAAAATATGAAAAAACAGAAATAGAAAATTTTTTACATATTAAAAATGTAAAAAACATTGCAAAATTAGATTTATTTATAGAAGGCTATTGTACAGTTCAAGATGTTGGTGCAGGAATGATTGCTAGAGTTCTTAATCCACAAGAGAATGAAATAGTATTAGATGCATGTAGTGCACCAGGAGGAAAGACTACACAAATGGCTGAACTTATGCAAAATAAAGGAAATATTATTGCATGTGATATTTATGAACAACGTATAAAATTAATAGAAGAAAATGCTATCCGTTTAGGTATAAGTATAATAGATACAAAAATTCAAGACGCACAAAAGTTAGAAAAAAGTTATATAGGAAAATTTGATAAAATACTTTTAGATGTACCATGTTTAGGTTTCGGAGTAATGAAAAGAAAACCAGATATTAAATGGCAAAGGAAAAAGGAAAATTTAGAAGCTATTTCTAAAATTCAATTAAATATTTTAAACCAATGTACAAGATATTTAAAAGTAGGTGGTGAGTTGGTTTATTCTACTTGTAGTATATTAAAAAAAGAAAATGAAGATATTATTAACAAGTGGTTAAAAGGTGAAGATGTTGAAAAAAATCGAAATTATAGAATAGTATTACAAGAAAAAATTTTACCAAGTAAAAATAATGATGGATTTTTTATTTGCAAAATACAAAAATTAAGAAATATTTAAGTATTACAAATACATTACATTTGAATTACAATTTGGTGAAACCTATTGACTTTTGACGAATTAATAATAAAATATATATGAAAACAGCAAAAAAATAAAAAAACAAAGAAAATAATGGTAATTTTGCAAAAAAATAGAAGTATGAAATTTTAGAAAAAATGCAAAATATAAAAATGAAAAAAATTACAAAGGAGAAAAAAATGTCAACTTGTTTAGGTTTATATATTGAAGATAATTTAATTAAATATGCAAAAGTTTCTAAAGATAATGAACTAGTTAAGGTTGATTCCTTTGGAATAAAGTTCTTCGATAAATTAAATGAAGCGATTGCTCAAATTGTAGAAGAAACATATAGCTACAAAACTCCAATTAGTATTAATTTGTCGAATGAAACTTATAACTATTTTGAACTATTTAGCTTATTAAATAAAAAGGATATGCAAAATGTAATTGATACAGAGTTTGAATCTATTTGTTATGATAATGGATTGAATAAAGAAGCTTTTGAAACAAGATATGTTTTAGTTAGTGATACAGAAAATAAAGAAAAAGTAAAAGCTATTCATGTTTCTGCAAATAAAACAGATTTAGCAAAAAAAGAACAACAACTAGAAGGATATAAAACGGTATGCGCATCTCCTATGGGTATTGTCATTGGAAATTTACTAGAATTAAAAGAAAAAGAAAATTCAATTATTGTTAACATTGAAGAAAACACAACTATTACTACAATAGTTGAAGGAAGAATAGTAAATATAGAAGTTATGAATGAAGGCGCAAAACAAATTTTAGATAATATTAACGCAAAAGAGAATTCATATTTAAAAGCTTACGAAATTTGCAAAAATTCTACAATCTATACATCTGAGGGAAGAGATTTAGAATATGAAGAAAATGAGTATTTAGATGATATTATGCCTACATTATACAATATAGTTGGAAATGTAAGGAAAATTACAAACGAAAGCTTAAATAAAATTGATAAAGTTTATTTAACTGGAACGGCATCTGTTATTAATAATATTGATATATATTTTCAAGATTATTTAAAAGATGTTAAATGTGAAATTTTAAAACCATATTTCATAAACAATATTCAAGCGAAAATAAATATAAAAGATTATATTGAAGTTAATTCACCAATAGCATTAGCATTACAAGGCTTAGGCGAAGGCTTAAGAGGAATGAACTTTAAAAAAGAAACTTTTAAAGATAAACTTCCAGATTGGCTTACTACAGAAGTTGGTGGAAGTGGCAAAAACAAAAGCAATTCGTTAAGTAAAAAGTTGAATATAGATTTAAAATTTGACTTTAAAGAAGAATTGACAATGCTTGAAAGAAACCTTTTAAGAATTTGTGGAGCTTTGCTACTTTTAATTATAGTATATTCTTCTATTTCTATATATTTGAATAGCGGTATAAATAAAAAAGAAAAAGAAATTATGCAAGCCACTGGGGAAGTAAATTCTCAGATTGCTTTAATTAATAATGATACAAATATAATTAAAACTAATACCAATAAATATAAAAATATGATAGAAAAACTAAATAATCTAAATGATGAAGTGGCAGAAAAAAATAGAAGAAAAAATGCGATACCAGCTTTGCTTAATCAGATAATGTTTAGCATACCAAAAGGTGTTCAAATAACTTCTATTGAAAATACAAGTGGAAATACAATTGTTATTAATGCACAAGCAAACACATATGAACAATTAGGTTATTTAAAAGCAAGTATCAAAAATTATGAAATTTTAACAAATGTAATTTCAGATAGTGGACAAAAGCAAACTCAAGAAGGTGTTATTACCACAGTAATAGAGGGAACGTTACCTATTGAATAAAGGAGAAGGTCTTAGCATATGAGAAAAATATTAATTATAATAGTAATCGTTTTATTATTAATAGTTGGTTATATAGGTTTATTTAAAGGTTTAAATATTTTGGGAATGGATGTAATATCTGTTTCACAAATACAAGAAAAAAGTATAAAATTAGATAGTGATTTACAAGCTCTTACTACATTAACTAATATAGATAGACCTAAAGCTATGTCGAATTTAGATGATAGCGCAAAGCAATTATCAATTACAAAAGAAGAATATCAAGATAAAGTGCTATATAGTTCAGATGAAAACATTTTAGCAGCAAGCCAGTTTAGACCATACGAAACAGAATATTTGCAAACAAGACTCGGAAATCATGCAAAGGATAATGCAATTAATTTAAGATATGAATTAAGGCAATCTGCTACAGGTGCTGAAAATGTGTATGATATATATTTTACTGTAACTGGTAGTTATGTTTCAATTTCAGAATTTGTTTCATCATTAGAAAATGATTCATCATTAAATTTTAAAATTGAAAACTTTAAATTAATACCAAATGACGGAAAAACTGATAATTTACAAGCATCATTTACTGTAACTGACATTGGGGTTATATTAAATAATGTTAGTGCTGGAAGAAGTTCACAAAGCACTGAAAGCAGTTCTGAAGCGAATGGAAATGGAGCAACAAATACTGATTCGAACAGCGAAACAACAAATACTGTGAATAGTTAATTAGTATGAAAGGAGGATTCTATGTTTAAAGCAATTATAAAGGAATTTATAGTATTGTTACTTTTACTACTAGCAATACTGTTACTACTTGGTGTATTTTTATATGATTATATACCTACAAATAAAGTAGTTCCAAAAATCGAACCATATCAAGTATCGAGTTCTGTAAAAAAAGAATTAGAAGAAAGTATAAATGATATAGATGAACAAAAAACACAAATTGTATATGAAATTAATGGAACAGACTTAAATAATTATGAAAAAACAAAAGACTATCAAAAAGGAAAAGTAAATCCATTTGCAGGTATTTCACAAACGAGTGCACCAGAAACAAGTGGAAATTCAAGTGGAAGTGCAAACCAAAATACGGGAAGTACAAATGATAATAATACAAATACTAATTCAGATAATAACAATAATAATAACAACGATAATAATAATACTGAAACAAGTTCCGAAGGTAGTTATTTCCCTAATAAAGGAACTAAATAGTTTAGGTTATATTTATTTTTATAGATATACAAAATAAAAAAATATTTTTAAGGAGGAATTTTTTATGTTAAAAGGACAAAATGGTATTACATTAGTAGCTTTAGTAATTACAATTATAGTATTACTAATTTTAGCAGGGGTTACTATATCATTAACTTTAGGAGAAAGAGGAATATTTACACTATCTCAACAAGCAGCAAAGAACTATACAAATGCATCAAACCAAGAACTTGATAGAATGAATACTTTAGAATCTACAACAATACCAAAGGTTATTGAAAATGTTATGCAATTTGAATAAAAAATATTACTAAATGGCATATGCAAATTATGTATATGTCATTTAGTTTAAAGCTAAAAAGGAGAAAAAATGCTAGAAACTATATTGCTAATTATTATATTTATTACGGGAACATATTTTGGAAGTTTTTATACGCTTGCAACTTATAGAATTCCAAAACATGAAAATATTACTTATAAACATTCTTATTGTCCTAGTTGTAATCACAAATTAGGATTATTTGACTTATTTCCTATTTTTAGTTATATATTTTTAGGTGGTAAATGTAGATATTGCAAGCAAAAAATTGGTATACGTTATTTTTTATTTGAAATACTTACAGGAATTGTTTTTGTTTTATTTGCAATTTCTTTAAGAATAGATATTTATAACATAAATGTACATACTATTTTTTATTTTTTTATAGCAGTTCTTTATTTAAGTATTTTATTTATAATTGCAGGAATAGAAAAGGAACAAAATATCTTACCACACTCTGTATTAATGTTTGGTAGCCTTGTTTCTATATTGTATATAGTATATTCATATACACAAGGTGTAGCTAATGTGTATGAATATGTTATATATTTAATTATAATGATATTACTGTTTTTAATAGATTTTAAATTTTTTAAAAAAAATTTAAAGCATAATTACTACATACAATTGATTATTTTATTATTATACACGTTTGTTTTTACAGGAATATACGTTGGTATATGCACGGTTATAATAACAATTATATCAATTGGCTTTAGAAATATTTTGTTATATATAAAAAAGAAAAATTCTAAAGTAAAAAGCAAACATAATAAATCTCAAATTGCATTTTTTATATGTGTATCTAATATTGTGGCGACTATAATATGCAATTTAATGTTAAATTATATGTGTAAATAGGTGATTAAATGAGTACCAAGAAATTTATGAACAATAAAGGAGTTACAACAGGTGATATAGTTATATCAATTATTATAATTATTATATTTGTAACTATTATAACAAACAGTTTCTATAATTATTATATTAGTGTTCAATATAAAAAAAGAAAAACGGTAGCAGTAAATGCAGTAATTGATATAATAGAAGGCGTAGAAGCTATGAAATATAGTGAAGTTAATGAGAATTCTGTAAAAACACTAGCTAATGCTAAAGTTACTGATAAAGGATATACAGTAACTACTACTGTTACACAATACAATCAAACGACGGGTAATACAAATAAGCAAGATGTAATTAAAATACTTAACGTAAAAATTGAATATATGGTTAATAAAAAAACAGAAGTATTCGAAGTTAAAAGGCTAATTACGAAAGGAGATTTTAATGAAAGCTGAAAAAGGTATAACTTTGATGAGTTTAATGATATATGTAATTTCAATGGTTCTAGTAATAGGAATTATATCAACAATTACTTCTTTTTACTATACAAATGTAATGAGTTTAGCAGATGAAGGCGAAAATATAGCAGAAATTACAAAATTTAATATGTATTTTTTGCAAGAAGTAAAAAATTTTAATAATCAAGTTAAGCACCAAACAGAAACATCAATCACTTTTTCAACAGATAATACTTTTACTTTTCAAGATAATGCTATCTACTTAAATAATATTAGAATTTGCGAAGGTGTAAAAGCTTGTTCATTTAAGGTAGAAGACAAAAATTCAAAAAAAATTATAAAGGTTTTATTAACTATAGGAGAAAATATGGAATACACAAAAACAACAGAATATGTAATGTCAAAAATCTAGTAAAATATGGAATATTAAAAAAAATATATAAAAATTCTACAAAATGCGATATAATAATATTAGATTATTGTACGAAGGAGGAAAGCAATATGGAGACAAGAAGACAACCTATTGGAATTGAATTAGTAAGAAGAGGAATTGTTACAGAAGGAGATATTAATAAAGCATTAGAATATCAAAAGCAACATCCTAATAAAAAGATAGGAGATATTCTAAATATATTAAATGTTACGAATGCTAATATATTAATTAAAGCTATTGCAGATATACTAGGAGAAAATGGAATGGTTTTAACGTCACGAGATTTAAAAATTAATTTAGATGATTATATTTCGATAGACGTTTTGAAAAGAAATAAAGCAATTCCATTTGAAATAGATGGTGGAAAAATAAAAGTATGTTTTGCAGATACAGCTAATAAGAGAGCTATGGATACAATTCGTTTATTATTATTAAATAAAGGTTTAGTAATGGACAAATATATTACTTTTGAAAGTAATATAGACAATGTACTTGCTTCATTAGAAGGAAATAGCCAAAATGATATAAAATCCACATCAGACATTTCAGGATTAGTAGATACAGTAATAAAAAAAGCTATGGATAAAAGAGCAAGTGATATCCATTTTGAACCAATGGATAATTCTTTAAGAATACGTTATAGAATAGATGGTGAATTATATACAGTAGCAAACATTGAAAAAGAAAAACAAGCACAAATTATAGGAAGGTTAAAAGCAATATCTAATATGCATCAAGAAAAACAAGAGTCACAAGATGGTAGAATTATATTGTATCCAGATTATAATATTCGTGTATCTTCACAACCAAACGTGTATGGTGAAAAATTTGTGTTAAGATTATTGAAGAAAAATGCAAATGTAAAGGGTCTTTTTGATTTAGGTTTTCCACAGGATGAAGAAATTGTTAGTAAAAGTTTTAACAAAAGAAACAGTGTAACAATTATGGCAGCACCTACTGGTGAAGGAAAAACAACAACATTATATAGTATAATTGATTATTTAAACAAACCAGAAATTAATATAACCACAATTGAGGATCCAGTTGAAATAAGAATTCCAGGTTTAAACCAAATAGAAGTTGATGTAAAAACAAGTTTCTTAGATTCGTTAAGAACAGTTTTAAGACAAGACCCAGATATTATTTTAGTAGGTGAAATACGTGATAATGAAACAGCAGAAATTGCAATGCAGGCTGGACAAACAGGTCACTATGTATTATCTACAATACACACAATAGATAGTGTAGAAGTTATTACAAGACTTAGAAAAATGGGAATATCAAATTACGATATTGCAAGTACACTCGCAACTTCTGTATCTCAAAGACTAGTTAGAAGAATTTGCCCACATTGTGCTGTTGAACGTGATTTTACACAACAAGAAATAGATATTATGACTGAAATTGGGGAAAAATATGGTGTGCCATTTAATTTTCAAGGGAAGACAACATTTGATGTTGTAGGTTGTGATCGTTGTAACCATTCTGGATATTATGATAGAATTGGTATATTTGAAATATTAATTATAGATGATGAAATACGAGAATTAATTACAAATGATGCATCTACTATAAAAATTAAAGAGGAAGCGATGAAAAAGACATATAAGCCTCTAGTAATTGATGGTATTAATAAAGTTATAAATGGAATTACAACTTTACAAGAGTTAAACAAAAAGTTAGTTATATTTTAGTACATAGGAGGTATGCAAATGATACAAATTGAAAAAATTTTTGATTATGCAATAGAAAAAGATGCATCAGATATTCATTTTATTTGTGGAAATAAACCAATGTTAAGAATTATTAGAGATTTAGTAGAAGTAAAAGATGCAGATGTTTTAGAACCAGAAGATATGAATGATATATATGATTACTTAATTAAAGGTAATATGGATAAAGATTCAGTTTATACAAGTACAAAAAAACTAGATACATCTCTTGAATATGGTGGAAGGCGTTTTAGGGTAAATATTTCATCATCAACCGATATACCAGTATTTACATTAAGAATTATAAAAAACGAACTACCAAAATTTGAAGATTTAGGTGTTCCAGATATTGTTAGACGTATGACTTATCAGCCACAAGGTTTAATGCTTGTAACTGGTAAAACAAACTCAGGTAAAACTACTACACTAAATGCTTTAATTAATGAAATTAACGAAAAACAAAATAAAAAGATTTTAACATTAGAAAGCCCTATAGAGTATAAACATCATTCTAAAAAATCTATTATTGTACAAAAAGAAGTAGGAATAGGGGGAGATTCTTTAAGTTATAGTGATGGTGTAAAAAACTCATTAAGAGAGGACTGCGATATTGTAGTAGTAGGGGAAATTAGAGATAAAGTAACTATGGAAGCAGCTATTGAAACTGCTGAATCGGGTCATTTCGTAATTGGAACTCTTCATACAAAATCATGTGCTGAAACAATAGATAGAATGATTAATTTTTATGATATAAGTGATCAGCCAACAGTAAAATATTTAATATCATCACTTCTTAAATTAGTTATATCACAAAGACTATTAAAAGGTGTAGATGGAAAGTTAGTATTGGTTCCGGAAGTAATGATTGTTGATAATATCGTTTCTGGTTTAATTAGAAAAGAAAAAATAAGTGTTTCTGAAATAGAAGACGCTATTCAAAGTAATTTAGAAAAAGGAAGTATAGGATTAATAAATTCAATTGCAGAGCTATTTGTAGATGAAAAAATAACATTAGAACAAGCGAAATCTCAAATTGAAGAAAAAAATATTGAAACATTAAATAGAACAATTATGCAATTAAGAATTAAGAAAAATAAATAAAAAGAAAGGAGTTCTAAAATGTCAGTATTTAAGTATAGAGCGATAACTCCAAATGGAGTAATTGTTAGTAATAGAATAGAAGAAAATAATCGAGGTGCAGTAATTAGAAAGCTAAAAAGAAATAATTTAGTTCCAATTCATATTACTGAACAAATTGCTCTTAAGAAAAGACCAACTAAAATTAAGAAAAGAAATATACAAGATATAGATGAAATTATAAAAAATGCTAATACTTCTAATTTGGCGGCTACTAGAGAGAAAAATAAGGAAACATATGTACAAAAAATTAATAATGCATTAGCTAAAACAGAAAAAATTACATCGAGAGATATAGTTATATTTACTCAGAACTTTTATTTGTTAAAAAAGGCTAATTTTAATAATATTCATGCTTTGCAAACAATTATTGCAAGTACAGAAAATTATTATTTAAGAGAAATATTGGAAGATATATTAGCAGGGGTAGAAGCGGGAGAATATATGTATACAACTATGGAGTATTATTCAGATGTGTTTCCATATATCTATATTAATATGATTCGTGTTGGTGAACTTTCTGGATCTCTTACCACTTCCTTGGAACAAGCTGTAAAATATTTGGATGAATCTATGGATATTAACAAAAAACTTAAAAATATATTAATTCCAAATATTGCTCAATTTGCATTACTTTTAGTTATGTTATTTGTAGGAACATTATTTGCAATTCCAGCAATTCAAAATTTATTTGAAACTGTTGGAACAACCGAAACTTTACCAACAATAACCTTGTGGTTTAAAGAGTTTGTAGATAAGGTAATTTTATATTGGTATGTACCTACAAGTATTGTAATTGGTATTGTAGTAGGAATTATTCTTTATATAAACACTCCAAAAGGAAAATATAGTTTTGATTACTTCAAATATACAATGCCAATCTTTGGAAAGCTAATATTTTCAATAGAGTTTTCAAGATTAATAAAAGCAATGCTTTTAAACTTAAATAATGGTATGAGAATACAAGAAGCAATAGAAGTAAGTAAAAATATTACTAAAAACTATGTAATGCGCTCTATTCTTGAAACTTCAATTAACAATATTTTAATTGGTCAATCGTGGATTGAGCCATTTGAAAAATCTGGTTTACCATCATCTATGATTACAGAGATGCTAAAAATTGGTATGCAAACTGATTTAGCAGAAATGATGGAGAAGCTAGTTGAATATATGGAAATTGATATTAACAATACAATGGATAAAATAATGAAAGTATTACCACAAGTTGTGTACAGTATTGTTGGTGTAGTATTAATTTTCTTCGTACTTGTTGTATTAGTACCTTGTTTACAAGTATATATGGGTACCTTCTTATTCTCGGCAGCAGGTTTTTAAAAAGTAAAATGGACAAAAACGAAAAGACTATTTCGCTTTTGTCTATTTGTATTAGGAGGATATATGAAAATTGGTATAGATATTGGCGGTAGCCATATTGGTGTTGGATTAGTAAATGGTGCAAAAATAGTATCTAAAAAAGAAATAGATTTGCGAAAAGAAGATAAAGAAAATGTAAAAAAAATTATTCCAAAATTAATTAAAGAAACAATACAAAAACTTTTATTTGAAAATAAAATGCAAATTACTAATATAGAATATATAGGAATTGCATTTCCTGCTAGTTTAAGAAACAATCAAATTGGTATGAGTGTTAATTTGGGATTAAATGGATTTGAAATAAGAAGCGATTTAGAAGAATATTTTAAAATTCCAGTTTATATTAGAAATGATGCAAAATGTGCAGCATTATATGAAAAGAAATATGGAAGTTTACAAACATTTTCAAATGCGATATTCTTAACCATAGGAACAGGGATTGGTGGAGCAGCATTTTACAATGGTGATTTACTGGGAACTGCTCAAAATGATTTGTTTAAAATAGGGCATATTAGCATTAATAAAGATGGTCCTATATGCAAGTGCAAAAGAAAGGGATGTTTTGAAAATTATGCTTCAATTAGAGCTTTAAAAACAATCATAAGAAAAGAGTATTGTATTGAAAACGATATAACAGGTTTAGAATTACGTAATTTAATAAAGGAACATGTACAAGAAGAAAATATGCAAAAAATTTTAAATGAATATGTAGATAATTTATGTATTGGAATGTCTACAATTACAAATCTTTTTGAACCTGATGCTATTGCAATTGGTGGAAGTTTTGCACATTATAAAGATATATTTTTAGAAAAACTAAGGAAAAAACTAGAAGAAAATAAGCAAAAATTTCATGATAGCTGTCCAGAAATACTTTTAGCATATGCAAAAAATGATGCTGGAATTATTGGAGCGTCTATTATAATGGATGAGGAGGAAAAAGATGGATAATTCTAAATTTAATGCAATAAAACCAAAGGAAGAAAATGCTACTATGGAGTACATTAAAAAAATAAAAGAAACAAAAGAGAAAAAAAGGAGTATTTATATTCCATATGGTACACAATATGCAGATATAGCAAAAGTAAATTGCTATATGAAAGATAAAATTAATGAGCTTGTAATAGAATATGACGTTCCACAAGAAATTAACCCAGAATTAACAAAAAAAATAAAACTAATAGTTGCAGAAAAACCAGCAATATTAGGAGAATTTTCAAAAGCAGTATCAATACTTAAAGATTTCTTAAAGAAAAGTACAATGTTTGCAACACTTGATGCATTACGTCCAGAAATATATGTAGCAAGTTTAGAAAAAATGGGTTGGACATTTACTCAAGAGGGAATAGATTTTATGGGAGTTACAAAATCACAAGGTATTGTAGAAATTGAAAAGTCAAAATTTATTAGAGCAGAAGATGGAATGTTAGATGATGAAGAGTTTCAAAATGAAGAAAAATTACATGCTATGAGAGTTGATAAAGAAATAATAAAAAAATTCAAGAATTATATTATTGAAACATATGAAAGTATACCTGAAAAAGATATAGATCCCAAATTGCATGCTTATAAGAAAAAAGTATTATTATATGATTTTAATGAAAAATCTGGAGTAGAAAGTAAACACGACCTATTAAGCCATGCATTTTCAGCATTAAAACCAATACATGAACAAACAGGAATTATTCCACTTATGAGAAGAAAATTCCTTGCAACATTAAGAGAAGTTCTTGAATTAATTCCTAAAGAATATCAAGAACCAAAATTACAAAAAATGTTAAACCAATACCTAGATGTAAGAGAAACAGCAATAGATGAAAAAGAAGAAAACAATGGAGAATTAAGAAAAAATTCGATTGTAGAATATGGTGTACACAGAGTAATGGCAGATTATAGAGATGTAAAACAAAGAAGGTTAGATTTAAGAAAAAAAGCGGACAAGATATTAGAAGCCTTCAAGAAAAAAGAAGATGAATTAGAAAAATAAACCAAAAAGCAAGCATTTGCTTGCCTTTTTAATTCACTTAAATCATCTGGTTAGCATAATATATGTAACATAAGGAGGAATTTTTATGAGTACATATGTGATAAGTGGAGGAAAGAAACTAGAGGGAGTTGTTAGTGTTTCAGGTTCTAAGAATGCTTCTTTACCAATTCTTGCAGCTTGTGTTTTAAATAATGGTATTACTAAGTTATATAATGTTCCCAATATTCATGATACAAAGGTTATGTTAGATATATTAAAGTATTTAGGTTGCAGAATTAAGAAAAATCGTGATAAAATAGTTATTGATGCAAGGAAAATTGAAAAATATGAAATACCAGAAGAGTTAATGAGAAAAATGCGTTCTTCTGTAATTCTTGCAGGTGCACTTATTGGTAGATTTAAAAAAGCAACTTTTTCGTGTCCAGGTGGATGTGATATTGGAGCAAGACCGATTGATTTGCATTTGAAAGTTTTTGAAAATTTAGGTATAAATATTGTTAAAGATACTGGATATATACAGTGCAAATGTGATACAATAGAGGCAAGTAAAATCACTTTAGATTTTCCAAGTGTTGGAGCAACTGAAAATGCAATACTTGCATCGGTTTTTGCAGTTGGTACAACAACAATTATTAATGCTGCAATGGAACCAGAAATTGTTGATTTACAAAATTTTTTAAATAAAATAGGTGCTAAAATTAACGGGGCAGGAACAAACGAAATTACAATAAAAGGTGTAACTAATTTAAAAGATTCAGGTTATAAAGTAATGCCAGATAGAATAGAAGCAGGAACATTGCTTTGTGCAGGAGCAATTACAGGTGGAAATATAACTTTAAAAAATGTGATACCAGAGCATATAACACCAGTTATCCAAAAATTAGAAGAATGTGGTTGTTCGTTGAAAATTAAAGGTGACCAAATTATGCTACGCTCACCAAAAAAATTAAAGGCAATAGATATAAAAACAATGCCATACCCTGGTTTTCCAACAGATATGCAAGCTATTTTTGCAAGTATTCTTACTATTGCAAAGGGAACCTCTGTAATTATTGAGAACATATTTGAAAACAGATATAAATATGCAAGTGAATTAGGAAGAATGGGTGCTAAATTTACAATAGAAGGTAGAACAGCTATAATTAAGGGAGTGAGAAAACTAAATGGAGCAAATGTGCAAGCAACCGACTTAAGGGGAGGAGCAGCTCTAGTACTTGCAGGTCTTGCAAGTAAAGGAAAAACAAGGGTGGAGAATATTGAATACATATTAAGAGGATATGAAAATTTAGATACAAAACTAAACAGTATAGGAGCTAAAATTACGAAAGAAGTGTGATTTGATGGGAAAATCAAAAAATAAAAAAAGGGCAGATAATATGTCTGCCCGAAAAAAAGAAACAAAAAAAAGTATTATAATAAAAGCTATTATAAAGTGGACAATCTTACTAACGGCATTAGTTGCATCAATTATATTTTTTATGATATCTCCATTATTTAACATTCGAGAAATACAAGTAGTAGGAAACCAAAGAGTAAGTAAAGATACAATTATTAGTCTTTCAAGGCTTAGTATAGGTGAGAATATATATAAAACAAGCAGTAATAAAATAAAGAAAAATATTAAAGAAAACGCATATATTGGAAGAGTAGATATAAAAAAAATTCTACCAAATAAAATTATTATAAATGTAAAAGAAAGAAAACCTACATATATGTTAGAGTATGCAAGTAGTTATGCATATATAAACAACCAAGGATATATATTAGAAATATCGAAGGAGGCATTAGAAATACCAATTATTACGGGATATTCTACAAAAGATGAGGATATAATTCCTGGATGTAGATTAAATGAAGAAGATTTAGGAAAATTAGAAGTAGTACTAAAAATTATGGAAGTAGCAAATGGAAATGAAATTGGTAATTTAATTACTAGATTTAATATACAAAATAAGCAAGACTATATTGTTATAATGGATGAAGAAAAGAAAACCATACATTTAGGAGATGCAACTAATTTAAGTACTAGAATCCCTTATGTAAAAGCAATTTTAACAGGAGAAAAGGGAGTAGAAGGAGATATTTTTGTAAATGTAGATTTGAATAAACAAAATGCGTATTTTAGAAGAAAAGAATAAGGGTGGTGAAAAAATTTGAAAAAGAAACAAGTAGCAATTACGCTAGGAGTAATGTGTTTTATTTTAGTTTTTGGAATAATGCTTCAATTAAACACAATTAAAGATGCCGTTTCAACAGTTGGGCAAAACACAAAAGAAAATGGTTTAAGAGATGAAGTTTTAAAGTGGAAAGAAAAGTATGATAAATCATATGATGAATTACAAAAAGTAGAAAAAGAAATAGAAAAAGAAAGACAGTACAGTGTTTCAACAGATTCTAATTCAATTGAAAAACAAGAAGAACTTAAAAAATTAAATGCCTATTTGGGACTAACAGATGTAACAGGAGAAGGAGTAATAATTACAGTACAAGATAATACATCTTCTTTAATTCCAACAGCAGCTGATTTAATTCATGACTCAGATTTACGAGAACTTGTAAATGAAATTAAAAATACAAATGCTGAAGCAATTAGTATTAATGGACAACGAATAGTTCCATCTACTACAATAAACTGTATGGGAGCATTAATTCAAGTAAATAATGATACAGTTGGAAGCCCATATATAATTAAAGTAATAGGAGATAAAGATACATTGTATAATAACCTACAACGACCAGGTTCTTTTATAGATATATTAAGAAAAGAAGCAGGAATACCAGTAAAAGTAGATAGAAGTGATGAAATTACCATAGAAAAATATAAAGGAGTTTTAACAGATAAATATATTGAAAATATAGATTAGGTGATGAAAATGAAAAAAGGAAAGCGTATAATGATTGTAACTATTGGAATTATTTGTTTTGTTTTAACATATGTAATGTTTATGCAATTTAGAACAGTAGAGCAAACCAATATTACAGAAATAGAGAGTTTAACAGAAAGTGATTTAAGAGAAAAAGTTGCACTATGGAGAACAAGCTATGAAGAAATGAATGAGAAATTAACAGAAAGTAAAGATAAATTATCAGAATATAGAAATAAAAGAGCAAGTAACCAAGAAGCATCTGAATTACTAGATAAAGAATTATTACAAGCACAAATTATAGCAGGATTAACAGATGTACAAGGAGATGGAATAGTAATAACATTAACAGATACTGATGAATCAATTATTGGATATAAGGATTTATTAACACTTATAAATGAGCTAAGATTAGCAGGAGCAGAAGCCATAAGCATAAATGACCAAAGAATTATTAATATGAGTTATGTAGTTGGAATTGGAATGGATGATGGAATGAGCTTTATTTTAATAAATCAGAAGAAAATAACTGCTCCATATGTAATAAAAGCAATAGGAGATCAGAAATACTTAGAAAGTGCATTAACAACTAAAACAGTAGGATTTTTAGACCAATATTCAGAAAATGCTACATTACAAAAACAAAACAATATGAAGATATGGAAATACGATGGAAATATCAATTTAAAATATGCTACTATCAAGGAGGAAGAGTAATATGATTTTTATAGCAATATTAATAGGATGTATTATAGGAATGATTGCAGGAATGAATGCCCCAATTATACCATATAGCCTTTCAGGATATTTAGCAATTTCAATTGTTGCAGCATTAGATTCAGTATTTGGCGGAATAACATCAGTTTTAAACGAAAATTTTGATTTAAAAATTTTTGTAACTGGTTTTTTTGGAAATGCAATTTTATCTATTCTTCTTACATACTTAGGAGAAAAATTAAATGTAGATATTTATCTTGCAGCAATTGTAGTATTTGTAGGAAGAATGTTTCTTAACCTTGCAATTATTCGTAGATACTATGTAGATAAATGGACTTTAAAAATTAAAGAATTTAAAGAAAAACAACAAGAAAAAAATCAAAATGAGGTTAAGTAAAAATAGTGGTATTTTGTAAAAAATATTTATGTAAGAATCCTCTAATTAGTGCGTAAGTAGGAGGGTTCTTTTTGTTACAAAAGCACAACAACAATATTACAAAAATATTACAAAAACTATTGACTTTTTTTCTAAAATATAATATTCTAACGTAAGAAAATAATACATTAAAAATGGAGGAGTAAGCTTTGGCAATAGGTGATATAATTGTTGGAATTGATATTGGAACATCTAAAGTATCAGCTGTTGTAGGGGAAGTGAATAATTTTAACCAAATTGAAATTATATGTTCAACTAGCAGTAAATGTGAAGGTATCAAAAAAGGAAAGATAATAAACGAAGATGAAGTTGTACAATCAATTGCAAAAACAATTAAAAGTGCTGAAGAAGAATCTAATTTAAAGATAAATTCTGCATATGTAACCATACCTGGTAAGTATGCAACAATTGTACAAAATAGAGTAACAAAAGAATTAAAAGATAAATATTCTGGAATTTCTGTAAGGGATGTTGGACAAGCAATTATGCAAGTAAGGGATATAGAGGTTCCAGATGGAAAAACAATAATAGACATTGTTCCAAATAAATTTGTATTAAAAGATGGAAAAGTAACAGATGATCCAGTAGGAAAATTAAGTTCAGAATTTACATTAGATGCGCAAATAATTCTTGCATATAAAGATTATGTGAAACAACTTTCTAGTATATTTAGAAAAGCAGGACTTGAAATTGATGGAATGGTACCAAATACACTAGCCGAAAGAAATCTAATATTAGATGCAAATGAGTTACATGATAATGTTATGTTATTAGATATAGGTGCTGGAAATACTGATATAGGCGTATTTGAAGGTGAATCTTTTATTTATACAAATACCATACCTTTAGGAGGAAATAGCATTACAAACGATATAGCTGTTGTTTTAGAAATTTCTAATGAAGAAGCAGATAAACTAAAAAAACAATATGGACTTGCTTTAAAATCTTTCATAGATAACGATAATGATATTATTTTGAACACATATAAAGGAGATGCTAAAAGTAAAATTATAAAAAGCTCAGAATTAATAGAAATTATTGAAGCAAGAATTGAAGAAATATTTTCTCTAGTAAATAAAGATATCACAAATCAAGGAATAAAGCCTAGAATAAATAATGTAATATTAACTGGTCAAGGAATTACTAATATAAACAAAAGCGATGTTGCAGGTAAAATTATTTTAAATATACCAGTAAAAATATCAACAGGAAGATTAATTAGCACAGTAAAACCAACATATCGTTCAGCATATTCTTTGGTAAGATATATAGCAGCAAGACCTTTTGCAAAAACAGTGTCTAGTAGTATTGATACAAAATCAGATGGCAATATTTTTGTTACAATTTTAGAAAGAATTAAAGAATTCTTCTACACATAAAAAGTTTTTAATTTTGAAAAATATATATAAAAAGTTTGGGAGGAAATAAAATGGTAGACTATGAAGAAAACAATGATAAAATGATGGATGGAACAGCTACAATAAAAGTAATTGGTGTAGGTGGTGCTGGAAATAACGCCGTAAATAGAATGGTTGAATCTGGAATACGCGGAGTAGAATTTATTTCTGTAAATACAGATAGACAAGCATTACAAGAATCAAAAGCAGGAACAAAAATTCAAATTGGTGAAAAAATAACAAGAGGATTAGGAGCAGGCGCAAACCCAGATATTGGAGCACAATCTGCAGAAGAAAATAAATCTGAAATAGCAGAAGTATTACGCGGAGCAGATATGGTATTTGTAACCGCTGGTATGGGTGGTGGAACAGGAACAGGTGCAGCACCCATAGTTGCACAGGCTGCAAAGGAAATGGGAATTTTAACAATTGGTGTTGTAACAAAACCATTCACATTTGAAGGTAAAAAAAGACTTTCACAAGCAGAACGTGGAATTGAAAGCCTAAAAGGAAAAGTAGACACATTAGTAGTTATACCAAATGATAAATTATTACAAATTATCGATAGAAAGACATCTATTGTTGATGCTTTCAAAATGGCGGATGATGTATTAAGACAAGGTGTGCAAGGTATTTCAGATTTAATTGCAGTACCAGGTCTTGTAAACTTAGACTTTGCAGATGTTAAAACAATTATGCTAAACACAGGTATGGCACATATGGGTATAGGTCTTGCGTCTGGAGAAAACAGAGCAGAAGACGCTGCAAAACAAGCAATCCAAAGTCCATTACTTGAAACATCAATTGAAGGAGCAAGAGGAGTTATTATTAATATTACTGCAGGTTCAGATCTTGGATTACATGAAGTAAATACTGCAGCAGAGCTTGTTCAACGTAGTGTTGATCCAGAAGCAAATATTATCTTTGGTGCAGTTATAGATGAAAGTATGGGAGATAACATCTCTATTACAGTAATTGCTACTGGATTTGAACAAGAAATGCCAATTTCTACAATAGGAGTTGCTGAAAAAGTAACAAAGGCATGGGATAAGAAAATTAACTCTATTCCAGTTTCAACAGATTCATCATCTAATTCAGCAGATTTAGATATCCCATCTTTTTTAAGAAATAAAAAAGGATTAAATAAATAATATTGTCAAAAATAAAATAAATAAAACGTTTAAAAAAAAGAAATAATCTATTTTGTAGATTATTTCTTTTTTTCTACATCACATTTTTACAAAAAATTAAAATAAAACATTGTACAATATAGTAAACAATAAGATAAGGAGGAAATGTAGTGACAATATATTTAGATGTAATTCTAATGGAGAATATATGTATGAATTATATTATATTGTTTGCTACTGGGCTTATTAGTAAAATTAGCCTGCGAAATTTTAGGATATTTCTTTCTAGTTTACTTGGGGGAATATATGCTGTAATTTCTTTTGCACCAATACTAAAAATTTACTCAAACTTTATATTAAAAGTTATACTTTCAATTACAATGATTTACATAGCATTTAATCCAAAAAACGTAAAACAATTATTAAAAGAACTTATCTTATTTTATCTGGTATCTTTTGCATTTGGGGGATGTGCTTTTTGTTTATTATATTTTATTAAGCCACAAGATATTTTAATGAGAAATGGATATTTAACAGGAACATATCCAATAAAAGTAGCTTTACTAGGAGGAATTGTTGGTTTTATTATTGTAAATATTGCATTTCGAGTAGTAAAGGGGCGTATATCAAAAAGTGATATGTTTTGTGAATTAGAAATATTTTTTAAAGAAAAAAGTGTATCTATTAAAGCAATGATTGATACTGGAAATTTGTTAAAAGATCCAATTAGTGGTATGCCAGTTGCAGTTGTAGAAAAGCAGGAACTTAAAAATTTAATTCCAAGTGAAATTATAGAAAATTTGAATGGAATTTTAAATGGATTAAATGAAGATATTAAAACAGAAGTTGCAAAAGAATATTTACCTAAATTTAGGGTAATACCGTTTTCATCTTTGGGAAAACAAAATCGGTTTATTATTGGGATTTGTAGCCGATAAGGTAATTGTTAAACAAGAAGAAGAAACTACTTTAGAACAAATTATTATAGGTATATACGACAAATACCTAACCAAAAACGGTGCCTACACTGGGTTAATTGGGTTTGATATTTTAGAAAGGTGTGATAAAAATGAATATTTTGCAAATATTAAAGTCTAGTATTAATACTATCTATGTAAAATACATAAATAAGGATATAAATGATATATCAGAGTTTCCTATATATTACATAGGAGGAAGTCAAACTTTACCTCCACCACTTGAACCAGACGAAGAAAATACAATGTTAAAGGCATTAGCAAAAGGAGATAATAATGCAAGACAAACACTTGTAGAAAGAAATTTAAGGTTAGTTGTATACATTGCTAAAAAATTTGAAAATACAGGTATAGGAATTGAAGATTTAATATCTATTGGAACCATTGGGCTTATGAAAGCAATTAACACCTTTAATACAGAGAAAAATATTAAACTTGCAACATACGCTTCTCGTTGTATAGAAAATGAAATTTTAATGTATTTAAGAAGGAGCAATAAATTAAAAGGAGAAATATCAATAGATGAACCTTTAAATCAAGATGGAGATGGAAATGAACTTCTTTTATCAGATATTTTAGGAACCGATAATGATGTTACTTCAAGAGCAATAGAAGATGAAGTTGATAGAAAACTTCTTAGAGCCTCTATGCAAAAATTAAATAATAGAGAAAAAAATATTATGGAGTTGCGTTTTGGATTTATTAGTGGAAATGAAAAAACACAAAAAGAAGTAGCAGATATGCTAGGAATTTCACAAAGTTATATATCAAGACTAGAAAAGAAGATAATTAATAAAATGAAGAAAGAAATTATGAGTAAAACAGGTTAGTTACAAAAATTTGTCGAAATTTTTATAGAATACAAAAGTCTTCTTCTGTAAATACTGTGTATATAAGTATTTCATAAAAGGAGGCTTTTTTGTGATTAAGAAGGTAGAAATTAGTAATGTAGATACCTCAAAACTTCCAGTATTATCAAATGAAGAAAAAAACGAGTTATTTATTAAAGTTAAACAAGGAGATGAAGAATCAAGAGAAAAATTAATTACAGGGAACTTAAGACTAGTATTAAGTGTATTGCAACGTTTTAGTGGTAGAGCAGAGAATATGGATGATTTATTTCAAATAGGATGTGTTGGTTTAATTAAGTCAATAGATAATTTTGATTTATCATTAAATGTACAATTTTCTACTTATGCTGTTCCGATGATAATAGGAGAAATAAGAAGGTACTTAAGAGACAATAATCCGATAAGAGTTAGCCGTTCAATAAGAGATTTAGCATATAGGGCATTGCAAGCACGAGAAAAATTAACAAAAGAAATGGGAAAAGAACCAACTATAGATCAAATTGCAAAAGAAATAGAGGTTGATAGAGAAGAAATTGTATTTAGTTTTGAAGCAATACAAGACCCATTATCTTTACAAGAGCCAATTTATAATGATGGAACAGAAAATCTGTATATTATGGATCAAGTAAGTGATACAAAAAATACAGATGAAAGATGGACAGATGCTATAACGATTGAGCAAGCAATGAAAAAGTTGAATGATAGAGAAAAAATGATTATTACCAAGAGATTTTTTGATGGTAGAACTCAAACAGAAGTAGCAACCGAAATTGGAATTAGCCAAGCACAGGTTTCAAGGCTTGAAAAGGATGCAATTCATCGTATAAAAAAGTTGTATAAATAAATTTGTGATTATGTGAATATTACCCAGTAAATATAAATCTTGCATAAGAAAACTATTATAAGAATAAAATATTAAAAGGAGAATGTGTTTAATGTATGAGGAATATGTAAAAGAATTGAAGTTAATAGAAAGAACAGAAGATGAATTAAATGTAGAATTAATAAAAAGCATAATTAAAGCAAAGACAGATTTAGAAAATGCAAATAAAAATTATGAATTTGCAGAAGGAGAGTTAATAGATTATTACTTATATCAAATAAAAGCAAATCAATCAAAATTAAATTATTTATTAAAAAAAGCAAAAAAAAATGGTGTTGTAATTGATAGAATAAAACAAATTGAAATTCAAAAACAAAAAGATTTTGAAGATAGAAATGTAGTATAAAAATTAAGAATAATTGTCCAATTTTCATCATAATATGTATAAGGATGAGGTGATTTAAGTTGGATAATAATGCTTTAATTATTTATATCGCATGTATTTGCTTTTTATTTTTATTTGGCAGAATATTTATACTTCCGCTAAAAAGTATTTTAAAATTAGTTTTAAATTCTATTTTAGGTGGATTAATGATATATTTTATAAATCTAATAGGAAATGTATTTTCATTTCATCTAGGTCTTAATTATGTTACTGCTATAATTTCTGGAATATTAGGAATTCCGGGAGTTATATTATTAGTAGTATTGAAAATCTTTATTGGATAAATTAATTAAAAAAAGATTATTCAGAATGTTTATGAAATTCCCTAAATACACGGCCAAAATCATTGACTTTATATAGAGATAATAATAAAATATAATAAAATAAAAATAAGTGGAGAAATGATATATGAGTTGTAGTAGAGAAGAAATTTTAGAAAAAGCAAATCATTGCCTAGGATGTAAAGTAAAAATGTGTAAAACGGGATGTCCTTTGGAAAATGATATAACAAGTTTTATTCAATTAGTGAAGGAAGAAAATTATGAACAAGCATACTACAAATTGTGTGAGACAACAGTATTATCCCCAATTTGTGGAAGAATATGTCCACATAAAAGCCAATGTGAAGGTTCTTGTGTAAGAGGAATTAAAGGAGAGAGTGTTAATATAGGTGATTTAGAAGCGTATATTGGAGACATCGGCTTAAAAAATGGATATGCTATTCCCAAAAAAACTAATAAAAAAAGAAAAGAAAAAGTAGCTATTGTAGGTGGTGGGCCTTGTGGACTAACAGCAGCAGCAAACCTTGCAAGAAACGGATATTTAGTTACAATTTTTGAAAAATACAATAAACTTGGTGGTATTTTAAGACACGGTATTCCAGATTTTAGACTAGAAAAAAATATATTAGATGCGCAAATACAAAAAATTTTAGATTTAGGAATAGAAGTTGTTTACGGTAAAAGCCTCGGAAAAGATTATACCCTAGATGAATTAGAAGAAAAATATGATGCTGTTTTTCTAGCATTTGGAGCAAATATTTCATCTAAAATGGGAATACAAGGAGAAGATTTAAAGGGGGTTTATGGTGGAAATGAATTACTAGAATATAATAATCATCCAAATTATGAAGGAAAAAAAGTTGCAGTTATTGGTGGTGGAAATGTTGCTATGGATACATCAAGAACAATAAAAAAATTAGGAGCGGACGAAGTAACTGTTATTTATAGAAGAGCAGAAAAACAAATGCCAGCAGAAAGAAAAGAAATACAAGATGCAAAAAATGAAGGAATTAACTTTTTATTTAAGACAAATCTTGTGAAGGTATTAGGAGAAAAAGAAGTAGAAGAAATTGAATGCATAAAAACGGAGTTAATAAAAAAAGAAGGAGAAACAAGAGAAGTACCAGTTGATATACAAGGAAGTAACTATAAAATTAAGATGGATTATGTTGTAATGGCGGTTGGATCAAAACCTGAAGAAGATTTAGTAAAAAAATTAGGTGTAGATTTAACTAAAAGAGGAAATATACAAATTAATGAACATTACCAAACATCCAAAGAAAAAGTTTTTGCTGGAGGAGATTTAAGTGGAACAAAAGCAACTGTTGCATGGGCAAGTCGTTCAGGAAGAGAGGCTTCAAATGAGATAATGAATTTCTTGGAAAAGTAAAAGTATAAAGTTTATATAATGAAAAATAGACCATTACATTCATTGGTCTATTTTTCATTATTTGGCTCTTTCGTAAACTTCTCTACGAATAAATAATTTTTTTAATTTATTAAATAATATAGAAAATAAGCTGTTTCTTACTGGAGCAAGAGATACTTCTTCATAATTTTCAAAAGCAGAGCTCATTTTCTCTAACTCAGCCATTTTTTGAATATAATAATCATTAAAAAATGTATAATTATCAGTTGAACCAATTAAGTCTTTATAATTGTATAATTTTTTTCTATATGCATCAATTTGTTCTAAACTCATAACTGATTTAAGATTATTATCAAAATAACTAGTTAATATTAAATTTTGTGTATTAATAAATAAAGTATTTATTTTTTTACGCAAGTTTTCAATTTCTTTTTCAATTTTATAAATTGCTTTTATAGATAAATCCTTATTTCCAAGTTTTGATGCTTCCAAACTTAAAGTATCTTCTAATTCCATCATTTTATCTAAGTTATTTTGTACTTTAAAAAAAGTTTTTTTAGAAGTTAAAGCAATAAAATTCTTTTGAAAACTATCATTACTATATAAAGTACTGTTAAATAAAGCATAATCACCAGTAATATAAGCCATTTGATTTATTAAGTTACATTCTAAAGCATAATAATATGGACTATTTGTAGGAAAAGTAATATCAAAGTATTTTACAATATCCATTTTTTCATTTAAAGCTTTAGAACTCATAAGCTGAACTGCTGCTTCATTTAAAGCCATTCCTGGTAATTTAGAATTAGTAAAATCACATAATCCTAAATGTATTAAGTTATTATTTGTATCACGCAATTCCTGTAAATAATGAATACATTCATGAGTTGCATAAGAATCTATATTTGAAAAATCTATATCATCACTAAAGTAAATAGATGAATTTTTGTAATAATATTTTGCACAAGCCATACCAACAGGCATTTTTGCAATATACATATTTAGCCTTGAAAGCTTAATAAATAAATCATTACAATTTAAATTTTGCTCAGGAAAAGCCACTACAAGTTTTGTAGCAACGCTTTTTGCAATCATAATAATGCTAAGCGTATCGAGTGGCTTAATAACTTCAATTCCTTCTTTTTTTAATTCTGCATTTATACTCATATTTTATACTTTCTCCTTAGTAAATTACCTTAAATATTATACAACAAAATTCGATAAAAATCTGTTTCGAAGGTATTAAACTTTTGTTACGTTTTTGTTACAATAAATATTTATAAAATATAAATAACCATACTTAAATTCAATAATTTATTATTTTACAACAATGTTATAAATTTTATTTTTTACATAGATTTCTTTTACTATTTCTTTTCCTTCAAGGTAAGTTGCAACTTGCTTATGTGCAATTTGTTTTACTTCTTCTTTAGGTAAATTCATTGGAATATCGATATTACTTCTTAGTTTACCATTTACTTGAATTGGAAGATTAAATGTATCTTGTACAATTTTTTCTTCATCATAAGTAGGCCAAGTAGAATATGCAATAGACTCATTATTTCCAAGTTTTTGCCATAGTTCTTCTGTAATATGTGGTGCAACAGGGTTTAGTAGTTGTAAGAAAGCGGTTGCATATTCTTTTGGAAATATATCTTGTTTGTAAACTGCGTTAATGAAAATCATCATCTGGCTAATTGCAGTATTAAATTCCATATTTTCATAATCGTTTGTTACCTTTTTAACTGTATAGTGATATAGTTTTTCAAGTTCTGGATTTTGTGTCTCTTTTATTTTATCAGATTCTACATATAATCTATAAACACGGTCTATAAATTTCTTAGAACCCTCAATTCCATTTGGATCCCATGGTTTTGCAGCATCAATTGGCCCCATAAACATTTCATATATTCTTAAGCTATCTGCTCCATATTCACGAACCATATCATCTGGATTTACTACATTACCTTTTGATTTACTCATTTTTTCACCATTTGAACCAAGAATCATACCTTGATGGCGAAGTTTTGCAAATGGTTCTTTTACAGGAACAAGACCTTTATTATATAAATAATTATTCCAAAATCTTGAATATAATAAATGACCTACTGCATGTTCTGGACCACCCATATATAAATCAACTGGTAGCCAGTGTTTTAGTAATTCTTGGTTTGCAAATTCTTTATCATTGTGTGGGTCAATGTAACGTAAGAAATACCAGCTAGAACCAGCAGAACCTGGCATTGTAGAGGTTTCTCTTTTTCCATTTTTTCCGTTAATAGAAACATTTACCCAATTAGTTGCTTTATCTAAAGGAGAAGCGCCTGTTTTAGAAGGGTTATAATCTTCTAACTCTGGTAAAATAAGTGGAAGTTCTGAATCGTCTAAAACTTTCATTCCATCTTCAAAATGAATAATAGGAATAGGTTCTCCCCAATATCTTTGTCTTGCAAAAATCCATTCACGTAATTTATAATTTACTTTTTTTGTACCAATATTATTATCTTCAAGCCATAGAATCATTTTATTAATAGCATCTTCTTTATTAAGACCATTTAAAAATTCAGAATTAATATGAAGACCATCTTCTGTGAAGGCTTCTTTAGATATATCTCCACCTTCTAATACAGGGATAATGTCAATACCAAATTTTGTTGCAAATTCATAATCTCTTTGATCATGCGCAGGAACAGCCATAATTGCACCTGTACCGTAACTTGCAAGAACGTAATCTGAAATCCAAATTGGTATTTCTTTGTTATTTACTGGGTTAATAGCATATGCTCCTGTAAACACACCTGTTTTTTCTTTATTTAATTCGGTTCTTTCTAAATCAGATTTTGAACTTGCAGTATTTATATAATCTTGAACATCTTTTAATTTGTCACTTGTAGTAATTTTTGAAACTAATTCATGTTCTGGGGCAAGTACACAGTATGTTGCTCCAAATAAAGTATCTGGTCTTGTAGTAAATACAGTAAATGAAAGGCTATCATTACCAGATATTTTAAAATTAACCTCTGCACCAACAGATTTACCAATCCAGTTCCTTTGAATTTCTTTTGTAGATTCTGGCCAATCTAGTTCATCTAGACCATCTAATAAAATATCAGCATATTTTGGAATATCTAATACCCATTGTTTCATATTTTTTCTAACAACAGGATATCCACCACGTTCACTTTTTCCATTAATAACTTCATCATTAGAAAGAACAGTTCCCAATTCTTCACACCAATTAACAGGCATATCAATTAATTTTGCATAACCATCTTTATATAAGTTACTAAAAATCCACTGAGTCCACTTATAATACTTTGGATCAGCAGTAGAAATTTCTTTATCCCAATCAAAAGAAAAGCCAAGCATTTTTAATTGTCTTTTAAAAGTTTTAATATTATTTAAAGTAAATCCAGCAGGGTGTTTTCCAGTTTTTATAGCATATTGCTCAGCAGGAAGACCGAAAGCATCCCATCCCATTGGATGAAGAACATTGTAGCCTTGCATTCTTTTCATCCTACAAACAACATCAGTTGCAGTGTAACCTTCTGGATGCCCAACATGTAATCCTTGGCCAGAAGGATAAGGAAACATATCAAGAGCATAAAATTTTGGTTTACTAAAATCCCACATATCAGTTTTAAATGTTTCATGTTCATTCCAATAATCTTGCCATTTTTTTTCAACTTCTCTAAAATTATATGACATAACCATCCATCCTTTTTTATTTTTTGAATATTATATAACAAATTTTATAGAAAGAAAAGAGAAAAATGAAATAAACCAGGGAAATTTCATGAAATTACCATAGAAATAAACAGCAACCATATTTTTTAGTATTTTTGAAAAATGTGTTGACATTTGTAAAATATTTTAATTCAATAATATTGAACTACTGAAAGCACGAATGTGTCGTAGGTGGTGTTTTTTATTTTGGATAAATTACTAATCCATACCTATTTGATTTATTAGCATTCAGATTCAAGGTATTTGACTTTTTTAATGTAGCCATTACACTTCCAATAAATTTTTTATCAATTAGTTTTCCTACTCTATTAGGTAAATCATTCTTATTTACACAACATTTATAATATAAATGAACAAAATATGAAATAAAATCACATATTTGTATAAAATATGATTCTTGAGAGTCCTTTTCTAATATATCTTCTATTAATCCTAATATTGGTTGATTTTTAAACGTGTGAGAATACTTTGATTGTATTGGATTATATGCTCTGATTGCTCTTGCTGTTTTTCTCATTGGTGCTATTCTTCCCTTGTCTGTTATAATCATATAATTCCAACTTCCATTACTATCATTATCAATTCTTTGTATATTATACTTTAAGGCATTTTCTAATATTGCATAGTCTTGTTTTTGACGTCATATATATACTTGTTAAAATAAAGGTTTCACTTGAAGTCTTTATTAATCCGTCATCACCTGTTTCATCAAAATATACTAAGTTTGTTTCCATGTTTTTCACTTCCTATCTTGCTGAAATTAATTTTGTAATATTAATACCATATTTTTTAGGCTTTTTCAATACTTTTACGAAATTCTGTTCTTGTCTTCGTACAAACGAAAAAATTCTAAAAAAATGATTGACAAGTGGAAAACTATGTTATATAATTATTCACTGTAAAGAAGAAGTCATCCACTTCTCACCTTATCTATTTTAGGAAAAAGGTTATAAACATAGTTTTATAATACTACTTAATGGTAGTATGAGTGTGTGGATTGGCGATAAGGTCAATCTTATTTTTTTGGAGGTGTTTTAGATAAAACAAGAATTACCAATTAATGAACAAATACGCGTGAGGCAAGTACAATTAATTGACGAAGAAGGTCAAAAACAAGGTGTTATGGATACACAAAAAGCTTTAGAAATTGCGTATGACAAAAACTTGGATTTAGTATTAGTTGCACCAAATGGAAATCCACCAGTTTGTAAAATTATGAACTATGGAAAATATAAATTTGAGCAAGCAAAAAAAGAAAAAGAAGCCAAGAAGAAACAAAAAACTTTTGAATTAAAAGAACTAAGAATTACACCAAATACAGAAGAACATGATTTTAATTTTAAAGTAAAAAATGCTAGAAAGTTTATTGAAGATGGTTGCAAAGTAAAAATTACAGTACGTTTTAGAGGTAGAGAATTAAACTATGTAAAACAAGGAGAAAACATACTTAATAAATTTATGGAAGAACTATCAGATATATCTGTTCCAGAAAAAAAGCCAATATTAGAAGGTAAAAATATGTTTATTATATTAGCTAAAAAAGCTTAAAAAGTAATAGATAAAATTATGTAAGAAGGGAGTTTGGATATTATGCCAAAATTAAAAACAAACAAAGCTGCAAAGAAAAGATATAACTATACAGCTACAGGAAAAGTAAAAAGAACAACAGCAAATGGAAGACACAGATTAGCAACAAAAACACCTAGACAAAAAATGTCTAGAAAAGCAAATGCTTATGCTGATAAAACAGTTGAAGCAGGAATTAAGAAATTATTACCATATGGTAACTAGAATTCGGAATATAAGTAGAAAGGAGAAATAAAAATGGCAAGAGTAAAAAGTGCAATTATTACACGAAAAAAACATAAAAAAATATTAAAACAAGCAAAAGGATACTATGGTGCAAAACACTATCGTTTTAGAATGGCAAAACAAGCTGTTATGAAATCTGGTGTATATTCATATGTAGGAAGAAAAGATAAAAAAAGTAATTTTAGAAAACTATGGATAACAAGAATTAATGCAGCAGCAAGAATGAATGGTTTAACATATAGCAAATTAATTGCTGGATTAAAAAAAGCAAATGTTACAATCAACAGAAAAATGCTTGCAGAAATTGCAGTAACGGATCCAAAAGCTTTTACAGAAATAGCAGAAATTGCAAAAAAAGCTTAAAATATAAAACTAGGTAGGACTATAAAGTTTTATCTAGCTTTTTTTATGTTCTAAATAAAAAAAATATCCATATACTTTAGTAGTTAGGAGGTATATATGAAAAGTTTAATAGAGACTCGGGAATATAAATAATAACAATAGTTTTATGAATGTTTTTAAGGGATTAGTGATATCTTTTATATTTACATTACTTCTATTATTTTTATTTTCGATTATTTTAACCTATACAAACATAACAGAAGATGTAGTAGCGCCAGTAATAATTATTATTACAATGATTAGCATATTATTAGGAGCAAGTATTGGTACAATAAAAGTAAAGAAAAATGGAATTGTATATGGAGGAATTATTGGTATTATATATATTATAGGTTTATATGTAATTTCAAGTATTGTAACAACAGGATTTTCTTTAAATATGTATTCAATTATTATGATAATTCTTTCAATACTTGCAGGTATGATAGGCGGAATTGTAGGAGTAAATATGAAAAAATAATTGACAAAAAAAAACACATATAATAAAATGTGAATGAGAAAATAAAGAAGGAGAAAAAGAAAAATGGAAAAAATACGTGGTTTTGAAATTGCAAAAGGATATGAAAATAAACAAATAAATTTACCAATTAGAAAAACAAAATATTCAGCAGGATATGATATAGAAGCAGCAGAAGACGTAGTTATACCAAGTTTTAAAAAAGGTATGAATCCTACTTTAGTAAAAACAGGACTAAAGGCATATATGCAAGAGGATGAAGTTTTATTATTATATAATAGAAGTTCAAACCCAAAGAAAAAAGGATTAATTGTAGCAAATAGTGTTGGCGTAATAGATAAAGATTATTATGGAAATCCAGACAATGATGGTCATATTATGTTTGCTTTTTATAATATAAAAGAAGAAGATATAACAATAAAAAAAGGTGAAGCAATAGGTCAAGCAATTTTTCAAAAATATTTAATTTCAGATGATGATGAAGCAGAAGGAGAAAGATTAGGTGGTTTTGGTTCTACTAGCAAATGAAAAATGACTTTTTGTAAAATAAAACCGTAAACCTCAGTAGATATCGCAAACTCGTTATAAATAGAGATATCCGTAAGAAAAAAATTACCAAAAATCTTTTGACTTTTGGTAATTTTTGTAGTATAATTAATATAGTTAAAAACAGAAAAAGGAAAGAGCGATTACATATACATCATAGGTTTAACAAAAAAATCGCGTTTTTTTATCGATATATAGATATTTCTAAGGAGGAGAAATGACAGTATGTTTAATGTAGGAGATCATGTAGTATACCCAATGCACGGGGCAGGAACAATAGATGCAATAGAAGAAAAAGATATTTTAGGAGAAAAGCAATCTTATTATGTACTAAAGATGCCAGGAGAAGTAAAAGTAATGGTACCAATAAATAAGGCAGAAGAAATTGGAGTAAGAGGAGTTATAGACAAGGCTTCTGCTGATAAAGTATTTTCTATTTTAGAAGAAGATAAAACAGAAATGTCTATGAATTGGAATAAAAGATATCGTGATAATATGGAAAAAATGAAAACAGGAGATATTTATGAAATAGCAGATGTTGTTAGAAACCTATCTTTTAAACAAAAAGAAAAAGGCTTATCAACAGGAGAAAAGAAAATGTTATCTAATGCAAAACAAATTTTAGTAAGTGAATTAGTTCTTGCAGAAAATTCTTCGGAAGATGAAGTAGAAGGGCTAATTGAAAATAAAATTAATGCGTCATTTAAAGAGTTTGAATTGGATAATATAGAGCCAGTACAAAATGTTGTTAATAAATTTATACCATTTGACGATACAAATGCAAATTAAAATAATGAAGTAAAAATAGAAAATAAAGGGAATATAAAATATATTCTCTTTATTTTATGTGAAGTAGGGGGATTTAGAAAATTTCTGTCGAATAGTATAATAGTATGCAAGAAGGGAATGAAAAATGGTACGATATAGTGATGAACTAATTGATGAAATTAGAAATAGTAATGACATAGTAGATGTAATATCACAATATGTAGTCCTAAAAAGAAGTGGTAGAAATTTCTTTGGGCTATGTCCATTTCACAAAGAAAAATCCCCTTCATTTTCTGTATCTCCAGATAAGCAAATATTTCACTGTTTTGGATGTGGAGTAGGAGGAAATGTTATTCATTTTGTTAGTAAAATTGAAAACTTAGATTTTAAACAAACATTAGAAACTCTTGCTGAAAGAAGCGGAATAACATTACCAACGCTAGAAAATGGACAAGATGCAGATAGAATAAGATTAAAGGAAAAGGTATACCAAATTAATAAGTATACTGCACTTTTTTTTCATGAAAACTTATATAAACAAAATGCAAAACTAGCACAAGAATATGTGAAAAAAAGGAAATTAGACAGTAATACCCTAAAAACTTTTCAAATTGGTTTTTCCACAAGCTTTGATGAATTATATAAAGCACTAAAGGCACAAGGCTTTTCAGATGAGGAAATACTAGCTTCTAGTTTAGTAAGTAAATCACAAAAAGGTCAATTCTACGATAAATTCAAAGCTAGGCTTATGTTTCCTATTAAAGATATTCAAGATAGAGTAATTGCCTTTGGTGGAAGAGTACTAGATGATAGTAAACCAAAGTACATTAATTCACCAGAAAACATTGTTTATAGCAAAGGAAGGCAACTTTTTGGGTTAAACGTTGCCAAAAAAAGTGGAAAAGATAAAATTATTATAGTAGAAGGCTATATGGACGCAATTTCTTTATACCAAAGAGGCATTACTAATGTTGTAGCTTCTCTTGGAACAGCACTTACAGAACAGCAGGGAAGACTTTTAAGAAAGTATGCATCACTTGTAATTATTGGATATGATGCAGATGGGGCAGGACAAGCAGCAACTATAAGAGGTATGGAGATATTACAGAATTTAGGATGTGATATACGTATTTTACAACTAGATGGAGATGTGAAAGATCCAGATGAATATGTTATAAAATATGGAAGCGGAAGGTTTGAAAAGTGTGTTGAAAATGCTATATCGCTTGTTGAATTTAAAGTAAAAGTTTTAAAAAACAACTTAAAAATAGAAACAGCAAGTGATAAAATAAAATTTTTAAACGAAATTGCAAAAATTTTATCAAAAGTGGACAATAGTATTGAAAGGGAAATATATGTTGATAAAATTTCAAAAGAATATGGAATTTCAAAAGAAGCAATATATGGTGAATCTAATAAACTAAAATATGCGGATAGTAAAGGGGTAAAAGTGTTACAAAGACAGATTAGAGTACAATCGCAAGAAGATATTAAAAAAGTACATAAAGTTAGCGATGCTTTTATTAAAAGAGAAAATATGATTATATCTTTATTAATTAATCCAGATATAAATGCATATCCGCAAATTAGTAAAAAAATACAACCAGAAGATTTCAAGTTAGAGGAAAATAGAAAAATTGCTAAGATATTGTATGAACATTTTGAAAAAGGAGATAGTAATAACATATTAGATTTATTAGAGGAACAATCACAAATAAACCATATAACAAGTATAATGGCAGATGATTTTGAAATTACAGATAATAATAAGGCGATTGAAGATTTATTAAATTTGTATGAAAAAGAAAAATTAATAGATGAAAAAAATGAAATTGTAGAAAGATTAAAGAATACTGATTTATCTAATGAAGAAAGTAAAGAGTTAGAAGAAAAGTTAAGCAAGTTAATTATACAAATTGCAAAAATGAAATAGGGGGTAAAAAAGTGGCAGACAATGAAAACAAAGTAGAAAATGATAAAGTGCAAAATATTATTGAAAAAGCAAAAAAACAAGGAAGAATAACATATGGAGAAATTGCTTCAGAACTAGATAATGCTGATGCTGAAGAAATTGAAAAGGTGTTTGATGCTTTTGAAGAATTAAATGTTAATATAAATGAAGATTTAGATGATGAAGGACCAAATTTAGAAGATTTAGAAGAAGTAGAAGATATTAAAGTAGAAGACTTAAATATAAGTAATTTAGAAGGGGTAAGTACAGATGACCCTGTAAGAATGTATTTAAGAGAAATAGGAAGAATACCACTTCTTAGTTATGAGGAAGAATTAGAAATAGCAAAAAAAGTACTAGAGGGAGATGAAGAAGCAAAACAAAAACTTGCAGAATCAAACCTAAGACTTGTTGTAAGTATTGCTAAAAAATATGTAGGTAGAGGAATGCTATTTTTAGATTTAATCCAAGAAGGAAATATGGGATTAATAAAAGCAGTTGATAAATTCGATTATGAAAAAGGATTCAAGTTTAGTACCTATGCAACATGGTGGATTCGTCAAGCAATTACAAGAGCAATTGCAGACCAAGCAAGAACAATAAGAATTCCTGTTCATATGGTAGAAACTATAAATAAACTAATTCGTACATCAAGACACTTGTTACAAAAACTAGGAAGAGAACCAACGCCAGAAGAGTTAGCTGAAGAATTAGAAATGCCAATTGAAAAAGTAATGGAAATACAAAAAATTGCACAAGATCCAGTATCTCTTGAAACTCCAATAGGAGAAGAAGATGATAGCCACTTAGGAGATTTCATACAAGATGATGATTCTCCAGCGCCTCACGATTCAGCAGCATATACGCTATTAAAAGAGCAATTAGAAGAAGTTATGAATACACTAACCCCAAGAGAGGCAAAAGTACTAAAGCTTAGGTTTGGTTTAGAAGACGGTAAAGCAAGAACTTTAGAAGAAGTAGGAAGAGAGTTTGAAGTTACAAGAGAAAGGATAAGACAAATAGAAGCAAAGGCACTAAGGAAACTAAGACATCCAAGTAGAAGTAAGAAATTAAGAGACTATATGAATTAATAAATTTTTATATAAAAATAAGAATAAGCAAAATAGCGAAAAAGTATTGATTTTTTCGCTATTTTATGTTAAACTAAATATAGATTTCAAAAAAATAGGCAATAACCTATTAAAATTTAGGAGGAAGATATGAGTCGAGCAAATCAAGTTCGTGAGGTTTCTGGTTTAAAAAAAATAATAGAAGCAATTAAATTAATGATAGAGCCATTAACAAAGAACGATGAAATTAATACAGAAAATGTAGAAGAATTAAAAGAAATAGAAAAAGCAACAAACACTAGCGCAATTAGTGAATTAGAAGAAAGAGTTAGCAGTGTTTATATACCTTTAGATGATAAAAAAGATTTTGTACAAAAAGAAACTATTTCTGTACAAAAAGCACAAGAAAGAGCACAAGAAGTACGAGAACAAAAAGAAAAAGCAAAACATGGAATACAAAGAGAAAATTAAGACAATATCGATAATATAGAGAACATAAAAAAAGAACATTAAAAAAGTTTAAGCAAACTATTTAATGTTCTTTTTTTATGTTATTCTGTATTTTCAAATTTGTGATTGGAGGAAGTTTGAAAAGCAATAAGAAAATAAAATTAGAAAAATTAAATTTTTTGAAAAATCTTGTAACGAATTTTAAATTTAATCGTCATATTAGTAAAGGAGGATAAAAGTTATGCAGGATATGGAACAGATATATAAACAATATTTTGAAACAGTAAACAAATACTTATTCTGTTTAACTCGAAATAATGATATTTCTGAAGAACTCACACAGGAAACTTTTTATAAAGCAGTTAAAAAAATTGACACATATAAAGGAGAATGTAAAATTTCAGTATGGTTATGTCAAATTGCTAAGAATTTATGGTATGACTACTGTAAGAAGAATAAAAAAGTTATAAATATTGATGAAAAATTTTTAGAAATTCGGCTCAAATGATAATACAGAAGAACAAATAATTTCTAATGATGAAAAAATATCTTTATATAGAAAAATGCAAAAATTAGATGAAAAAACAAGAGAAGTAATTTATTTAAGAATAACAGGAGAATTAAGTTTTAAAGAAATAGGAGTTATTTTGAATCAAACAGAAAATTGGGCTAGAGTAACATTTTATCGAGGCAAAAATCAATTAAAGGAGGTTGATTGATATGAAAGAGAAAAAAGATTGTAAAATTGTTCAAGATTTATTACCTAATTACATTGAAAAATTAACAAATGAAGAAACTAATAATTTTATTAAAGAACATTTAAAAGAATGTAGTGAGTGTCAGAAAGTATTAGATAATATGAAAAAGGATTTTAAAATAAATGCTGTAAGACAAGATGGTAGAGAAGTAAAATATATAAAAAAGTATAATAATAAGTTAAAATTATTACGAAACATAATACTAATTATAATTATATTGTTTGCAATAATAATAGGGAGAAAAGTAGTAATTCTTACAAACTTATCTAATAAAGCAAAAGAATACAAAAATAGTCAGAATTATTATTTAAGACTAGAATCTTTTGGAGAAGGAAAAATGACAATAACAGAAGCATATTACAAACAAGATAAAACATTAGTAAAAATAACATCATATACTGAAGAAACAAAAGAAATAAAACAAGTGCTTTATAAATCAAAAGATGAAAAAATTTCTTTAATAGATAATGGAAAAACAAAGATACTAAAAGAAATGGGAGATATTTCGGTGCAACCTATATCTTTTACATCAGATATCTTTTTAGATAATTTATATATGGCTTTTTCTACAAATATAAATAAAATAAATCTTAATGGAAAAGAATGTTATATTATTAAAGATGGAAATACAGAAAAATTTATTGATGTTAATACTGGATTAGCAATAAAAATGATAGATAACCAAAATAACAAAACTGTAGATTATAAATATGAATACGGAGTAGTAAAAGATACAGATGTTGTAAAACCAGATACAACAGGATATGTTTTAAATGAATAATGTAAAGAATTCTTGCAAACAAGTGTAAATATAAAAAATAAATAAAAGGAAAAAAATACCACATAAAAAATACTTGATTTTATGTGGTATTTGTGTTAATATAAAATAAG
>CANRBJ010000004.1 GCA_947628815.1 uncultured Clostridia bacterium | reverse complement strand
AAAATTATTCTTATAGTGGCAATAGGTTTATAGGTAAATCCTTTATTAAAAAACCTAAATATATTATACAAGGAGTTGTTTTAAGTGAGTAAAAAAATATCAATAGGTTTATGTATAAATAGATTAAATGCTGGAAAAGAAAAATTAGCTGTTTGTAAATTACTATGTGATGCTGGATATTACAAAATATTTGGCAAGGAGGAATTAATTTGAAAAAGGAAAAAATAAAAAAGATATTAGAATATATATTATATGCTATATTAGCAATTTGTATTCCATGGACAATATATATAAGTACGAGACTTATTATTACAGGATATAATAATTATATAGGAGAAAAACGTATGAATGCTATGCATTTACAAAATGCCCAAAAATAGATATAAAAAATATAAAAAAAATATATATAATTTGAGCTTTTGTTAAATAAAATGCTTTTCACAAGCATGTAACATCGAAAGGTTTTGATTTAGAAAGGTAAGTCCCATTCTTTTACAAAATTTCATACCCCGTTAATTTATTAATTAAATATCTTGCTAAAACCATTAATTAGAAATTCACTTGATTTTATAATACTTTTTTACCTTTTATTCTAATTGTTCTTGACTTTCTTGAACTTGCATTAATTCTTCTTGATCTTTTTGTAGTCTTGAATTAGCTTTATCTTTTTCTTCTGTTCTAGTGTTTATTGTACCTTTTCCTATCTCACTCTCTTGAAAGACTCTATTATTTTTCTTAATATTAGGATTTACAATTTCAAAAGTACATTGATACTGTTGCATTTCTTTTATTTTATCAAAATCAACTTTATCTCTTAATACTGCTAAATCTAACATATCTTTTGGATGTTTAGTTGACATTTTTTTTGCATAAACACTCTCTGGAGTTGATGTTCTAAATTGTGTTCCTGCAAAATCTGTAAGTTTTTCTGAATATTCTAAAGCAACTAATTCAGCAGGTTCATGTCTTTCTAATATTTTTGGTACTTTTTCTCCATTTTCGTTTTCTTCCATAAAGTATTCTCTTACTGTTATTGAATTATCTGGCTCCCTTCTAAATAAGAAAAATCCTAAATGAAATTCATTGTCTTTATGATTTGCAATTACTTCATGTTCTCCTTGTGTATGTCCTACTCCTTGAGAAAGTCTTTTTGTATTATTTAATCTATCATCAGAAAAATTATATTCACTATCTTTTAATGCCTCTTGTACCTTAGGTATATCTTTTTCTGCAATCATAAAATCTATGTCGCCATGATACCTAAATAATGGTGTTCGCGTTCCTATAAATGTTGACAATGCTCCCACCACATAATAATCTACACCTAATTCGTTTAACTTATCACATAATGGTTTTAAAGTATTTGATATTAACAGATGGTTTTCTTCTATTGGTATGTTTCCTGGTGTATAATTAGTTTCTTTATTTTTTCTTAATTGTTTTAGTAAATCCTCTGGGGAATCGTATGCTGTATGATCTATTTGCATTATATCTTTTATACAATCATTGAAATCTTGCATTTGTTTAGGCTTTCCAAAAAAATTACTCACATTTAGAGCTAAAGAATCCATAACTGTTTTTAAATTTTTCATATCATACAATCTTGATAACATTGATTTTACTTGTTGTTCTGTTACTTTAACATCTTTTAATCTACTTATACATTTTCTTGTTACTTGCTCTATAACTGCCTTTTCTTTATCATTCATTATTACTCCTTTCAAGGTTCAATTTCCACATAATTAATTGTCATGATATGCTATTACACATATGTTCTTCTAAACAAATTGTATTTTCATGATTTATATCAAATTATACCCTTAATCAATATGAAATATATTCTTAAAGAAATTTATTATTTTCTCATAAAATTTTTCTTTTTTTACTTCCATTGGAAGATTATTAGTATTAGTTTCTTCTATTCTTTCCTCAATAATTGATTTATTTCTTCTATTAAACATGTTATCTGGATTATATTTAGACTTTTTTTCTTCTTCCATTTTTTGTCTATCATATTTCTCTTTAGCTTCAATTCTTTCCTTTTGATAGGGAGTAGCCCAATAATCTTTAAATATATTAGCAAAAATCGCTTTTGTTTCATCTAAAAGATTTTGTTCCTCAAAACTTTTATCTATATCTACTTTAAAATCATAATTTTCATCCATTTTCGTTTTTAGTGTATCTATCATAGTTTGTGGTATCTTATCAACACTTTCCTTTGGAACAAAATTTAATATTTCAATTACTTCTTTATACGCTTTTGGATAATTGTCATCCATCTTTTGTTTCCTCATTTCAATTTAATATAATTATACAATTTATTTATATCATAAAATGTAGAAATATACAATAAAATTATTAAATCATATTCACTTGAATCGGGTTCTGTAAAAACTGAATCATCAAAGAAGAGGAAGTGTGCACACGATATATTCTCATTTTTATATTTATAATATTCATCTTCTATACCACTGATTTTTCCAGTTAATATTCGTTTTAACTAGTTTTAATTTTATTTTCTATTTCGTACTTATATATATCTTTTCTTCTATATATTGAAAATATAATAGAAATAGAAGATATACTAACTATAAAATATAATCCTCCATACGTTACAAAAGGTAGATTAATATTAGTTTGAATACTCATATTTACATTCATAAGCATTGTTGCAAATGATTGTAAAATATATATTGTACTTAGCCCTATTATTAGATACTTTCCATATTGTTCTTTAATATTTTTAGCATTTATAATCAGTTTTATTGATGTCAATATTATAGTACAAACTAGTAAACTTGTAACTAATATTCCTGTTTTTCCCAATAAATATATAAATGTGTAATTGCTTTCTTCGGTTATTATCGATTCGTTATTTAATATTGTTTTTGCATTTGCTTCTCCAAATATCTTTGCATTTTCTATTATTTCTTTTTGTAACATTCCAACATAGCCTGAACCATTTGGATCACTTTCTGGATAGAATGATGATGTAATTCTTAATAATCGAAATTGACTTCCATTAGTTACTATTGATTCTACAAATAAAGTTATTAGTACAATTGGAACTATATATAATTTAACTAAATTTTTTATACAATTATCTTTTTCTTGTATTATTTTTATGGTTGCAATAATAAAATATGCTATTAGCAATATAGCTGCATTTGCAAAAGATGGTATTTGTAACATTAAAAATATTGATATTATGCTAAATATTATTATTTTTATTAGGTCTGTATTTATTGATATTCGTGCGTTTATCATTTTATTTTTATCATAATTAACTATAAAACCTATAAATGCAATCAAGTATAGAGGCATAGCAATTGTAGGAGGAAATATAGTAATACTAAAAAGTCTTGTATATATTGAACCATTTATTGTATACCCATTTATAAGCATTGGTAATATCATAATAGCTGTAGCAATTAAATATATTACATTAGAGTATTTTCTCATTTTTTTATAATCGAAAAAATATATACATATACTTAAAATAAATCCTACTATCATATAAGCAATTGTCCTTGCTATATAAGTATTATTTAATGGTTCTTTTAATATTGAAACAACTATACCAAATCCCATTAAAATAACAATCAATAATAATAATTTCCAATCTAATTTTGGTTTGTGTATCTTATTTAATTTTTTTCCAATTTCTTCTGCCTCTCCCATTTGAGAAACTGCTTTTTCTTCTGCTTCTTTTTCTTCTATCCCTTGATTTTGATAATCTTCTTTTATTTCTTGTATGTGTAATTTTAGTTCTTCTGAAATACCAAGTTTAACAGGTTCATATTTTATTTCATTACAAACCTTATCTAAAAAATGTTTAATATCCAAATAAAACACCTCCTACAAGTTGATTTACACCATTAGAAAAAGTTTTCCATTCATTTTTCTTTTCTTGTAAGTGTTTCTTTCCTTCGTTTGTAATTGAATAGTATTTTCTCTTTTTAATTCCTGTATTATCCCAATAAGATGTAATATAATTTTTTTCCTCTAAACTATGCAATATTGGGTATAATGTACCTTCTTGAAATTCAAATACATTTTCTGATTTTTGGCTTAATTTTTTAATCATTTGATAACCATACATATTCTCATTTTCAAGCAAACTTAACACTAACATATTCGTACTTCCTTTTAATAATTCTCTACTTATCTTCAATATAACTCCTCCTTTATACCTAGTAATACAATGCATACTTTCATACATTGTATTACTAGGTATAAAAAAAGTCAATACATTTACAAAAATTTTCTAAAAATTATTCCATCCTAATTTTTCTTTCTTTTTGGGTGTTTTTTCAGTATCTATTTCTTTTTTCGGTATATTATTTACAATGGTACTTATAATTTGTAATATTTAAGTACATTTTTTGTGTAAACGTATTATCAGATAATATAGAATTAATAAAATAGCTAAATATATTGCAATTAATAATTTTTTTATATATACTTATTTCAAAGAGGAGGTAGTAATATGAATAGTAACGAAGAAGAAAATAAAAAAGCTAAGAAATTTCAAATAAAATATTTTTTAATTCCTGTATGCATAGTTATTATAACATTTATAGGGTATAACATATACAATAAGAAGAAAAATAAATGGATTGTAGAAGAGATAAAAATGAACGGTATAAATGACGAAGTAAGTTCAGGATTAGCAATTATATCAAAATGGGAAAAGAGGACTATAAATAATCAATACTCTACAATAAAGTACGATAATAACAATTATTATACATGCAACACAACAACACAAGATGACAAAATAAAAGAAAAATTAGGAGAAGTAGTTGCAAGTGGCTATGATGAATATACAAAAAATACATACACAAAAAACGCTGAAATATATGAAATAAAAGGATTAGCAAGGCAAGCATGTATAGCAATCAAATTTGAAGAAGATAGCACCTACTATGTGTATATAAATTTATACTATAAACCAGAAACATTAGGCCAATTTATTGAAGATTTACAACTAAAAGAAATAGCGACCTTTGAAAAAGTGTATTATAAAGATCCACAAGAACATAATGAAAAAAACAAATACTATAACGATGTGGAATTTGTAAATGTAGACAATAATGTTATTTGGGAAATACTATTTAGTGATGTATATTTAGAGAATATATATAATGATAATTATAACGATAAATATGGAAACACTATTGCTAGGATTAGTGTAAAAGTCCCATTGATTGAAAATACAAATGTTAGCATATCATTAACAGAAGAAGGATATCTTACAACCAACATATTAAGAACAGGCAAAACATTTTATATAGGAAAAGAAAAAGTTAAAGAATTTGTAAACTACATACTAAAAAATTATCAAGGACACCAAACTGTATATGTATATGAAGATAAAGATGAAGAGCAAGAAGAAAATAGCGATATTTTGATGTATGACAAAGAAACAAATACTGTTACAATAGTTACACCAAATTCTACAAAAAAAGAAAGTACACAAAATTATACATTACCATATAATCCGACAGTAGAATAAAAAAATAAGCAAAAGAGGGAAAAAATGAAAAAAATTATAAATATTTTAGGATTAATATTTCTAGTAATAATTGTCATTTTAAATATAATGTTTACTGCAAATTTAGACAGTTCTGAGCATATTGAAATAAGAAATAATAATATTATGTATATTCTTTCCATAACAATATTAGCAATACTAATAGTCAAAATTAGTGATGTTATTAATAAAAAGTTAGATAATGTGCTAGATAGTAAAAAAATAAAAAAGATAGTATTTATAGTTATAATAACTTTGTTTGCTATTTTTAATATATTATGGTGTATTTTTGTAAGACCTGCCATAGTTGGAGATCAAATTCATGCTTGCAACATAGCACAAACATTTTATAGAGGAAATCTAGAAGAATTTTTACCCAATATGACATATGCTGGCATCCCACTAAGTGAATATATGCAAAGCTATCATCAACAAATTTCATTATCATTTATTTTTAGCATATTCTTTAGATTTATACACTTTGACGGAATAGGTGCATTACGAGCTTTAAACGTAATAGGAAATGTTGCAATTTTAATTGCGTTATATTTAATAAACAAAAATATATTGAAACAATATAAAACAAATATAGTATTATTCTTTATACTAACAGTAACATTCATCTCACTTACAATGCTGTCAACATTTATATATGGCGATATTCCAAGCCTAGCCCTATGCCTTTTTTCAGTCTATAATATAATGAAATATAGAGAAAAAGGTGCAATAAAGTATCCAATTATAGCTTCCATTTTAACTATGATTGCTTTTATGATGAGAATGAACAGCTTAATTTTTATTATTGCAACAGTAATGTATTTAATATTTGCATTATTAGAAAATTTTAATAAAAGAACAACAAAAGAAAATGCTATAAAAATAGCTATTATATTAATGTATATTATCATAGCAATATACCCATCTACATTAGTAAAAACATATTATCTAAATAAATACAATTTAGACAAAAACAAAAAATATCCAAACATAAGTTACTTTCTTATGGCAATGGAAGAATCGCATAGAGGAAATGGGTGGTACAATGAAGCAAGAGGAGAATATGCGTTAAAAAATCCAGAAAATGCAAAAAGCGAATATGCAAAAGAAATAAAAAATAGACTAATATATTTTGGAAGCAATATAGGAGATATGTTTGAATTTTACACAAAAAAACTAGCATCAATGTGGACAGAAAATACCTATTCAGCAGTTAGAAATAATATGGAAGGGCAAACAAATCAGTATTTAGAAAAAATAATAGAACCATTAACATTCTACCAAAAAACTTTATTATTAATAACGTGCACATGTGCAATAATTGTTTTAATAAAACAAAGAAAAAACAAATCCTTAGACATATTGTTCTTACTTACAATTTTTATTGGTGGATTCTTATTTCATATAATATGGGAAGCAAAATCTAGATATATTTTACCATATATAATTGTATTAATACCAATTGCAAGTTTATATCAACCAATAATTAATATAAAAGAAAAAATAAAAAACAATGTCCATCTAAAATAAAGATGGCATTGTTTTTATATAACAAAAACACTTGACAAAATAGAAAAATGGTAGTATACTAAATAACTGAAGTAGTATACAAGTGTAAAAAGGAGGCGAAAATACCAAAAAATGAAGGAAGAGCAAATAATACAAACAGCAAGAAAATTATTTCATCAATTTGGATTTAAAAAAGTATCTATGGATGAAATAGCAAAAGAAGCAGGAGTTACAAAAAAAACAATATATTCATATTTTACTAGTAAAGAAGAACTTCTAAAATACTTTATTGTAGAAGAAATAAAAAACATGAAAGCTATAATAGAAGAAGTAGAAAAACAAGATATAGATTTCTTTGAAAAAATTAACCAATCAATCTATAAATTACTAAAATACAAAAAAGAAAGAGATTTCTTAAACATTATAGCAAGAGAAGCGGAAGTTCTAAAAAATCCAGTAGTTATAGAAAACTTAAAACTAATAGACGAACAAATACAAGCATACATTAAAGAAAAAATAACTATTGCAAAAGAAAAAGGATACATACATTACCAAGATGTTGATGTAACGGCTTTCTTAATCTACAAAATGTATATTGCTCTTATAATAGAATGGGATAACAAAACAAAAGAATTAGATGAACAAATGATAGCAAATAGTATATCAGAAATTTTAGAAAAAGGATTAAGGGAGGATGTTTAAAAAATGAAAAAAGAAAATATTATGAAAATAATTGTTTTCATCGTAGTATTATTCATACCAATCATCTACAGCTTCTTTTATTTAAAATCATATTGGGACCCATATGGAGATTTAACAGGGATAAACATAGCACTAGTAAACCTAGACGAAGGTGAAGATGACCAAAACCAAGGAAAAGAATTTATAGAAGGATTAAAGGACAGTGGAACATTCAACATATGTGAAGTAGATAAAGAACAAGCACAAGAAGGAATGGAAAACGGAAACTATTACGCAACCATTACAATACCAGAAGACTTCACAAAATGTTTAAATAGTGCATCAACAACCGAAAAGAAAACACCAACAATAACATATAGCCCAAACCAAGCAACAAACTATCTTGCAACACAAATAATTAACAGTGGTGTAAAAACTATGGAACTAAACCTAGAAGAAAAAATAAACAGCAAAATTGTAGAAACACTAGCAGATAAATTACAAGAAGTTCCAGAAAAACTACAAGAAATATCAGATGGAGCAGGGCAAATATTAGATGGCTCTGAAAGCCTAAACCAAGGGCTTGCACAAATTAAAGATGGAACAGGGGCATTAAATGAAAGCTATACAGAATTTGATAAAGGAGTTACATCTGCTGCAACAGGAAGTAAAACATTAGAAGATGGAATTAGCAAAGTAAATACAGGAGTGCAATCACTAGAAGTAGGAGCAGGATCGTTAGATAAAGCAATTACACAAATTAACCAAGGAACAGATGAATTATCTAAAAAAGGTGGAGAAGGAATAACTACCTTAGGGACAGGAATACAACAACTATATAAAGGAGCAGAAAACCTAAATTCAGGACTAAATACATATGTAGAGGGAACAACAAATCTTGCAAATGGAACACAAGACTATATAGATGGAGCTCAGAAATATGTAGGTAGCGTAGACACATATATAGATAGCGTAAATCAATTACTACAAATGGTAACAGCCCAAACAAATGATGCTACTACACAAGCATATGTCACAAAAATAAAAGAGGCAGGAGCACAAATAAAAGCAGGTGGAGTAGGATTAACAACAAGCGATACTAAAATAAAAACATTACAAGCAGGAGCTAAAACTTTATCAACATCTGGAGAAGCACTACTTGGTGGAATGAATGAACTATACACAGGAACAAGAAAACTATATGAAGGAACAAGCGAAATATCAGCTATAACAGACGGAATACAAAACTTAAGAACAGCACTTGCACAAGTTAAAGACGGAACAACTACATTAAAAACAGGAGTAACCACATTAAATGCAGGAACTAAAGAATTAAAAACAGGAAGCAATAATTTAACAACAGGTTTACAAACATTAGACAGTAGTTCAAAACAAGTAAAAACAGCTCTTACAACATTAGAAGAAGGAACAAAAACAGCATACGATGGAAGTAGCGAATTAGTTAGTGGAGTAAAAACATTTAGAGACGAAATAAACAATGGAATGAACGATACTAACGAACAATTAGAAAGTTTAGACGGAATAAAAGAATTTGCAGAAAACCCAGTAGAATTTAAAACCGAAGCTTATGGTGAAGTAAACTCATACGGTATTGCATTTACACCATTATTCTTATCAATAGGCTTATGGGTAGGAGCATTAATGTGTTATGTAGTATTATACTATGATCAAAAGAACAGATTCGGAATATTCGGTAGCGACAGTGAAAACAAACTATTACAAAACATACTATATATAGCAATTGGAGCAGTAGAAGGAATAATAACAGGAGCATTATTACAACTAGGTTTAGGGTACGAAGTACAAAATGTAGCACTATATTACTTTGCAAGTGCCTTAATAGGAGTAACATTTATAAGTATTATACAATGTTTAATTAGAAACTTTGGAGATGTAGGAAAATTTATAGCATTAATAATCCTTGTATTACAACTTGCAGCATCGGGAGGAACATTCCCAGTAGAAACTATAGCTAAAGGATTCAGAAGTATAACATCATTCCTACCAATGACATATACAATCAAATTATTAAGAGAAGTACTAGTACCAACAGCCTCAAACTTTAAAGGTATGTACATAGGAATACTAATACTAATTACAGTAGTAACATTAGCAATCACATATACAGTAGATATAATAAGAAAAAAACATTCAGAAGAAAACTAAAACAAAAAAATTCATCTTGTACATATACAAGATGAATTTTTTATTATATAATAGGGTATTATAACAAAATATAAAGAATGGAGAAACGTAAATGAAAATAATGTTTATATGTACAGGAAACATATGTAGAAGTGCTATGGCACATGGGCTAATGGAAAAAATGACAAAAGAAAATAACTTAAAAGATATAGAAATTTATTCATGCGGAGTATTTGCAGAAAATGGGGATAAGCCAACATATAATGCAATAGAAGTGGCAAAAGAATACGATGTAGACTTAAAAAATCACACTGCAACAAACATAAGAAATTCTAGTATAGAAGAAATGGATTTAATACTTTGTGCAACAACGTCTCATAAAAACACTGTATTACAAATGTATCCAAACCTAAAAGATAAAACATACACAATGAAAGAATATGCATATGATAATGAAAATAAAAAGGATATAGATATAAAAGATCCATGGGGATACGATTTAGAAACATACAGGTTTTGCATAGCAGAAATTGAAAAATGTTTAAATAAAATTATTGAAAAAATCAAATAAAAGAACCAACAGTTGTGCTATATGCACTCTAGCCCTTGTTAAAAGGGCTTTCTTACTAGGCTTTGTAGTATAACATTTTTTTCAAATTCATACAAAAAATCGACTAACAGATATGCAAATTAATAATATTCCAGATAAAATGCTCCAAACATTTTCAGGTATATTTGAACTAGAACATATTTTAATACCAATCAATTTACCAATAGATAAAAACATAAGTTGGAAAATTGCAACAAGTATAGGAAAAAGAAAAGAACGATATCCTATTATGCTACTACCAATACCTATACCAAAAGCATCAACCGAAAGAGCAATACCAAGATAAAGAGCTTCTTTCCAATCAATATTTTTCGATCCATCTAAATCTAAAAAAGCATTATCTTTATTTCTAAAAGCTTGATAAACAATCCACAATCCCAAAAAAATTAAAAATATACTACCCATAAAAGTAGAGAAAAAAGTGGGAAATAAGTTATTCAATTTATCACCTATATATACAGAAATACTAGTAATAGAACAGGAAATAATAAATAAGATAACATTTGCAAATCCGAGTTATTTTTGTATTTCTTAAACCATATGTAATACCAATTCCTAAAGCATCAATACTAACGGAACATGCTAAAATAAAGTATGAAAGCAACATTTAAATTCACCTCATTAACATAATATTAAAAAATAAAATATATGTGAATAGAAAAAAATTTTTTATCATATTTTCATAGTACAAGCATACAATAGTAAAAAACAAAGGAGTGTTGAAAACATGTGGCATACAATGAATATTGATGAAATAAGAAGAAAACTAAAGACAAATACTAGTTTAGGATTAACTCGGCCAAGAAGCAAAAAATAGGCTTGAGCAAAATGGATTAAACAAATTTCAAGATAAAAAAAGAGACAACCTATTAATACGTTTTTTCAAACAATTTAACGACTTCATGATAATCATATTAATATGTGCGTCATTAGCATCAGCAGTAATGGCATATTTAGAAGGAACAGGAGATTATATAGACTCAATAATTATAATAGCAATTGTTGTATTTAATGCATGCCTAGGACTTGCTCAAGAAGCAAAAGCAGAAAAGTCTATAGAAGCATTAAAGAAAATGTCCGCTCCAATTGCAAAAGTAAGAAGAAATGGCAAAATTACAGAAATTAAAAGTGAAGAAGTTGTGGTAGGTGACATATTACTATTAGAAGCAGGAAGCTATGTTCCAGCAGATTGTAGATTAATAAAAACATCACATTTAAAAATAGAAGAATCTGCTCTAACAGGAGAAACAGTTCCAGTATTAAAAGAGGCACAAATTACATTAAAAAAAGATATATCACTTGCAGACAGTATAAATATGGCATTTGCAACCACAATGGTAGTAAATGGCCATGCAGAAGCAATCGTAACCGATACAGGTATGAATACAAAAGTAGGAAAAATTGCAAAAATGATTATATCTGATAAAGAACCACAAACACCAATACAAAAGAAATTAGAAGAAGTAGGAAAAACATTAGGAATTGCGTGCTTAATAATTTGTTTATCAATATTTATAATTGGAATATTCAAAAAAATAGAACCAATAGAAATGTTTATGACATCAGTTGGACTTGCAGTTGCCGCAATTCCAGAAGGATTACCAGCAATAGTAACAATTATGCTATCCATAGGAGTTACAAAAATGGCAAAGAAAAATGCAATAATAAGAAAACTTCCAGCAGTAGAAACATTAGGAAGTAGTAGAGTAATTTGTTCAGATAAAACAGGAACTTTAACCAAAAACGAAATGAAAGTGGTAGATATCCAAGATATTCACGGGAAAATTGTTTTAGAAAAAGAATATAACTTTGTACTTAAACTTGCGAGCTTATGTACAGATTGCGTTATAGAACAAGAAGAAGGAAAACTCATTGCAAAAGGTGAAGCAACGGAAAAATCAATAGTAAATGAAGCATTAAGAATAGGAATAAATAAGATAGAATTATATGAACAATTTCCGCGAATAGAAGATATACCATTTGATTCAGAAAGAAAGAAAATGACAACAATCCATAAAATCGGAAACAAATATAGAGTAATCACAAAAGGAGCACCAGACGTATTAATAAATAGCTGTAGTAACTATTACTATAATGAACAAACAATGAAACTTACGAGTAGCATAAAAGAAGATATTAATATTAAAAACACAAATATGGCACAAAAAGCACTAAGAGTTATTGCTGTTGCATATAAAGATTTAGACTATCTACCAAATAAAATTGATGCTAAAAACTTAGAAAATAATTTAACATTTGTAGGATTAATTGGGATGATAGATCCACCAAGAGAAGGAGTAAAAGAAGCAATAAAAGTATGTAAAAATGCTGGAATAAAAACTGTTATGATAACAGGAGACCATATTATAACAGCAACTCAAATTGCAAAAGATTTAGGAATACTAAGACCAAATGATATAGCAATAACAGGAGAAGAACTAGATAAAATTTCAGATGAATGCTTGCGAAAAGATATTATGAAATACTCTGTATTTGCACGAGTATCTCCAGAACACAAAGTAAGAATAGTAAAAGCATTTAGGGCTACGGGAGAAGTAGTAGCAATGACCGGAGATGGAGTAAACGATGCCCCAGCATTAAAAAATGCAGATATAGGTATATCTATGGGACTAAATGGAACGGACGTTGCAAAAAATGCATCTGATATGATTTTAACCGATGACAATTTTGTAACAATTGTAGAAGCGGTAAAAGAGGGAAGAACTATATTTGACAACATAAAAAAAGCCGTTCATTTTTTAATAGCAACAAACATAGGAGAAATTGTAACAATATTTATGGGACTATTATTAGGGCTAAAGTCGCCACTGCTTGCAATACAGCTCTTATGGATAAACCTAGTAACAGATTCAATTCCAGCAATTGCACTAGGACTAGAAGCTCCAAGCAAAGATATAATGAACAAAAAACCACGAAATGCAAAAAAACGGAATATTTGCAGATGGCTTATGGGGAAAAATTATTGTAGAAGGGACAATGCTTGGAATGCTTACATTATTTGCATTTAGTTTAGGAAACAATCTATATGGACTAGAAGTAGGAAGAACAATGGCGTTTCTATCGTTAGGCTTATTAGAACTTATACATAGTTTTAACATAAAAAGTGAAGAATCAATTTTCAAAACAGGGCTCTTTGAAAATAAATACTTAGTAGGAGCATTCATATTAGGGGCAATATTACAAATAGGAGTTGTACTAATACCAGCATTTGCAAACATATTTAGCTTAGTTCAATTAAATGCTATCCAATGGACATATGTAGGATTAATTTCTATATCTCCAATAGTAATTATAGAGATACAAAAGAAATTCAATGAAATAAAATTTGGAAAAGTTGTATATGAATATAAAGAAAAAACAACATATTAACATAATATATATAGACAAAATTTACAAAATGTGATATAGTAACAAAAAAATATCAAATATGGAGGAATAAAGTGAAAATATTATTAACAAGACACGGTCAAACAGATTGGAACGTATTAGGAAAAATTCAAGGAATTACAGATATAGAATTAAATGAGACAGGAATTAAACAAGCCGAAAAAACAAGAGATGAATTAGAAAAATATCCTATTGATGTAATATTATCATCTCCACTAAAAAGAGCAAAAAGAACAGCAGAAATAATAGGAGAAAATAGAAATATTCCTGTTATAATAGAACAAGGTTTAAAAGAAAGATGTTTTGGAAAATTTGAAGGTAAAACACGAGAAGAATTGCCATTTAAAGAAATATGGAACTATAAATTAAATAAACAATATGAAGATGCAGAAAGTGTAGGAGAACTTTTTAATCGTGTTGATGGATTCTTGAAACAAGTAAAAGAAAAATATGAAGATAAAACAGTACTACTTGTAACACACGGTGGTGTTTGTGTACCAATTCGTGCATATTTTGAAGGAATACCAGATGGAACAGAAGAATTAATTGGATTAGGATTAGAAAACTGTGAAGTAAAAGAATATGAATTATAAAAAGATACTGTATATATTTTAGAGCATGCAAAAAAGCATATATAAAATATGTACAGTATTTTTTGCTTTATAAATAAATTTATGATATATTACATATTTGGAGGGAATAGTAATGAAAATAAATGTTGTATTAGTAGAGCCAGAAATACCACAAAATACAGGAAATATTGCAAGAACTTGTGCAGCTACACGGAGGAAAGCTCCATCTTGTACATCCTTTAGGGTTTAATTTAGACGAAAAACATTTAAAAAGGGCAGGGCTAGACTATTGGGATAAATTAGAAATTGAAGAGCACGATTCATTTGAAAAATTTTTACAAAAATATTCTCCAGATGAAAACAATATGTATTTTGTAACAACAAAAGGTAAAAAGGTATATTCAGATGATATATTTAAAGATCTTAACGAAGTATTTGTGCTATTTGGAAAAGAAACAAAAGGATTACCAGAAAGCATTTTACAACAATATTTAGATAAAACAATAAGAATACCAATGAAAGAAAATCTGCGTTCACTTAATCTTTCTAATTCAGTGGCAATAGTGGTATATGAAATATTAAGACAAAATAATTTTCAAAATTTACAAGAAATAAGCAATTATTTCGATTAAAATGGACAAAATATGTATGATAAATATAGATAAGAAAAAGTAAATAAATTCAAGAAAAAAAGAGTATTAAAAAGGAAACATAGTAAAAAATTGGAATAATAAAAATAATAAAAGCCAAATTTTCAAAAAATTAGGACAAACACAGTATACATAATTTGAAAATGTACAAAATATAGTGTATAATGGAAAAATATTCGCGGGAAAAAGGAGAGTGAATTTCTATTTTAAGCAAAAGGATAAAATACTACACAAAAGAAATAATAAAGCTCACAAACATTATAGCAATTGGTTTATTTATAATAATCGCTGTTTTATTAATGAAATTTAAATCTGCATACACAGTATATTTTGATAATGAAGAAATAGGATATATAAAAAACAAAGATAAATTTAAGAAACAATTAGAAGAAAAATTGTATGATAACCAAGAAGAAAACATTGCTTTTTCAAATGCTAGAGAAGAAGTAAGTTATAAATTAAAATTTATAAAAAAAGAAGAACCTATTGAAGAAGAAAATACATTAGTTGCAATTATTAATAAATCAGATATTATGTATGTGCAATACGCAGTAAGTGTTGAAGGAGAAGAAAAGTGCTACTTTAAAACACAAGAAGAAGCAAAAAAAGTACAAGAAGAGCTACTAAAAAACTTTGAAGAAACCAATATTGCAGTTACAGAAGTATACACAAAAAATCTAGACATAGTATCAGAAGAAGAACTAGCAACTATTGGAGCACAAATAACAAATGAAATAAACCAAAAACAGAAAGAAGAAAGGAAAAAGGAAGAAGCAACTATAAGTGGAATATACCTTGCAATTAATCCAGTTTTAGGAACAATTACTTCAAGATACGCATCAAGAGAAGCTATAAGAAACCATGCACATACTGGGTTGGATATTGCAGCAAAAGCAGGAACAGATATTAAAGCAGTACAAGATGGCATTGTTACATTTGCTGGAACAAAAGGTGGATATGGAAACTTAATCATAATAGACCATGGAAATGGAATTGAAACATACTATGGGCACTGCAGTAAGCTATATGTAAAAGAACAAGATAATGTAAAACTAGGAGAAGTTATTGGAGCAGTAGGAAGCACAGGAAACTCAACAGGACCACACTTGCATTTTGAAATACGTAAAGATGGAGAGTATGTAAATCCAGCTAAATATTTATATAAATAATTAACAAAAAATAGAGGTCAGCCCTGTAAGAAACGACCTCTATTTATGTATAAAAATTCCAAAACTGTACATACTAAAAATAGGTGATAATATGGAAAAAGTAATTAACAAATTTTTTAGTTATCGAGAAGAAAAATTTTTAGATGAAATTGAAAAAGATATGGCTTTATTAAAAAATAGCTTAAAAAGTATAAATCAAGATGAAATTACAGAGTTGATACGGAAGCATACCAGAAGAACAGGCTGATTTAAAAGAAAAGCTAAAGTTAAGCATAGATAATCTAGTTGCAGACTACAACATAACCATGGCATATTATAATAAAAAGTATTATAACCAAGGGTTTATTGATGCAGGGAAAATAATTGAAATGAATAGAAAATAAATAAAAAAAGCAAATATTTTTAGAAAAATGTTTGCTTTTTTTAGTATATATATGGTATGATAGTCTTTAGGAAAAAAATAAAGGAGGTTATCATGAAAGGCTATTTAGTGTTAGAAAATGGTAGCGTATTTCACGGAGAAAGAATTGGAGCACAAAAAGACGTTATATGCGAAGTAGTATTTAATACGTCAATGACAGGCTATTTAGAAATCTTTACAGATCCATCTTACGCATCACAAGGAGTAGTTATGACATATCCATTAATAGGGAATTATGGATTAACAAAAGAAGATGCAGAATCGAAAAAACCTTGGGTAGAAGCAGTATTTGTTCATGAAATTGCAGAAATGGAGAGTAATTTTAGAAGCAAAATGCATATTTTAAAATTCTTAGAAGAATATGAAATTCCAGGTTTGCAAGGAGTAAATACCCGTAAACTTACAAAAATGTTAAGACAAGCAGGAACTATGAAAGGTAAAATTACAAATGATATCTCTTGTATTGATGAGATTATAGAAGAAATTAAAAATTATCAAATCTCAAATTTAGTAGAAAAAGTTAGTTCAAAAGAAATATACACCTGTGGTGAAGGCGAAACCAAAATTGCATTACTTGATTTTGGGGCAAAACAAAATATAATTCAGTCATTATTAAAAAGAAACTGTGAAGTTACTGTATTTCCACAGGATACTCATTATTCAAAACTATTATCCGATAAATTTCAAGGAATTGTTCTTTCCAATGGACCAGGAAATCCAGAAGATTGTAAAATAGCAATTGAAAATATTGCAAAATTATATGAAGGTGATTTACCAATACTAGGTATATGTTTAGGACATCAACTAATGGGACTTGCAACAGGAGCAAAAACATATAAATTAAAATATGGACATCGTGGACCAAATCATCCAGTAAAAGATTTAAAAACAGGTAGAGTATGTATAACATCACAAAATCATGGTTATGCAATAGACGATAGTAGTATAAATAAAGATATAGCAGAAATTTCACATATAAATATTAATGATGGCACAGTAGAAGGTCTTCGTTATAAAGGAAAAAATATAATGACAGTACAATACCATCCAGAAGCATGTCCAGGACCTGAAGATTCTAGTTACATATTTGATGAATTTTTAGAAATTGTAAGAAATAAATAAAGGAGATAAGAAAATGCCAAAAAATAAAGATATAAAAAAGGTATTAGTAATAGGTTCACGGCCCAATTATAATAGGGCAAGCAGCAGAATTTGATTATGCGGGAACACAAGCATGTCGTGAACTAAAAAAAGAGGGGATTGAAGTTGTACTTGTAAACTCAAACCCAGCAACTATTATGACCGATAAAGATATGGCAGATAAAATATATATAGAGCCAATAACTAAAAAAACAGTAGAAAAAATTCTAGATATAGAAAAACCAGATAGTATACTTCCAAACCTAGGAGGGCAGACAGGATTAAATATTGCAATGGAATTATATGAAGACGGATTTTTAGCCTCAAGAGGAATTAGATTACTTGGAACAAGTCCAGAAGGAATAAAAAAAGCAGAAGATAGACAAGCTTTTAAAGATACAATGGAAGAAATAGGTGAACCATGTATTGCAAGTAAAGTAGTAAATACATATGAGGATGCAGAAAAATTTGCATCTCAAATTGGGTTACCAGTAATAGTAAGACCAGCGTATACATTAGGAGGAACAGGTGGAGGAATTGCTTACACTATGGAAGAACTAGAAGAAATTGCAAAAAGTGGACTTCACCTATCAAGAGTTCATCAAGTATTAATAGAAAAATGTATAGCAGGATGGAAAGAAATAGAGTACGAAGTAATGAGAGATAAAAACGGAAGTTGCATTACGATTTGTAATATGGAAAACATTGATCCTGTTGGAGTACATACAGGAGATAGTATAGTTGTAGCACCATCTCAAACTTTAGCTGATAAAGAATATCAAATGCTTAGAACATCAGCTATAAAAATTATATCTGCTTTAAAAATAGAGGGTGGATGTAATGTACAATTTGCACTAAACCCAAATAGCTTTGAATATGCAGTAATAGAAGTAAACCCAAGAGTAAGTCGTTCATCAGCACTTGCATCTAAAGCTACAGGATATCCAATAGCAAAAGTATCAGCAAAAATTGCAATTGGATACACATTAGATGAAATAAAAAACGAAGTTACCAAAAAAACATATGCATGTTTTGAACCAGTACTAGACTATGTAATTGTAAAAATACCAAAATGGCCATTTAATAAATTCTTAACAGCATCGCGTGAACTTGGAACCCAAATGAAAGCAACAGGAGAAGTAATGGCGATTGCACCATCAATTGAACAGGCACTTATGAAAGCAATACGTTCTCTAGAAGAAAATGTAGATAGCCTTATATTACCTAAATTACAAGGATTATCTAATGAGGAAATTTTACAAGACTTAAAAAGAGTAGATAATGAAAGAATTTGGGTAATTGCAGAAGCGATACGAAGAGGAATAACTATAGACAAAATACATGAAATAACAACAATAGATAAATTTTTCATTAATAAAATAGAAAGAATTGTTAGAGTAGAAACAAGACTAAAAAATGAAGAATTAACTTTAGAGTTATTAACAATTGCTAAAAAAATGGGATATACAGATAAGGTAATTGCAAGATTATGTGGAAAAGAAGAACAAGAAATTAAAAACATGCGCCTAAATAATAAATTAATAGCTAATTTCAAAATGGTAGATACCTGTGCTGCTGAATTTGATGCGACTACCCCATACTATTATTCAAGTTATGATGAAGACAGCGAACAATTAGAAGATACAGGAAAGAAAAAAATTATAGTATTAGGTTCAGGGCCAATAAGAATAGGTCAAGGAATAGAATTTGACTATTGTAGTGTACATTGTGTATGGTCATTAAAAGAAAAAGGATATGAAACAATCATTGTAAATAATAACCCAGAGACAGTTAGTACAGATTTTGATATAGCAGATAAATTATATTTTGAACCATTAACTAAAGAAGATGTTGAAAACATTGTGCGTATGGAAAAACCATATGGAGCAATTGTTCAATTTGGAGGTCAAACTGCAATAAAACTTACAAAAGCATTAACCGAAATGGGAGTAAAAATATTAGGAACTAGTGAAAAAGACATGGATAGAGCAGAAGATAGAGAACTATTTGATGAAGCACTAGAAGAGTGTGGTATTCCTCGTCCAAAAGGTGGAACAGTATTTACTGCAGATGAAGCAATAAAAGTAGCAAATGAACTAAAATACCCTGTACTTGTTAGACCATCATATGTATTAGGTGGACAAGGGATGGCAATTGCTTATGATAATGATGAAGTAAGAGAATTCATATCTGAAATAAATAAAGTAGCACAAGAACATCCAATATTAGTAGACAAATATATGTTAGGAAAAGAAGTAGAAGTAGATGCGATATTTGATGGAGAAGATATACTAATTCCAGGAATTATGGAGCATCTTGAAAGAGCTGGTATACACTCTGGAGATAGCATTTCAGTGTATCCAACACAACATATAAACATAGAAAACCAAAAAACTATAATTGAATACACTAAAAAAATTGCAAAAGCTTTAAATGTAATTGGTGTATTAAACATACAATTTATAATAAACCGTGGAAACGTCTATATTATAGAAGTAAATCCACGTTCTAGTAGAACAGTGCCATATATTAGTAAAGTAACAAATTTACCAGTAATAGATATAGCAACAAGAGTTATTTTAGGAGAAAAACTAAAAGATATGAAATATGGAACAGGAATATATAAAAAGAGTGATTACATAGCTGTAAAAATGCCAATCTTCTCATTTGAAAAAATAAAAAATGCAGATACAAGCTTAGGCCCAGAAATGAAATCTACAGGAGAAGTATTAGGAGTATCAAAAGACTTTTCAGAAGCAATTTTAAAAGCCTTTATAGCAAGTGGAGTAAACATTCCATACAAAGGAAATGTATTAATTACAGTAAGAGATAAAGATAAAATAGAAATGTTACCAATTGCACAAAAACTAGATAACATAGGATTCCATATATATGCAACATCAGGAACCGCTAAGTTCTTAAATGAAAATGGAGTAGAAGCAGAAACTGTACAAAAAATCTGGGAAGGAGAAAACAGCATACCAGAACTAATACAATCTGAAAAACTAAGTTTCATAATAAATACACCAACAAAGGGAAAAAACGAATCAAGAGATGGTTTCAAAATAAGAAGACTAGCAGTAGAAAGCAAAATTCCTTGCTTTACAGCACTAGATACAGTTTCAGCACTATATGAGGCACTAGAAAAAGGAATAAAAGAAGAAGATTTAACACCAGTAGATATAGGAATTATCTAAAAAATTCTCCCCACAACATTGAAGTGGGGAGAAAACTATATGTTAAATTATAAAGAAATACGAGAAGAATTAAGGTAATTTTGTATTACTTCAATAAATAACTCACCATATTTTTGAAATTTAGTTTCTCCAACACCAGAAATTTTTAACATTTCCTCCTTAGTAGTAGGAAAATTTATACACATACTAGATAAAGTAGCATCTGTAAAAATAACAAAAGGAGGAACATTCGATTTCTGTGCTATTTCTTTTCTAAGTTTCCTTAAAAGTTCAAATAATTCATCATCATAAGTAGAAATAACATTTTGGCTATGCTTTAATTTTTCAACTTTTCTTTTAATTAAAACCCCTTCATTTTCAAATAAAACGTTATTAGCCTTATTTGTTAAAACCAAAATAGGATATTTCTCTCCAATACTATTTATATATCCTTGAGATACTAAAAAAGAAATTAGTTCCTTAATAGTTTCCTTTGAATAATCCTTTAATAACGCATAAGTAGAAAGTTTATCAAAACCCAGTTGAATAACTTTTGAAGAATGAGAACCTTTTAAAACATCTGTTACAAGGTTTACACCAAATCGTTCATTCATTCTTTTAATACATGACAAAATTTTTTTAGAATCCTCAGTAATATCAGTTTCTTCTAGTTCACTGTTACAATTACTACAATTATTACATTCCGAAAAAGAAGGAGTTTCTCCAAAATACTCCAAAATATATTTTCGTAAGCATTTATCTGTATTACAATAATCAATCATATCATTTAATTTTTGATATTCAATTTTATGATAAGAATTAGAACTACATTGCTCAATAATAAATTTATTAGTTACAATATCTTGTCTACTAAAAAGTAAAGTACACTCAGCATAAATACCATCTCTCCCAGCACGACCAGCTTCTTGATAATAACTTTCCAAATCCTTTGGCATATTATAATGAATAACATAACGTATATTAGACTTATCAATTCCCATACCAAAAGCATTAGTTGCAATCATTACATTCGTTCTATCATAAACAAAATCATTTTGATTTTTTGTACGTTCTACATCGCTCATTCCAGCATGATACTTAGAAACTGGATATCCAATTTCTAAAAAATCATCATATAAAGAATCAACAGTTTTTCTAGTTAAACAATAAATAATACCACAAGAATTCAAATGATTTCTTACATAAGAATATACGAATTTTTTTCTATCATTCGTAGATATCACATGAAACGATAGATTTTCTCTATCAAAACCAGTAGTTAAAGTAAAAGGATTTTTAATATTCAATAAATTAATTATATCTTTTTTTACTATATCAGTAGCAGTAGCTGTAAAAGCAGAAACAACTGGTTTAATACTTAAATTAGAAATTACATTTGCAATTTCTAAATAACTTGGTCTAAAATCATGTCCCCACCTTGATACACAATGAGCTTCATCAATAGCAATCATAGAAATATCAATTGAATTTAAAAAACGTAAAAACGAATCTGATTCAAACCTTTCAGGAGCAACATAAATAATTTTATACATACCAAGAACCGCATTTTCAATAGTTTGAATATAATCATGATTATTTAAACTACTGTTAATATAAGTAGCAGAAATACCAAGTTCATTTAAAGCATCAACTTGATTTTTCATAAGTGAAATTAAAGGGGAGATAACAATTGTAACTCCAGAAAAAACTAAAGCAGGAATCTGGTAGCAAATCGATTTACCAGCTCCAGTAGGCATAATTCCAACACAATCTTCGCCTTTCAAAATATGAGAAATTAAATCTTCTTGACCTTTCTTAAAACTGCTATAACCAAAATAATTTTGCAATAATTGTAATGCTTTTTCCATAATAACCTCTTTTCCAAAAGCCCATAAACATTAAAATTATTATATAATTTTAAAATACACCTGTAAAGGATTTTGACAAAATTTTAATTAAAACCTTGACAAAAGAAAAACATACTGCTAATATAAATTTGTTCATTCAAACAATAAATTAAATCTAAAAAGATTTTAAAATTCTTAAAATCGAGATTTCCAAACAAATTAAATACTAAAGCAAGGAGATGAATAGACTGGAAATTTTAAAATTCGAAACAAAAGAACAGTATAAAGAATACTTTATACAAAGGTATTGTAAAAGAAATATTTATACATTTTCTGGTATTAGAGTAAAGTTTTATGAAGATCAATTTGAACATGCTTTTTATGAAAGTGCTAATCACAAGAAAAGAGATAAATCTGTTTTCTCTATTAAAAGAGCAGAAAGAATTGACTGGATAGAATACGTTTTAAAGAATAAAAAAGCAGAATTGTATGTTGGCTGGAATAGGGATAAAAAACGATATAATGAAAAAAGAAGAGTCAGTATAATATCTCCTGAGAACTATGTAGTAATAATAAATATTATTAATGAGAATGAAGCAAAATTTATAACAGCATATTTAGCTGATGTAACTACAGCAAGAAATATTAGGAAAGCACCGAAATGGACAAAAAAATAATCCACTGATTACTGGTTCAGTGGGAAACCTCTATACATCTTTTAACTAGTAAAAGACTATCCTATTATTATAATATTATAATTATTAACAAATGTCAATAAAAATATTATTAATTTATTGTTTATAATGAAAGAAAAATTATACATAAATTTAATATTAATTAAAGGAAAGGAGAATACATGTTATCAATTATTAAAAGTATGTCACTTCATGGGTTAGAAGGATATCTTATTGAAGTGCAAGTTGATGTTTCAGCACGGAATGCCAAGCTGGGAAGTTGTAGGACTTCCAGATATTAGCGTAAAAGAATCTAAAGAGAGAGTTAGAACAGCAATTAAAAATTCTGGATATGAGTTTCAAAGTAGAAAAATTGTTGTAAATCTTGCACCTGCAAATACAAAAAAGGAAGGATCTTTTTTTGATTTACCAATTGCAGTAGGTATACTTATGAACTTTGAGGAAATTCATAAACAGAATCTGGAAGATACGGTTTTTGTAGGAGAATTGTCCTTAGATGGAACTGTTAAAAAAATTAATGGAATTTTACCAATGTGTATTGAAGCTAAAAATTTAGGAATAAAAAGAATTATCGTACCAAATGAAAATAAAAAAGAAGCATCAATTGTTGAAGGAATTGATGTAATAGGAATAGAACACTTAAACCAATTGGTTAAATATTTAAATAATGAACAAGAAATTTTATCTGAAAAATCGAATATAGAAGAATTATTTAATAATAATAAAAAATACAGTTTAGATTTTTCAGAAGTAAAAGGTCAAGAAAACATAAAACGCGCATTAGAAGTTGCAGCAGCAGGCCGGCCATAACCTACTTATGGTAGGAAGTCCACGGCTCTCGGAAAAACTATGCTAGCAAGAAGAATTCCATCAATTTTGCCAGACCTAACATTCGAAGAAGCACTTGAAGTTACAAAAATTCATAGCATAGCGGGAACTCTTTCAAAAGATACACCAATTCTTACAACAAGACCATACAGGTCACCACATCATACAGTTTCTGCAAGCTCACTCGTAGGAGGACGGAAGAATTCCAAAACCAGGCGAAATAAGCTTAGCACATTTTGGTGTTCTATTCTTAGACGAACTACCAGAATTTAATAGAAGCACACTAGAAGTATTGCGTGGACCATTAGAAGATAAAATAGTAACAATAGCAAGAGTAAATGCAACACTAACATATCCGTGTAATTTTATGTTTGTAGCATCAATGAATCCATGTCGGATGTGGCTATTATGGTTCAAAAGAAAAAGAATGTACTTGTACACCAAAAGCAATAGCAAAATACATGGGAAAAATAAGCGGGCCACTATTAGATAGAATAGACATACAAGTAGAAGTAACACCCGTAAAATATCAAAAATTAAACTCTTTTGTACCTTGTGAAACATCAGATGATATAAGAAAAAGAGTAAATTCTGCAAGAAAAATTCAAATTCAGAGGTATAAAGATTTAAACATCTATTCCAATTCGGAATTAACCCCAAAACTAATAGAACAATATTGTAAATTAGATGAAAAAGGAAATAAATTATTACAAAATGCTTTTAAAAAACTAAACCTAAGTGCAAGAGCACATGCAAGAATTCTAAAAGTAGCAAGAACAATTGCAGATTTGGATAAAAAGCAGGATATAGAAGTTCGGTCATATTGCAGAAGCAATTCAATATAGGAGTTTAGACCGAAAATATTGGAAAAATTAATTAATGTAAGTAGGTGAAAAATGGAATATTTAACAATCTCATATAAAGATAAAAGATATCCTAAAAAATTATTAAATATAAAAGATTACCCAGAAAAAATATATGCAGTTGGGAATTATGAGTTATTAAACAAAACTAATATATTAGCAATGGTAGGTTCTAGGGACTGTACAAACTATGGCAGAAAATCTTCGATGTATTTTGCAAAAGAGCTATCAAAAGAAAACATCTGCATAGTAAGTGGACTGGCAATTGGAATAGACGAAGCATCACATATAGGTGCATTAGAACAAATCCGGAAAAACAATTGCAGTACTTGGAGGAGGTTTTAATAAAATTTACCCAAAAGAAAATGAATGGTTATTCCACAAAATACTTGAAAATTGTGGATGCATTATAACAGAATATGCCCCAAATGTGGAAGCAAAAAAATCAAATTTTCCAAAACGAAATCGTATAATAAGCGGGATGTCTGATGTAGTATTAGTAGTTGAAGCAGAGTATAGAAGCGGAACAGCAATAACCGCAAAATATGCAAAAGAGCAAGGAAAAACAATATGTTGCCTTCCAAGTAATATAGATAGTAGATGTGGGTATGGAACAAACAAACTTATACAAGAAGGAGCAAAATTAATTATAAAGCCACAAGAAATTATAAATATTATTGAAAACGAAAAAAGTAATGAAATAGCAGAACAAGAAAAACTACAAATGAATAAAGAACAAAAACAAGTATATGAACTAATTTCAAAAACGCCAATACATATTAACGATATCTGTAAAAAAACAGGAAAAAATATTCAAGAAATTTCACAAATTTTAACAATGCTCGAATTAGAAGAGCTAATAGTTCAGTTACCAGGAAACGAATTTAAAGTAAAGGAATGATTATATGTACATAAGGCATGAAATAGGAAAGTTAGGAGAAAATTTAGCAGTTAAATACTTAGAAAAACAAGAATATAAAATATTAGAAAGAAACTTTAAGTGCAAACAAGGTGAAATAGATATAATAGCAATGGATAAAGATGAAATTGTATTTATAGAAGTAAAAACAAGAACAAATAAAAAATTTGGAGTACCAATAGAAGCAGTAGATAGAACTAAGCAAAAGCATTTAACTAAAGCTACGAAATATTACATTTATAAAAGGCATTTAGAAAATGAATTTATACGTATAGATGTAATAGAAGTATATATATGTAACAATAAATGCAAAATAAACCATATAAAGCAAATTATGTAAATTGCACAAATAACATTTGCAAAATATAGAAAAATCATATATAATAAAATGCAATATAGGAGGATTTGTATGAAAATAATTTCATGGAATGTAAATGGGTTAAGAGCTGTATTAAAAAAAGGATTTGAAGACTTTTTTTATGAAGTAAATGCTGATATATTTTGCATACAAGAAACCAAAATGCAAGAAGGTCAAATAGAAAATTTTGAACTAAATGGATATAAACAATACTGGAATAGTGCGATAAAAAAAGGATATTCAGGAACAGCTATTTTTACAAAAATAGAACCAATTTCAGTAAGTTACGGAATAGGTATAAAAGAGCATGATCAAGAAGGAAGAGTTATAACATTAGAATATAAGGAATTTTATTTAGTAAATATATATGTGCCGAATTCTAAAAGAGAATTAGAAAGGTTAGACTATCGAATGATATGGGAAGATGAAATAAGAAAATATCTTACAAAATTAAATAAGAAAAAGAAAGTAATAATGTGTGGGGACTTAAATGTAGCACATGAAGAAATAGATTTAAAAAACCCAAAAACAAATCGTAGAAATGCAGGTTTCACAGATGAAGAAAGAAATAAAATGACTGAACTATTAAAAGCCAATTTTACAGATTCATTTAGATATATATATCCAGAAAAAGTAGAATATACATGGTGGTCATATATGGGAAATGCGCGAGAAAAAAACATTGGTTGGAGAATAGATTATTTTATTGTATCAGATGATGCAAAAGAAAAAATAAAAGATGCTTACATATTTAAAGATGTGTATGGAAGTGATCATTGTCCAGTAGGATTAGAAATTGATATATAATAAGGAGGGTGTATGGAAAAAAAATATAATGTATGGGGAAGATGGATTTATTGGTTTATTTTTGCAGTAGCTGTAATTGCTGTATATAAAACTCTAGATAATTTTAATGATATTACCAATTGGTTAAAAGGTATAATTGATGTACTAATGCCATTTATAATAGGAATTTTAATTGCATACTTATTTTATATTCCATGCAAAAAAATAGAAAAGTTTTTTTGTAAATTAAAAATAAAATTTATTAAAAAAAGAGCAAGATCTCTTAGCATAATGACAGTATATATAATTGCGCTTATTGTTATAATTGTCGCTATAAATTTTATAGTGCCAGCACTAAAAACAAGTATAACAGATCTTGCAAATAACTTAGTAAATTATTACAACAATACAATACAAGGTTTTAGGGATATACCAGAAGATTCAATTTTAAGAAAAATTGATATACAAAAAATAGCGGATAGTTTATCTAATATTAAAATAGAAGAATATATAAACATAGAAACTATAACTCAATATGCAAAAGGAGCTTTAGGTGTAGCAACTGGAATATTTGACTTTTTTGTAGCATTAATTGTATCAATATATATTTTATTAGAACGTACACAAATTCTAAACTTTATTAAAAAGTTAGCTAGTGCAATATTTAAAGAAAATACATATAATTCAGTCGGAAAATACTTTAATAATACTAATGAAATTTTCTTTAAGTTTTTATCAAGTCAAATATTAGATGCAATTCTTGTTGGAATATTAACATCAATAGCAATGATGACCTTAGGAGTAAAATATGCAATACTTTTAGGCTTTTTAATAGGTGTTTCAAACTTAATACCATATTTTGGGGCAATAGTAGGAGTAGGAATTACCATTATAATAACAATATTTACAGGTGGACTAACACAGGCTATATGGCTTGCAATTGTAATAATTATATTACAACAAATAGATGCAAATATTATAAATCCAAAAATAGTAGGAAGTTCTTTAAAAATTAGTCCACTACTAGTAATTTTTGCAGTAACAATAGGAGGAGCATATTTTGGAGTACTAGGAATGTTTTTAGCTGTTCCTATATTTACGGTATTAAAAATACTAATAGAAGATTACATAGATTACAAAAATAGAATAAAAGAGAGTAAAGTAAATGGCAATATTTAAGAAAGAGGATAACTGTATGTATTTAAAAAAGTTAAAAATAGGAGATATAGAATTAGAAAATAATATATTGCTCGCACCAATGGCAGGTATTACAGACCTGCCATTTAGAATAATATGCAAACAATATGGAGCAGGTCTTGTTTGTACAGAAATGGCTAGTAGCAAAGCAATTTTTTACAATGACCAAAAAACAAAAAAATTGTTAAATATAGAAGGAGAAAAAAGACCGATACAAGCTCAAATTTTTGGAAGTGATATAGAATCTTTAAAAGTTGCTACACAATATGTAAGTAGTTTTGCAGACATTTTAGACATTAATATGGGATGTCCTGCACCAAAAGTTGTAAAAAATGGAGACGGAAGTAAACTATTATTAGATTTATCAAAAATAGAAGAAATAGTAAAAGAAGTAGTAAAAGTATCTAAGGTTCCTGTAAGTGTAAAAATAAGAAAAGGCTGGAATGAAGAAAACATTGTTGCAAAGGAAGCTGCTCAAATTATAGAAAAAGCAGGAGCAAGTATGATTACAATTCACGGAAGAACAAGGCAAGAATTTTTTAGTGGAGAAGTGGATTTAGATATTATAAAAACAGTAAAAGAAAGTGTAAAAATTCCCGTTATTGGAAATGGCAATATAGTTGATGAAGAAACAGCTTTAAAAATGTTTGAATATACAGGAGTAGATGGAATTATGATTGCAAGAGGAGCAATTGGGAATCCATGGATATTTAAAAAGATAAATTATTTCTTGCAAACAGGGGAAAAACTACAAGAACCATCAACCGAAGAAAAACTTCAAACTATAATTAAACATATAGAATTAGAAATACAAGAAAAAGGGGAAAAAGTAGGAATACAAGAGTTAAGAAAACATATGGCTCATTACATAAGAAATATAGATGATGCAAGTAAAGTAAGGGCTCAAATAAATTATATAGATAATAAAAAAGAACTAATAGAAGTATTGCAGAAAGTAAAATTCTAAATAATATTTGTAGTAAAAAATTTTATTAAATAAACGGGTTAATTAATACTTGTCTAGTAGAATTTTTATAGTTTAAGTAGAATATAAATAAAAAAGGATAGCAAATGGCTATTCTTTTTTTCTAAAAAGAAAAGAGGTAAAAGTTATGAAAAAACAAAAAATTATAATAAGTGCAATGATAATTATTATTGGTGTTAGTTGCATTACATATTTTTTTCAAAAAAATAATTATAAAACAGTAGAATTTGGAAATAATAATATTAAATCAGCTGAAGATATAAAAGAATATATTTTAAATATTAGTTCGTATGAAGCCGAAATTAGTTTAGAAGTTAATAGCAATAAAACTACTAATAAATATAAACTAAAACAAAAATATGCAAGTCCAAATCTATTTAAGCAAGAAATACTAGAACCACAAAACATACAAGGGTTAACAACAATATATGATGGAAAAAATCTAAAAATAGAAAACACAAATTTAGGATTAAATGAAGTATATGAAAACTACCAATATATTTCCCAAAACTCGTTATGTTTATATGACTTTATAGAAGAATACAAATCAAGTACTAACACAAAATACGAAGAAAAAGATGATGAAGTAATAATGCAAGTAAAAGTAGAAAACAGTAATAATCAATATATATCATATAAAAAACTATACATAAGTAAAAAAACAAACAAACCAATCAAAATGGAAATAGAAGATATGAACCAAAAAAAGCTAGTGTACATACAATATAATGAGATAAAAATAAACAGTACAAGTAAAGATGAAATACTAGCATTCAAACTAAAAAATGAAGAACAAAACATATAAATTAAAAACTATATTTTTATTCTCAAAACTTAATTTAAAATATATCCAATAAAAAAAGTAGTAATAACAGGAGTGAAGAAAATGATAGTAAAAAGAGGAGATATGTTTTATGCAGATTTAAGTCCAGTAGTTGGTTCTGAGCAAGGCGGAATTAGACCTGTACTAATTATACAAAACGATACAGGGAATAAATATAGTCCAACAGTAATTGCAGCAGCAATAACATCGCAAACAGGAAAAAATAAGCTACCAACGCACATAGAACTAGGCGGTCAGTCTTGTGGTCTAAAATCCGATTCAGTAGTACTAGCAGAACAAATTAGAACTATAGACAAAAGCAGGTTAAAAGAAAAAATAGGCCATATAGATGATAATAAAATAATAAATAAAATCAACTCAGCACTAGGCGTAAGTTTTGGGCTAGAAGAATAAAACAAAAATAACTAAGTAAGTTTTACTTAGTTATTTTTATGTGAATTTACTGTAAATATTAGAGTAAATCTAGTTTTTAGTAAAAAAATATGATATCATATCTTTATAAGGAGGGGCAGAAAATAAAATATGGGAAAAATTTATGAAGAAACTAAATTCTTGATGAAAAAATATGGTATTACAGCAAACAAAAAATTAGGCCAGAATTTTATTATTGATGATAATGTAGTAGATACTATAAAAAATGCAGCAAATTTAACCAAAGAGGACTTAGTTATTGAAATAGGTCCAGGACTTGGAACTCTAACTGCAAAATTACTTGAAGAAGCGGGCAAAGTTATTTGTATTGAATTAGATTATAGAATGATAACTATTTTAAAAGAACGTTTTTTTATGTATAAAAATTTTGAAATTATAAATGAAGATGTATTAAAAGTAGACTTAAATGAATTAATACAAGAAAACAAAAAAAATGAAAACATTAAACAAGTAAAAATAGTAGCAAATTTACCTTATTATATTACAACTCCAATTATAATGAAATTACTAGAGGACAAGTTAGATATAGAAAGTATAACTGTTATGATTCAAAAAGAAGTAGCAGACCGTTTAACTGCAACTCCAGGAGAAAAAAATTCAGGAGCAATTACATATTCTGTATATTACTATGCAACAGCAAAAAAAATTCTAAGTGTGCCAAATTCAGCATTTATACCAGAACCAGAAGTTAATTCAGAAGTAATAAAATTAACATTAAGAAAAGAACCAGTAATAAAAGTACAAGACGAAAATAAACTGTTTTTATTAATAAAAACAGCCTTTATGCAAAGAAGAAAAACACTTATAAATGCTATAACAAATTCTAGTCTTAATATTTCAAAAGAAGAAATAACAAATATCTTAAATAAATTAAACATAGATGTACGCACAAGAGGAGAAACACTAACAATAGAACAATTTACAAAAATTGCACAAGAAATGTTTTTTTCTTGAATTCATTGACTTTTTACAAAAAAAAAGATAAGATATATATACTAAAAATATAGAGAAAAATTACTATAAAAGTAGTTTAGGAGGAGAATGTATGGGAGAAGTAATCGTTATTACATCAGGAAAAGGTGGAGTAGGAAAAACAACAACAACAGCAAATCTTGGTTCAGCTCTTGCAATGCAAGGAAAAAAGGTTGTATTAATAGATACAGATATAGGACTAAGAAATTTAGACGTTGTTATGGGATTAGAAAACAGAATAGTATACGATATCGTTGATGTTGTAGAAGAAAAATGTAAATTAAGACAAGCCCTTATAAAAGACAAACGTTTTGAAGAACTTTTCTTACTACCAGCAGCCCAAACAAGAGATAAAAGTGCCGTAAATGAAGAACAAATGAGAGAATTAACAAGTAAGTTAAAAGAAGAATTTGATTATATATTAATTGATTGCCCCGCAGGTATTGAACAAGGATTTAAAAACGCAATTGCAGGAGCAAATCGTGCAATAGTAGTAACAACAGCTGAAATATCAGCAATTAGAGATGCCGATAGAATTATAGGTTTATTAGAATCGTCTGAAATAAAGAACCCAGAATTGGTTATTAACCGCTTAAAACCAACTATGGTTCGAAAAGGAGAAATGATGGATGTAGACGATATTGTAGACTTACTATCAATTCAATTAGTAGGAGTTGTACCAGATGATGAATATGTTGTAACACAAACAAACAAAGGAGAGCCAGTTGTACAAAATCGTAAAGCACCTTCAGGAAAAGCATATATGGAAATTGCAAGAAGAATTTTAGGAGAAAATATAGAAGTAACTATACCAGGTAGAGAAAGCGGATTTTGGGCAAAAATTAAAAAAATCTTTGGAATAAAGTAAAAGCGGGGGGAAATAAATAATGTTTGAAAGCATAATAAACTTTTTTAAGAATAGAGGAAAAAAAGAAACAGTTCAAGTAAAATCAAAAGATGCCGCAAAAGAAAGATTACATTTAGTTCTTATGCAAGATAGAGCAAATGTATCAGCAGACTTTCTTGATTTAATGAAACAAGAAATAATAGAAGTTATAAAAAAATATATAGATGTAGATGAAAATGAAATAGATGTTAGACTTACAAACAAAGAAAATGGAGATGGAACAACGGGAGCTCCAGCCTTATATGCAAACATTCCAATTGTTAGCATAAAAGAAGAAGTAAAAAATAAAATGGCAAGACAACAAGATACGACTAAGAAGTTACAAACGCAAGAACAAGTTGGTAAAACAGAGGAAAATAAAGAAGGCAGTAAAGAAGAAAATAAGCAAAATGAAATAATAGAAAATAAACAAAGCGAAACCAAAAATGAAAATTTAGATAAAGAAAATATAGAAAATACATCTAATGAAAATTCAAAAATAGAAGGTGGAGAAGGCGAATCAAAACAAGAAGTAACAAAAATTACATAATAAATATTTAAATGAAAGCCGAAATACATAAAATTAACTTGCAATAGAGGGTGAAAAATGAAAAATAGAATTTTAAAAAACATAGAATGGGGAATATTAATTTGTTGTGTATTTCTATTACTAATAGGTTGTGTATCTCTATATTCTGCAACTGGCGAAACAGGATTTGACGAATTAAAAAAGCAAATTATATGGGGAATAATAAGCATACCAATTATGCTAATAGTAATATGGATTGATTATGAAACAATAGCAAAATGTTCACCCATTTTTTATGCAATTTTTATAGTATTATTAATTGCAGTACTTTTTACACCAGTTAGAAATGGTGCTACAAGCTGGTTTTCAATAACTGAAGATATACGATTTCAACCAAGTGAATTTGCAAAAGTATTTGTAATTATCTTTTTAGCATATATAATGTCTATATTTCAAAAAAAAGATAGAAACGAAATAAATAAGCCACTTAAATTACTAGCAGTATTTAGCATAGTGATTATTCCAGTATTATTAATAATAAAACAACCAGATTATGGAACAGCAATAGCATTTATAATAGCAACAGTACTTATGTTATTTGTAGCAGGAATTGATAAAAAATATATTTTAATAAGCTTGATAGTAGTTGTAGTTGCATTACCACTTTTATATAATTTTATATTACCAGCCCATGCAAAAGCAAGAATAGATGTATTCCTAAATCCAAATTTAGACCCTAGAGGATCAGGATATAACATTATACAATCTAAACTTGCAATTGGTTCAGGTCAATTATTTGGAATGGGGCTACTAAAAGGAAACCAAACACAGCTAGGATTTTTATATCCAAAAACAACAGACTTTATTTTTTCTGTAATAGGAGAAGAAATGGGTTTCATAGTAGCAGGAGCAGTTATTATTCTATATGTCATTTTAATTACAAAAGCAGTATATGTAGCAAAAACTGCAAAAGATAATCTTGGTTCATATATTGCAATGGGAATTGTAGGAATATTTCTATTTCATATGATCGAAAATATAGGAATGACAATGGGTCTATTACCAATAACAGGAGTACCACTTCCATTTGTAAGTTATGGAGGAAGTTCATTAATTACTAATTTTATATGTATAGGGTTATTATTAAATATTAGTGGTCGAAGACAAAAGACAATATTTATCGACTAGCCTATGTAAGTGCGTAGAAAAATGTAAGGAAAAGTTGAAAAAGATACTATACTTTTGGTGAAAAATCTTTTATAATAGAATATAGAGGTTAATAATAAAGGATTGAGTTAAATGTTTAATAAAATAAAAGAAGAGTGTGGAGTTTTTGGAATATATTCAGAAGAAAGAGAAGAAAATGTAGCTTATTATACTTGCATTGGGCTTTCTTCTTTACAACACAGAGGAGAAGAAAGTTGTGGAATAGCAATAAATAATGGGGGAGTTATATCATATCATAAAGAGGTAGGATTAGTTTCAGATGTTTTTAATCAGAAGGTAGTAGATGAACTAACTATGGGAAAAATGGCAATTGGTCATGTTAGATATTCAACAACAGGCGCTCCAAAAAAGGAAAATGCACAACCAATTGTTATTCGTTATGCAAAAGGAAATATTGCGGTAGTTCATAATGGAAACTTAACAAATGCAGTAGAACTAAGAAAACAACTCCAAGAAAATGGAGCAATATTTAATTCTACTTCAGATACAGAAGTAATAGCATATATTATAGCAAGAGAAAGATTAAAGACAAAATCCATAGAAGAAGCAGTTATGAACACAATGAAATATATAAAAGGTGCATATTCATTATTAATAATGAGTTCACAAAAATTAATAGCAGTTCGTGATCCTCGGAGGATTTAGGCCACTATGTATAGGAAAAGTAGGAAAGAATACTATTTTTTCATCTGAAAGTTGTGCCTTAGATATTATGGGAGCAAAATTAGTAAGAGATGTAAAACCAGGTGAAGTTATTGTTGTAACAAACAATGAAATGAAATCATATGACTGTAAAAACGGGCAAAAAGATGGACTATGTATTTTCGAATATATTTATTTTGCAAGACCAGATTCTACAATTGATGGACTAAACGTACATAGTTTTCGTGAACAAGTTGGAAAATGTTTAGCAAAACAGGCACCAGTAGAAGCAGATTTTGTAGCAGGAGTTCCAGATTCTGGACTTGATGCTGCACTTGGGTATTCTAAACAATCAAAAATTCCATATGATATGGCATTTATAAAAAGCAAATATATAGGAAGAACATTCATACAATCAACCCAAAATAAAAGAAAAAAACAAGTATTATTAAAGCTAAATCCAATAACAAATACCGTAAAAGGGAAAAAAATTATATTAGTAGACGATTCAATAGTAAGAGGAAATACCATTACACGACTTATAAAAACGCTTAGAAAAGCAGGAGCAAAAGAAATACATTTACGAATAGCATCACCAAAATTTATTGATATATGTTATTTTGGAACAGATGTAGCAAAACGAAATGAATTGATAGCAGTAGGAAAAACTACAGAAGAAATTTGTAAAGAAATTGGAGCAGATTCATTAGAATATTTAAGCTTAGAAAACCTACATAAAATCGCAAAAGCATCTAACGCAAAAGGATTTTGCGAAGGATGTTTTACAGGAAAGTATCCAATAGAAGTTCCAGATGAAATACAAAAAGATAGTTTTGAAAAAATATTTTAAAAATAAAAAACCCTAAAATTAGGGTTTTTTTATATAATATTAACTTGGAGGCGACACCCGGATTCGAACCGGGGATCAGAGTTTTGCAGACTCATGCCTTACCACTTGGCTATATCGCCAAGTTATTAATTATATAGTTGGAGCAGGTAACGGGAATCGAACCCGTAACTCAACCTTGGCAAGGTTGTATTTTACCGTTAAATTATACCTGCAAAAGTAGTATAAATATAATAACAAAAAATTATGAATAAGTCAAGGTTGAAATAATAAATTTTATATTTAATAATATGTTTTTATTATAAAATATATTCCAAAATTTCTAAAAAACTTACGCGTACAAAGAAAAATTGGAATATTTGACATAATATGTTGAAAATATTGCAAAAATGTTATATAATTGTAATAAGAGTGTGTTTTTTAGAATAAATTTCAAAAAACATACTTCCGTAGGGCATTTTTTAGTGTTTTTTAAGACAAGGAATAAATTGGTAAAATATGCTATTGACATTGAAATAGAAAATAGTAGAATAAAATTAATATAATTATTTTTTGTGAAGGAAGGTATAATTATGAAGTTGAGGAAATTGATTGGTATGTTAATTATAACAAGTATTTTAGCATTAACCATAATCGGATTAGTAACTACATATTCATATGCAGCAAACAGTACATATAATTTAGAAATAGCAGACAGAAAACGGAGACTATGAATATGCTGTTACAGACCAAGGTGATATTGCTGAGAGTGGTGGTTTAAATTCTAATATAGAAAAAGTAGGAAAAATTGGTGTAACATCTGCAAGTGATGTTACCAAAAATAATTTCTATTGCTTAAAAGCAGAAGCTGGGTACTTAGGTGGAACAAATCAAGTTAATCATCCGACATATAGTAAATTTCTAGGTACAGACAATAATATGAAAACAAAATCAACAGAGGTAATAAGTGACCTTCAAATAAATAGTAGCGATTACAATAAAATTTTATGGATTATAGATAATATGTTTTTTCCAACAGAGAATCAAGCAGATAAAATACAGTTTTTAACAACAACTGGGGTATTAGAAGCTGCTGGAATGATTAAAAATGGACATAATGCTAATGACAATGATAAAGCTAAATGTTTAACAAATGATGAAATTGATGTAGTACAACAACTTGCATTATGGTATTATACAAATTCAAGTGATCCAACATACCATACATATAAGCCAAATACTTCAAATGATAAACTTTTGAGAAATCAATTACAAATTAAGAAGGACGGTGATGGTATTAATTTTGAACCTTTGAATAACTATGGAAGTCAAGTTGGAGACGGTAATGGGGCTAAAAAAGGTACATTACATGCATATCGTATGGAAGTACTATATGAATGGTTTATAACAAATGCAGAAAAACATAGTGATTATTCTCCTTCTACAACTACCCCAAAGGATGCTATAACGATAAAGTCTGAAAATAAAACGAGTGAAAATAATGGTAATTATATAATGGGGCCATTTAAAATTGAAAAACATATTGGTTGTACGATAACGAATATAGAAATTAAAGATGAGAAAGGTCAAAATGTTCAAATTAATGATACTAATAAAGTGTTAAGTTCTAACAAACAAACTACTACATTAGAGGCACTAAAAAATAGTACAGACGATTTCTACATTTCGGTACCAAAAACAAGTAATATATCTTCTGTAACAGTGACTGTTACAGCTAAATATACAGCAAAAACAGCAACCTATTATACTACAGGAACAGCTACAGCAAAAGAACAACAACCAGTTGTGCTTGTTGAAGAAAAGGAAATAACTGACTCAGAAGAGGCAACAGTTTCTTTACAAAAACTTGACCTTGCACTACGTAAATCAATTACGAAGATTGGTGATACTAAGTTTGAAGACAGACTTCCACAAGTTGATGTTAGTAAATTAAAAAATAAAACCAGTACAACAGCTACATATAATCATCCAAAAAATGATTTGATTGCTAAAAAAGATCAAATTATAGAATATACATTAACAGTATATAATGAAGGAACTGTTAAAGGATATGCAAAAGAAATAAAAGATTACTTACCAAAAGGAATTGAATTTAAGGAATTAGTTTCTCCGTCTGCTGGATACAGTGCGTCAAGTACTAAGGATGAGAAAACAGGAAAAACGACAATAACTATTACACATAATGGAAGTGGAAAGGTATTAGAAGCATTCAATAGTGAAACGGGTAAATTAGATAGTGAACAAATTACTATTAGATGTGAAATTAAGGCGGAAAATAAAACGGAAAACCAAAGACTTGTAAACATTGCTGAGATTACAAAATACCACGATAGTAGTAATAACACAGATGTAGATACAGACCTTGATTCACATGTTGCGAACTTTCCAGAGACAGAAAAAAACAATGATTACAAGGGAAATGGAACAGAAAACGATGGTAAATATACAAAAGGACAAGAGGATGATGACGATTTTGAAGGAATTGTCGTACCAGTAACATTCTTCGATTTGGCACTGCGTAAATCAATTACAAAAATAGGTGATACGCCAGTTACGAGCAGATTACCTCAAGTAGATGTAGCAAATTTAAAAAATAAAACTAGCACAACAGCGACATACAATCATCCAAAAAATGATTTAATAGCTTCAGAAGGTCAATTTATAGAATATACTTTAACAGTGTATAATGAAGGTAATGTTGATGGATATGCGAAAGAAATAAAGGATTACTTACCAAAAGGAATTGAATTTGTTGAATTAGTTTCAGCACCTACTGGATACAGTGAAAAACATTCTACAGATTTAGCAACAGGAGTTACAACAATAATAATAACAAATGAAGGTAAAAGTAAAGTATTAAAGGGATATGATGGTTCATCAAATACATTAGATAGCGAAGCGATTACTATTAAATGTAAAATTACAGCTAAAGTTTCAACACAAAACCAAAGGCTTGTAAATATTGCTGAAATTACAAAGTACCATAATGATAAAGAAGATACAGATATTGACTTAGATTCACATACTGAAAACTTTCCAGATGGAAAAAAGAACAACGACTACAATGGAAATGGAACTGAAAATAACGGTAACTATACAAAAGGACAAGAAGATGATGATGACTTCGAGGGAATAATTATACCATCTAAATATTTCGATCTATCTTTAAGAAAATTTGTTACAGCTATTAATGGTAGAACGCTAAGTGACAGTAGAGCTCCTGTTCCAGATGTAACTAAACTATTAACAGGAGAAAGTACCACTGCAACATATAATGGACCAAAAACGCCAGTATCTGTAAAAGTAGGAGACATTGTAACATATACAATTCGTGTTTATAATGAAGGGTTCGTTGATGGGTACGCATCTGAAATAACAGATCATTTACCACCACAATTAGAATTTTTACCAGAAGATGAAGAAAATATAGCAAATGGCTGGTATTTGGATGAAAATGATACAAGCTTAAGAACAATAAAAACAGAGCATTTATCAAAAAAAGTTAATCCAGATAACTTAATTGTAGCATTTAATGGTGAAACACTTGCATATAAAGATATTACAGTGAAATGTAAAGTAAAAAATACAGTATTATCTGGAGATAAAATTACAAATATAGCAGAAATAACAGGAAGTACGGATAAAGATGATAAAAGTGTTACAGACCGAGATTCAGAAGTTGGTGATGTAGAATTACCACAAGATCCAGATTTACCAAATTATAAAGATCCAGAAATTGAAAAAGGGGACAAATACATACCAGGACAAGAAGATGATGATGACTTCGAAAAATTAAAAGTACAAATATTTGATCTAGCGCTAAGAAAATTTATTACAGCAGTTGGAGATGAAAGCATTACAAACAGAATACCAGAACCAACTTTAGGAGAAGATGGAAAAATTAAGTATAACCATACAAAAGACCCAGTAGGAGTTGGAACGGGAGATGTTGTAATATATACAATACGTATATATAACGAAGGTGACATTGCAGGTTATGCATCTGAAATAACAGACGATTTACCAGAAGGATTAAAATATTTACCAGAAAATTTACTAAACACACAATATCGTTGGAAAATGATAGATGAATCTGGAAAAGAAACTACAGATGTAACAAAAGCAGTAAAAGTAACAACAGATTACTTATCAAAAGCACAAGAAACAACAGATGGAGCAAACTTATTAAAAGCATTTAATACAGGTGACGGAATTACTCCTACTAACCCAGATTATAAAGATGTGAAAATAGCATTTGAAGTAATAGAACCAAATACATCAAATAGAATACTAACAAATATTGCTCAAGTATCTGATGATTCAGATGAGTTTGGAAATCCTGTAGAAGATGTAGATTCAACACCAGGAAATGACGATATGGATGAAGATGATATAGATAAAGAACATGTTAGATTACAATATTTTGATTTAGCATTAAGAAAATTTATAACAAAGGTAAATAATTTAGATATTAACAATAGATATCCAGTACCAAAAATGGATAAAGAGGGAAAAATAAAGTACGAACATACCAAAGATCCAGTAGAAGTAGAAAATGGAAATATTGTAACATATACAATACGTGTATATAATGAAGGAAGTATGGCAGGTTATGCATCTGAAGTAACAGACGATTTACCAGAAGGACTAGAATATTTACCAGATAATGAAACAAATAAGCAATATCGTTGGAAAATGATAGATTCTGAAGGAAAAGAAACTGAAGATGTAAAGGAAGCTAAAAAAATAACAACAGATTATTTATCAAAAGAACAAGAAAAAGCAGATGGGGAAAACTTAATAAAAGAATTTAACCCATTAACAGGAATTACAGATACAAATCCAGATTATAGAGATGTAAAAGTAGCATTTAAAGTAACAGAACCAAACACATCAGATAGAATATTAATTAATACAGCAGAAATATCAGATGATAGCGATAAAGATGGAAATCCAGTTGAAGATGTAGACTCAACACCAGGAAATGACAAAGACGCAGAAGATGATATAGATAAAGAAAAAGTAAGAGTAAAATACTTCGATCTTGCACTTAAAAAATGGGTATCACAAGTATTAATTACAGAGTCTGGAAAACAGACTGTTACAAATACAGGTCATACAGGAGATGAAAACCCAGAACCAGTTGTAAAAGTAGATTTAAAAGCAAAAGATGTAAATAAAGTAACAGTAAAATTTGCATACAAAATTAAAGTAACCAATGAGGGAGAAATAGAAGGATATGCAAAAGAAGTAAAAGACTATATTCCAGACGGATTAAAATTTGTAGCAAGTGACAATCCAAAATGGACGGCATTAAACGAAAAAGAAGTAGTTACCGACCAATTACAAAATAAATTACTAAAACCAGGGGAAAGTGCAACAGTAGATATAATCTTAACTTGGGAAAATTCACAAAATAACTTAGGTGTAAAAGTAAACGTAGCAGAAATTAGTAAAGATTATAACGATAGTAACACACCTGATATAGATTCAACACCAAACAATAAGAAAGATAAAGAAGATGATATAGACGATGCACCAGTAGTTTTAGGAATAAAAACAGGAGAAGCAAGAATATACTTTACACTAACAGGAATAATACTTGTAACACTTGCAGGTGGAATTATCTTAATTAAAAAATATGTATTATAATAAAATTAAAAAATAGAAGTTACTTAAGGTAACTTCTATTTTTTAATTTTATTTAAAAATAATTTCACAAATATCTTTACAAGAATTTTTCTTAGCAAGAAGCCTTGCTTGAATTTTCATTTCCTTCATTTTTTCCGGAGAAGAAAATAAATTTTCTAAAATATCTTTTACATCATCATTTTTATGTATCCATATTGCAACATGCTTACTCTCCAAAAATTCAGCATTTTCTTCCTCTTGCCCAGGAATTGGGTTAATAACAATAATAGGTAAACCGTGAAGCTAAACTTTCAGTAGTAGTAAGTCCACCAGGTTTTGTAATTACTAAATCTGAAATACTCATAAGTTCAGGAATTTTAGTAGTATAATCAAGTACTTTTATGCTATCTTCCTTATGCTCTTTTTCAACTAAATATTCAAAACTACGTTTCATTTTTTCATTTCTACCAGAAATTGCAACAACTTGCAAATTATCAAAATTTTGGGCTAGAGTTTGTAGTAAACTATAGGTCTTAGATTTTCCGAAGACCAAACTCACCACCTGCAAAAAATAAAATAGTTTTTTTATTCTGTTGTAATCCAAATTCTTTTAAAATCTCTTCTTTATGATAACTCTTCAAAAAGCGATTAGATAAAGGTATACCTGTTGCAAAAATTTTATCCTTCGGAATTCCTTTTTTTTCTAGTGCAAGTTTCATACCATCATGTGCAACAAAAAAATAATCTACTAGATAAGAATTTACAAGCCATTGATCATGTGGAGCATAATCTGTCATAACAGTTGCAATTTTTGCATGAATTTTTCCTCTTGACTTTAATACAGTACACATTTGTGAACCAAAAGGATGTGTAGAAATAATAACATCAGGCTCATACTCTTGTAACAATTTATTTAATTTTAAAGCTAAAATTTTATTAGAAGTATTACTAATTTGAGCAATTGGCCCCTTCTGAGATTTTGAATAAATTTTTCCCCATGCCCATGGAACTTTTTTAGCCATTTCATTATAAGCAGTAGTAGTTAACTTCTCAATTGCTTTATTAACATATTTCATACAATCTACTAAACGAATATCAACATCATCAAAATGATCTTCTAAGTATTCTTTAATAGAACGAGCAGCAGATAAATGACCACCACCATATGCTGCATAAAAAATTAGAACTTTTTTCATATTGGTTTCCTCACATTTTTAATTTTGATAATAAAATTTTATCATATAAAAATAAAAATATCAAAAAAAATAAGAATAAAAATTGAAAAAAATAGCAAAATAAAGATAAAACTAATTGGAGGTAAGAAATGAAAAATATAGCAAAAACATTAAGTATTCTTATCTTAATAACAATTTTTATTTTGGAAATAATTATGATAATGGATATGGAGATTAATAAAAGTGATGTATATGCCAAAGCAAGTAATACTACTCAAGATGTGCAATTGTTAGCAAGAGCAATAAATGGAGAAGCAAGAGGAGAACCATATGAGGGCCAAGTTGCAGTTGGGGCAGTTATTTTAAATCGTGTAAAAAATTCAAATTTCCCAAATACAATAGCAGGTGTTATTTATGAAAGTGGAGCTTTTACAGCAGTAGCAGATGGTCAAATTAATGTACCAATTAAAGAAGGTTCAACTGTACTAAAAGCTGCTCGTGATGCTTTAAATGGATGGGATCCAACAAATGGTTGTATTTATTATTTTAACCCTGCAACAGCAACAAACAAATGGATATGGTCAAGACCAGTTGTAAAAACAATAGGAAAACATAAATTTTGTAAATAAATATTGTGAAAGGAAGAGAACTATGAATTTAAAAGAAAAATTAATAGATTGGAAAGAAAGATTAAAAGATAGGCATATGCTAAGTGTAATTGTGGTATTAGGCGCAATTATTATAGGTCTTGGAGTATTTACTTATAAAAAACAAAGAGATTATAGGCAAGCATCAAATAATGCGTATAATATGGCATTTTTTGAGTTAGTGGACTATGTGCAAAATGTAGAAACATATCTTGCAAAATCGCTTATTTCTACAACACCAGAACATGGAGCAGAAACATTAACACATGTATGGAGAGAAGCAGATCTTGCCCAAACATATCTATCACAACTTCCAATTGGTAGTGGAGAGTTATCAAATACTGCAAAATTTTTAAATCAAGTAAGTGATTATAGTTATAGTTTATCAAGAAAAAATATATATAATGAAGGTCTAACACAAGAAGATTTAAACAATTTAACCTCATTACACGATTATAGTGTAGAATTAAAAAACACTCTAATTCAACTATCTGCTGATATGAATGATGGGCGAATTAGTTGGGATGAACTAACAAAAAAAGGAACAAGAGCATTTGCACAGCAAGTAAGTAATCTTTCCCAAGATAGTTTTTCAAACCTAGAAGAAAATTTCCATGAATATTCAGGTCTTATTTATGATGGAGCCTTTTCAGAACATATGACAAATCCCGAAAGAAAAGGGCTAACTGGAGATGATATAGATGAAGAAAAAGCAAATGAAATTGTAAAAGAATTTTTTGGTCAAGAAAAAATAGAAGAAATAATATCTAATGGATTATCTGAAAATGGAAATATACCATCGTTTGATTTTTATGTTAAAGTTAAAGAAGAAGACGGTAATGCAAGTATTTCTATTTCGAAAAAAGGAGGGCATATAGTATTTGCAAATTATAATCGTGATGTAGAAGCAGAAAGTATATCAATTGAAGAAGCAAATAAAATTGGAAAAGATTTCTTAAATAAAAAAGGATTTCCAAATATGAAAGAAACATATTATTTAAAACAACAAGGAATATTAACTATAAATTATGCGTATTTGCAAAATGATGTAACAGTGTATCCAGATTTAATTAAGCTAAAAATAGCATTAGATAATGGCGAAGTATTAGGAATGGAAACAACTGGATACCTAAATTCACATGAAGAAAGAAACTTACCAGATGTGAAAATATCAAAAGAACAAGCCAAAAAAACAATCAATAAAAATTTAGAAATAGAATCTGAATCATTAGCAATCATACCAACTGAATTTCAAACAGAATTACTATGTTGGGAATTTAAAGGAAGTGTAGATGGAACGCAATTTTTAGTATATATAAATGCTGAAACAGGAAGAGAAGAAGATATTTTAGTAATACAAGATACACCAGATGGAATTCTTACAATGTAACAAAAAATTAGAAAAATTTCAAAAAAATTCTATGATAAAAACAAAAAAACGACATATAATATGGTTATGAAAATATTAAAAATTAAAAAACGTCAATTCTTTGATAATCTTTTTAAAAGAGAATTAAAAATATTTTCAGAAAAACTACTCTATAAAGAGGAGGTATTAAAAATGAGTAGAAATTCAAAATTGATTTCTAACAATTTAAGAGAAGAAATAGCAAAAGAATTAGGAGTATATGAACAAGTAAAAAAAGACGGAGGAAGTTGGGGAAATGTATCCTCAAAAGATTGTGGAAATATAGTTAAAAAAGCAATAGAAATAGCAAATAGAAGTGTAGAAAAATAGCAAAAGTAGCGGGGGATCCCGCTATTTTTGCTTTACCAGGGAAAAAAATCATAAGAAAAAATGTTTGACAATTGATAAAAAATGTGATAAAATTGCAATGTTTGAAAAAAAGCATAGCTTTTTTCCTTACTCATACATTGGGAAGTATGGGTTATTTATCCATAAGGAGGTGATATAATGAATAAATACGAAAGTGTTGTCATTATTAGTCCAGTAGTTGAAGAAGAGGGAATAAAAAACCTTATTACAAAATTTTCTGAACTAATTAATACACAAGGAAAAGTAGAATCTGTAGAAGAAATGGGAAAAAGAAAATTAGCTTATGAAGTTAAGAAAAATAAAGAAGGATATTACATATTATTTAACTTCGAAGCAAAACCAGAACTAATTGCAGAATTAGAAAGAAACTACAGAATTACAGATGAAGTTATTAAATTTATCGTAGTAAGAAAAGAAGACTAATTTTATTAGAAAAATAATTAATAGTTGACTTTAAAAATTAAGAAATACAAATAGGAATACTATTTGATAGGAACCTTAGAAAGGTGAGGAATAATATATGAATAAAGTAATTTTAATGGGAAGATTAACAAGAGATCCAGAAGTAAGATATACACAAACAAACAATACACTAGTAGCAAGTTTTTCAATTGCAGTAAATAGAAGATTTGTACGTCAAGGAGAAGAAAGACAAGCAGATTTTATAAACATAGTAGCATGGAGTAAAACTGGTGAATTTTGTAGCAAATATTTCAAAAAAGGTCAACAAGTAGGAATAATTGGAAGAATTCAAACAAGAACATGGGATGATGACCAAGGTCAAAAACACTATGTAACAGAAGTTGTTGCAGAAGAAGCATATTTTGCAGATAGCAAAAGAGATGCTACAGCCGATTCAAGTTTTGAAAACACATTCGGAGATGTAGCAGCAACAAGTCCAGAATTTGAAATTTCTTCTAATGACGACCTACCATTCTAAAAACTAAGAAGGGGGGAAAATAAAATGGCAGACAAAAAACAAAACAATAGAAGAAATCGTGTGAATAATGGTGATGAAGATTATAATCCAAAATTCAGAAAAATGAGAAAAAAAGTATGTGCATTATGCAGTGATAAAGATTTCGTTTTAGATTATAAAAATCCAGAGCAATTAAGAAAATTCATAAATGAAAAAGGAAAAATATTACCAAGAAGAGCAACAGGAGCTTGTGCAAAACATCAAAGAGATATTACAGTAGCAATAAAAAGATGTAGACATATTGCAATGTTACCATATGCTGAAAACTAATAAAAATATTTATAAGGGGGGTTAAAAAATAACTCCTCTTTTTTGCATTTTTGAAAAATATATGTTATTATTAAGGAGGAATACAAAATGCCAATTATTTCACAATTTTATGGAATAACCATAAGAATGTATTTTAAAGATAATGAACAGCATAAATTCCCGCATTTACATACATCATATAATGGAAAAGAAGCTGTATTTGATTTAGAAGGTAAAATTATAGAAGGGAATATACCAATGAAAAAGAAAAAAATCGTAGAGGCATGGATTATTATTCATAAAAAAGAATTGATTGAGTTATGGAAGTTAGCCTTAGATGGAAAAGGGTATTTTAAAATTGAACCTTTGAAATAGAAAATAATGGGGGGAAAAATTAATGATAACACCAAAAATTACAAAAGTAGAAGTTTTAGATAACTATGAATTATTACTTTATTTTGAAACAGGAGAAAAAAAGGTATATGATATGAAGAAAAACTTCAAATATGAGTGTTTTAAAAAATTAAAAAATATGGAACTATTTAGAACAGTAAGGCCAGCAGGAATAACTATAGAATGGGAAACAGGTGAAGATATTAACCCAGATGATTTATACTTAAATAGTAGATTAGAAAAATAATAGTATAATAAATAGCATTGCTTTTTATTATGCTATTTTAATTTTAGCACCAATTTATGTTTAATCATATAATAAGTTGTAAATACTATTTTTATATTAGTAAGAGAAGGTGTTAGAATGAAGCTAGGCATTGCATTATCTGGTGGTGGAATTAGAGGGATTGCTCATGCAGGGGTATTAAAAGCCCTAGAAGATAATAATATTAAAATTGATATAATAGGTGGAACCAGTGCTGGAAGCTTGGTTGCAAGTTTATATGCTATGGGATATTCCCCTTATTATATTTACATACTATTTAAGAGATATTCAAAAGAATTAGTGGAGATTAATACAGGACCAATTATATCGGGAATAGGAAATTTTATGATAAATAAAAAGAATACATTTAAAGGCTTAAAATCTGGAAGAAGTATTGAAAACATATACAATAAAATAGCATTAAAAAAAGGAATAAGAAAAATTGATGAAATAGAAATGCCAATTGTAATACCTACAGTTGATATCGCAAATTCTAAAGAATACATTATAACAAATAAAATTCCAGAAACTTCGGAAAATTTAGAACAATATATAACAGACATAACAGTAGGAAAAGCTGTTAGAGCAAGCAGCAGTTTTCCAGCAGTATTTACACCTTGTAAGTTCAGAGACCATGCTTTTATGGATGGAGGAGCACTAGATAATGTACCAGTACATGAAGTAAAAAAACAAGGAGCAGACAAAGTAATTGCTGTAAAATTTGATGCAGATCCTATTACAGAGGATAGCAATATTATGGATATTATAATGAAAACAATAGATATTATGGGCAATAAAATTTCGGAAGAAAACTTAGAAATGAGCGACCTTGTATTAAGTGTATATACAGATAAAGTAGGACTATTAGATACTCGGGAAACTTGATAGTTGTTATAAATATGGATATGATTGTGTTATAAAAAATTTAGATAAAATAAGGAAAATATTAGAATAAAACTCCTTGTCAAAAACTAAAAATTATGGTATTATATAACGTATATTTAATAGGGAGAAATGAAAATGTTAGATGTTGTTATTGATACACTAATGGATAGTATAAAGTTATTACCATTTTTATGGATTGCATATTTAATTATGGAATATGTAGAGCATAAAACAAGTAATAAAACAAAAAAAATAATTCAAAAATCAGGAGAATATGGACCATTTATAGGTGGAATTTTAGGAATATTTCCACAATGCGGTTTTTCTGCAATAGCTGCCAACTTATATGCAGGAAGAATTATAGCACTAGGAACATTAATTGCAATATTTTTATCAACCTCTGATGAAATGCTTCCAATTCTAATATCAGAAGCAGTACCTATTAATGTAATATTAAAAATATTAGGAATAAAACTGTTAATTGGTATAGTAGCAGGATTTATTATAGATTTCATAACACGCACTTTCAATAAAAACAAACCAAATGAAGAAGAAAAAATAGTTGAAATATGTGAACACGAACATTGTCATTGTGAAGAAGGAGGTATTTTAAAGTCATCAATAAAACACACTATTAATATATTTTTGTATATTATAATAATATCTTTTATATTAAACACGATTATCCATTTAATTGGAGAGGACAAGCTATCAAATCTTATATTAAATAAACCAATATTAGGGCCAATGGTTGCAGGAATTATAGGCTTAATACCTAATTGTGCTTCATCAGTTATATTAACAGAGTTATATTTGTCGCAAGTAATTACTCCTGCAACAATGATTTCTGGATTATTAGTAGGAGCAGGTGTTGGAATTTTAATTCTTTTTAGAGTAAATAAAAATATGAAAGAGAATATAAAAATTATAATGTTGTTATATATAATAGGAGTTATAGCGGGAGTGCTATTAGAACTAATAGGTATTACATTTTAAAATAAAAACCCCAAGTTGTGTTATTGCACAACTTGGGGTTTTTCTAAATATTAAGTATTAACTTAGCACGTTCAATATCAACATCAGTTGCATTTGGTATATTATCTAATTCATATTTAAAACCTAAATTTTCCCATTTAAACTTACCCATATCATGATATTTTAATAATTCTACTTTTTCAATGCAAGGTAAAGACTTTATAAAATCTTTTAATTTTAATAAATCTTCTTCATTATCCGTAATACCCGGAATAATAACTTGTCTTAGCCAAATAGGCTTTTTAATTTCATTTAAGTAATGCGCAAAAGCAAGTTCTTTCTCATTAGAGAATCCAACTAATTCTTCACATTTTTTAGGGTCAATGTGCTTAATATCTAACAAAAATAAATCTGTAAGTGATATAAGTTCTTTCAATTTTTTTGTTAAATCAAACATCCCAGATGTATCAATTGCTGTATGAATGGAAAGTTCTTTTAATTTTTTAAATAAAGAAATTAAAAAATCCATTTGTAAAAGTGGTTCTCCACCAGAAATAGTTACACCACCAGAAGACGCTTTAAAATAGTTTGTATAATTTAAAATTTTATTTAACAATTCATCTAAAGTAATAACTGTACCAGTATGGGTATTCCATGTATCACGATTATGGCAGTATTTACAACGAAGGTGGCAACCTTGCATAAATACAACAAAGCGAAGTCCGGGTCCATCAACTGTACCTAAACTTTCAATAGAGTGAATTCTTGCCATTGTTGTTTTATCAAAATTTTCCATATATAACTCTCCTAATAATTTTTGAGCAAATATTTAATATTTGCTCAAAAAAGGTTTTCTAAATTCTTTCGTGTATAGTTCTATGAATAACATCTAATTGCTGTTCACGTGTAAGTTTTGTAAAGTGAACTGCATATCCAGATACACGAATAGTTAATTGAGGATAATTTTCAGGATGTTCCATAGCGTCTTCAAGAAGTGCTCTATCAAATACATTTACATTTATATGATGACCTTCTCCGCATAAAATATCCATCTAGCATATTAACCAAGTTATTTACTCTTGCTTCTTCATCTTTTCCAAGAGTAGCAGGTGTAATAGAAAATGTGTAAGAAATACCATCTTCTGCATATTCATAAGGAAGTTTTGCAACTGAATTCATAACTGCAAGCGCACCACTTGTATCTCTTCCATGTAAAGGATTTGCACCAGGTCCAAATGGTTCTCCTGCACGTCTTCCATCTGGAGTATTTCCGGTTGCTTTTCCATAAACAACATTAGATGTAATAGTAAGAATAGACATAGTAGTTTTTGCATTACGATAAGTTTGATACTTTTGTAATTTTTTTAGGAAAGTTTTTACAAGCATTACAGCAATATCATCAACTTTATCATCATCATTACCGTACTTTGGAAAATCACCTTCAATTTTGTAATCAATTGCAAGGCCAGTATCGTCACGTATAACTTCAACTTTAGCATATTTAATAGCAGATAAAGAATCGGCTACAACAGATAAACCAGCAATTCCACATGCCATAGTTCTTAAAATTACTCTATCATGTAAAGCCATTTCAATTGCTTCATATGAATATTTATCGTGCATATAATGAATAGCATTTAAAGCTTTTATATAAATTTTTGCAACATAATCCATCATATTATTAAATTTTTCCATTACTTCATCATACTCTAGGTATTTTCCAGTAATTTTTTCAAATTTTGGCGTAACTTGCTTACCAGAAATTTCATCTCTACCACCATTAATAGCATAAAGTAAAGTTTTTGCAAGGTTACATCTTGCACCGAAAAATTGCATTTGTTTTCCTATTCTCATAGCAGATACACAACAAGCAATACCATAATCATCTCCCCAATATTTTCTCATTAAATCGTCATTTTCATATTGAATAGAAGATGTTTTAATAGATAAATTTGCACAAAAATCTTTAAAAGATTTAGGTAATCTAGTAGACCAAAGTACAGTCATATTTGGTTCTGGCGCAGGCCCTAAGTTTACGAGTGTATATAAAATTCTATATGAATTTTTAGTAACCAAAGTTCTACCATCAATTCCCATTCCGCCAATAGATTCTGTAACCCATACAGGGTCTCCACTAAATAGTTCGTTATATTCAGGAGTACGCAAAAATCTTATCATTCTTAATTTCATAACAAAATGGTCCATTAATTCTTGAGCTTCAACTTCTGTTAAAGTTCCGTTTTTTAAATCTCTTTCAATATAGATATCTAAGAAAGTAGAGGTTCTACCCAAACTCATTGCAGCACCATTTTGATCTTTTACGGCAGCAAGATAAGCAAAATATGTCCACTGGATAGCTTCTTTTGCATTACTTGCAGGAAGAGATATATCAAACCCGTATTTTGAAGCCATTTCTTTTAAAGCTTTTAAAGCCGCAATTTGATCGTGAATCTCTTCTCTTTCTTGAATAATACTTTCAGTTAAAACATCTACATTTAAGTCTAGTAAATCATTTTCTTTTTCTTTAATTAATGTATCTATTCCATATAATGCAACACGCCTATAATCTCCAATAATTCTTCCACGGCCGTATCCATCAGGAAGCCCAGTTATTAAATGAGAACTTCTAGCTGCACGAATATCTGGAGTATATACACTAAATACGCCGTCATTATGTGTTCTTCTAATATTATTAAAAACATAATCTACATCTTTATCAACTTCTCTTCCATATGCAGCACAAGATTTTTCAACAATTTTAATACCACCAAAAGGCATAATTGCTCTTTTTAAAGGCTTGTCTGTTTGTAAACCAACAATTTTTTCCAAATCCTTATCTATATACCCAGCATCATGAGCAGTAATAGTTGAAATAGTTTTTGTATCAATATCGAGCACTCCGCCATTTTCTTTTTCTTTCTTATATAAATCTAAAACTTCATTCCATAATTTTTTTGTATCTTCGGTTGGCCCAGCTAAAAAGCTTGAATCTCCTTCATATGGTGTATAATTTGCTTGAATAAAAGCTCTTACATCAATATCCTTTTGCCAATCACCTTTTGTAAATCCATCCCATTGTTTAAAATTCATAAATTAATCCTCCTTTTGCAAATTTTTTATTATTTTAGTATAACCATATTTTATCATAACATAATAAAAACATTAAAGCAAATTAAAATGAAAATAATAGATATAAAGTTTCTTGTTGATGTTATAATTTAAGAGCGGGCAAATTTTATAATACCCACTCTTAAATATACTAATGACTAACATAGCATAAATGCTATGGACACTAATGTAATAATATTATATGAAAAATCATAAATTATATGTAATAAAAAGCGATAGTCTCTTGGACTATCGGATTATAATGATTACGTTCTTTTCAGAACGGACACTAATGTTTTATTAATTTAATTATAAATTATCCCATGGCAGAAAGTCAAGTAGAATTTGAAATTTTTATTTAGATTTTAATGGTCTTAGCCTATATATACTTTCAAGTTGCGAATTAATATTGTTCCAATCGATTTGTGAAATACTAACTAATTGTCCTTTTTTCCTATATGGATCTGTAATTCTTAATTTGCTAACTACTTTTAATTGCTCAACTAAAACTGTTGAATCAATTTCTTCCATATCAATATGAAACCAAAATTGGTCATTTAATCTTTTAGTTGTTAATGGAAGAATAGTACATATAGGAGAATTTTTAGATGTTTTTAATATCAAGACAGGCCTTAGCTTATTTTGTTCACTTCCAACATTTATTCCAAGATTACACCAATAAATAAAATTGTTGTATATAGGAAATTTAGGAAGTTGTCCATTATATCTTAAATTTGCCTTTTCTTTAGTCCATTTTGAAAACTCAATTGCATCTGTAGAATTAATACTATTCAATATATTTTTTATATCATTAATATTATTGTGAATTTCATCATTCATAAATTATCACCTCTATTTGCAAATTATAACATATAATAAATTACAAGTAAACAAAAGTTTGTATATTTACATTTCTTTCATATTTTCCCAAACTTTTTGTAAAAAAGTATTTAAAAAGTAAATAAATTATGTTATAATAATATTAGTATTAGAAAAAGGAGAGAGATATGAATCAAATACTAATAACTGAAAAATTATATGTAACTCCTGAACTGAGAAGAAAAAAGAAGATGTATAAAATCAAATTTTTCTTATCAGTCTTTTTAGTGTGTCTTTTATTTTCGTATTACATTTATGCAGAATATGATAGAAACAAAAATGAAGAAATATCACAAGAAATACTATCAAACATTCATATAATTGCACCAGAAGAAGATGATGATACAACAATAAGAGTAGAAGATAATGTTTTAATTGTTATGCTAGATGAGCAAGAAGCAAATAAACAAGAAATTAATATTACAAAACTTGCAAAAGATGTTGAAGAATATATACAAAATATAGAAGAACAAAGTGGTGAAGAAGAAAATTCACCAGAAGTTTATACAACAGACAGTGGAGCAACATATACAACAGATGGAATTGTAAACATACCATCACTTGGAATAAATTATCCAGTACTAAACACAGATGAAGCAAATATAGATGAAATATTAAAAATATCAGTTGTAAAATTCTGGGGTGGAGATCCAAATGAAGTAGGAAACTATGTTATTGTAGGGCATAACTATAAAAATAAGAAAATGTTTGGAAAACTATCTAAAATAAACAAAGGAGATAAAGTAGAACTAACAGACTTAAAAGGAAGAACAGTTACATATGAAGTATATGATACATATGTAGTATCTCCAGAAGATACAAAATGTACTTCACAAAAAACAAATGGAAAAAAAGAAATTACTTTAATTACATGTACAAACTATGGAACACAAAGATTTGTTGTAAAAGCAAGAGAAGTAAAATAAATAAAAGAACTCCCAATCGTGTAGCGGTTGGGAGTTCTTTTAGCATTTACAAAATAATAAATATAAAAAATAAAAACCAATATAAAAAATAGATTTTAGTAAAAAGGAAAAAGTATCATTGCAGGTATTCTGAATAATTATTTCAGTTATAAAATAAGAAAGAAATATTCCAATAAATGGTTTTAAAAGCCAATTTTTAAAATCAAATTTAAAGTGAGTAAAGTGTTTTAATTGTAAAATACTAATACCACAATTTAAAATTTCACTAAGAAAAATGGTAAACAAATATCCATTAATTCCAAATATAGGAAGAAGTATATATATACAAAAAATACTCACAAATAAATCAAGAATATTGCATTTCATAACATCTACTTGTTTATTTAATCCTTTTAAAATATTATCAACTATGCTATCTAAGTACATAAATAAAAGTAATGGGCACAAAACTTTTAAATATATAGAAATATCTAAATTGTTATAAACCATCAAATTTATAGAATCTGAATAAAACAAAAACAATCCAATAACTCCAATTGAAAATAGTAAAGTAACTCTAAAAATTTTTGAAATAATGTACCTAATTGCGATAAAGTCTTGTTTTGTTTGGTAATAAGTAAACTCTGTAACAAGCAAACCACTAAAAGAATTAATTACTACTTCAGGAAACATAAGAACAGGCATTGCCATTCCATTAATTACTCCATAAGAAGAAATTGCATCTACACAATTCATACCAAATTTTTCTAAACGAAGCGGAATTAGTAGTTGCTTTAAAGAAGAAAGACCAGAGCGAATATATGAAGTAATGGAAACTGGAATAGTAATTTCAAAAATTGCTTTCATATAATTGGTATTATTTGCAATTTTCTTTTTATGTTTTCTTTTTTCTAATTTATATAAAAAGAAAGTAAAGAAAAAAGAAGAAACTTCTGATATAGCTTCACCTAAAACTAATGAAAGACTTGCATATTCTAAACCTGTTGGCATAAAAAAGGATAATAAATATGCTGTTACAATCATTTTAACAAATTGCTCAAAAATTCTACAAATAGCATTTTTACCATTCTTCCTAAGAGCAGTAAAATATCCATTTAATGCAGATGACATGGATATAAAAGGTAAACTTATAGAAATTATATAAAATAAATTTTTAGATACTTGATTATGTACAAAATAAGAGCAAATTATAGGCGTAAATATAGTTAATAAAATACCAGCAAGTATTCCAAAAATAAGGCTATATTGCAAACATTTTCGCATTGCTTTTTTTGTACCATTTTCAGGATGATATGTTGTATCAATTGTAATAATTCTTGTAGTAGCAAGATTAATTCCGAGAAGTAGCAATAGTAATACTAAACATATAAACAGACATAATTAAACCAAAAACGCCAACAGCTTCTTCGCCAACTTTTCTAGAAAGGTAAATTCCAAAGCTCATACCTATTAATCGCATTATAAAAGAAGTAATAGTCAACAAAATTCCGTTAAAAATAAAAACCTTTATTCTTCTCAAAAATAATCACCTTATTTGAATATATGAAACAAATTAAGGAAAAATTAATAATCTCGATACTTTTTTCTTAATAATTTTATGATATATAAAATATAGGCTAAGAAAGATGTTATAATAAAAAAGGGGATGAAAAGAATGTATAATATACTAGTTTGCGATGATGATAAGGAAATTGTGGAAGCAATTGAAATATATTTAACAAAAGAAGGCTATAACATTTTAAAAGCATATGACGGAAGAGAAGCTCTAAAGATTATTGAAAACAATGAAATACATTTAATAATTTTAGATATAATGATGCCGAAAATGAATGGAATTGATGTTGCAAAAAATATTCGAAAAAGTAAAGGGGTTCCTATAATTATGCTATCTGCTAAGAGTGAAGACTACGATAAAATTAATGGATTAAACACAGGAGCAGATGATTATGTTACAAAACCATTTAATCCACTCGAATTAATTGCAAGAGTAAATTCACAAATTAGAAGATATACTATGCTTGGGTCATTAAAAAAGGAAGAAGAAAATGTATATAGAACAGGTAATTTAGAAATTAATGATTCTAGCAAAGAAGTAATAGTAGATGGAAATAAAATTAAATTAACACCAACAGAATATAACATATTAAAATTTCTAACTAAAAACAAAGGAATGGTATATTCTATAGAACAAATTTATGAAAATGTTTGGGAAGATGAACCATATGGAGCAGAAAATATTATTGCCGTTCATATAAGGCACATAAGAGAAAAAATAGAGATTAACCCAAAAGAACCTAAATACTTAAAAGTTATTTGGGGAATTGGGTATAAAATAGAAAATATAATGTAAGGAGGGATATGATATGAAGAAAATAAGAAGTTCTGATATAGCAAAACTAATTGCTTATATACTAGTACCTATTTTATTTATTAATATTTTAGTAAATGCATTTTCAATTATATACTGCTATGAAACTAATGGTCAATCACAAAATGCAAAAAATTATTTTGAAACAGATATGTTTTCAGAAAGATACTTTAATGCAGTTCGACAAGCAGTAATTATGAAAGCAGATAATAAAGAAATAAATGAAAAAAATATGTTAAGTTTAGAAGAAGCAAAAAAGGAAATTGAATATGGATGTAGGCTTGGAACAAAAACTTATGAAATTCTAATTGTAACAAAAGATGGTAAAGCATATACTAACATTGAAAAGACGACAAATACAGATTCATTAGAAAAATTGAAAGCGTACATAAAAGATAAAGAAGCTTGGTGGATTTATGAAAATAATAAAGTTATTACAGATATAGGTAATCTTCAATTTGATAAAATTGCGTATGACAGTAGATTTATAACAATACAGGATACAGAATGCGATGTTTATGCGTGTTTAGAAAGTAAATATCATGGAGATATGTATTTACAAAATGTAATGTATAAAACTGTAGGAGGAGATAAATATGTATATGCTCCAACAAACATTGTAATAAGTGGCGCATTACTTGCTATTTTTGTATACTTTATCATAATTAGTATAGGCCATAAAAAAGATGAAGAAGGTATTTATACAAATATATTAGATAAAATTCCATTTGAAATAATATCAGCTTTAGAAATATTTTTATTATTTGTAGAAGCATGTATATTGAATTTTACATATTTGCTATTTTACGAAATTACTGATAGTAATCTAATAAATGCCTGTCTATTGTTTTTTATACTAACAGGAATAGCAATTTATGCAACTTTGGCAGTATTTTTAGTTACATTTATTAGAAGAATAAAGGCAAAAGTATTTTGGAAAAATACGGTTATTTATATGTTCTTTGATAAAATAAGTAACTTCATAAAGAAGAATATAGAGATAATAGGCAATAATCTTAATACTAATGCAAAAATAATTTGCATATTTATTTGTTTTACTATTATACAAATGTTTTGCTTGATAGAAGCTATTTTTATGGGAAATTTTATATTTATTTTTGTGTTACTATTAACTTGGATTTTTGCATGTAAAGTAGTAGTATCGAAACTAGATGACCTTCTAAAATTACGTAATAAAATTAAAAAAATGTATGAAGGAGATGTAGATGGAGCACTACAAGAGGACGATTTAAAAGGAGAGTTAAAGCAAGTTTCAAATGAACTAAACGATATTGCAGGAGGATTATCTAATGCAATTGAAGAAGCAATGAAAAGCGAAAGATTAAAAACAGAGTTAATTACAAATGTATCACACGATATAAAAACACCACTTACATCAATAATTAACTATGTAGACTTAATGAAGCAAGAAAATATAGAAAACGAAAAAGTAAAAGAATATTTAGAGGTACTAGATAATAAATCACAACGACTAAAAAAATTAACAGAAGACTTAGTAGAAGCATCAAAGGCATCATCTGGAAACATCAAATTAACAATAGAAAAATTAAACCTAAAAGAACTAATTAAACAAGTAAGTGGAGAATTTGAAGAGAAATTTAAAGAAAAAGGATTACAAATTATAGAAACATTACCAGAAGAAGAAATGTATATAGAAGCGGATAGTAAATATATGTTTCGCGTGATGGAAAATATCTATGTAAATATTTCAAAATACGCTTTAGAAAATTCAAGAGTATATATTGATTTAGTAAAACAAGATAACATAGTAAAAATTGAGTTAAAAAACATATCAAAAGAAAAATTAAACATAAGTGTAGACGAATTAATGCAAAGATTTGTAAGAGGAGATGCATCAAGAACAACAGAAGGATCAGGTCTTGGCATATCAATTGCAAAATCTTTAACAGAATTACAACAAGGTAAGTTTGATATTTATTTAGATGGAGACTTGTTTAAGGTAATATTGGAATTTAAAATTGTATAAATTGAGGTTCACTTTAAATAGAGAATGGGTAATTATTTTATTACCCATTCTCTATTCTTATACATGTTGCAACAATATTTGTATACCGCCATTTGCAATAGCAGTTCCTGTTAGCATAATTATACCTGCTGTAAAAACACCTAAGGCAAGTGGTGGAAATGCTTTTTTTAGTGGTAAGTCTAAAAAGTTTGCAATTAGAGAACCTACCCATGCACCTGTTCCTGGTATTGGGATAGCAACAAATAAAAATAATCCAAGTGCTGTAAAATTTTGTAGTTTTTTACTTTCTGCAATTTTTTTAGTAGCACGTTCGGTTGCCCAATCAATAATTACTTTAAAAATTTTGAATCTTCCAAAAAAATCAAATAAAGGTCTAATATATTTTACAATAAAGTAGATTGGAATTATATTTCCAATTAGACTTATTATAAATGCTTCAATATATGTAAGGTGAAATGCCATAACAGCTATTGGAATAGCACCTCTTAATTCAATAATTGGTGTCATACTAATTATTAAAGTTGCTAAATATTTAAATATAATACTTTCAAACATACAAATCCTCCTAAAAACAAATATGAAACTATTTTACTATAATGTTAGTTATATGTCTATAATATTGAAGAATTTATTTAATCAAAGCCCATTAATTGGTAACAAAAATTTCAGTGATATTTCACTGAAATTTTTGTTTTCGGTTTCCTATGCTCCATAGTAAGCATCTAGTAATATTTGTTTTATTTCTTCTACAAGTGGTACTCTTGGGTTTGCTGTTGTACATTGGTCTTCAAAAGCTTTATCTGCTAAATCATCTACTTTTGCTAGAAATTCTTGTTCATTTATTCCTGCTTCTTTGAAACTTGTTGGCATTTCTAGTTTTTTGTTTAAGTCTTTTACTGCTTGAATTAGAGAATTTACTCCCTCTTCGTTTGTAGCAGCAGGCATTCCATTTTTACGAGCAAGGCGTGCATATTTTTCATCTGCTATAAAGTATTCGTATTTTGGGAATGATACAAATTTTGTTGGTCTTGTAGCATTGTATTTTATAACATATGGTAATAAAATTGCATTTGCTCTACCATGTGGTACATGGAATTCTCCTCCTATTTTATGTGCAATAGAGTGGTTAACTCCTAAAAATGCGTTTGTAAATGCCATACCTGCTATACAACTTGCATTATGCATTCTTTCTCTTGCTGTTTTATCTGAACCATTTTCATATGCTATAGGTAAATTATTTAAGACAAGTTCTACTGCTTTTTCTGAAAGAGCATCTGTGTAGTCTGATGCTAAGTTTGATACATACGCTTCTATTGCATGTGTTAAAACATCCATTCCTGTATCTGCTGTAATTCTTTTTGGTAAAGTCATAACTAAGTCTGGATCTATGATTGCAACATCTGGTGTTAATTCATAATCTGCTAGTGGATATTTTTTATTTTGTGTTTTGTCTGTAATAACTGCAAAGGATGTAACTTCTGAACCTGTTCCAGATGTTGTTGGTATTGCAACCATTTTTGCTTTTTCTCCTAATTTTGGAAATTTATAGGTACGTTTACGTATATCCATAAATTTTAGTTTTAAACCTTCTACATCAGCATCTGGATGTTCATAAAATAGCCACATTCCTTTTGCAGCATCTATTGCGCTTCCTCCACCAATTGCAATAATTACATCTGGTTTGAAGTTCTCAATTTGTTTTACTCCTCTTTTTATTGTATCGAATGATGGATCTGGTTCTACTTCTGCAAATATTTCTGAGTGAACATATTCTCTTCTATTTCTTAAATGATATAAAATTTTATCTACATATCCTAATTTTACCATAGATTCATCTGTTACTATAAATGCCCTTTTTATATCTGGCATTTTTTCTAAGTAAGCAATTGAACCTGCTTCAAAATATATTTTTTCTGGAACTTTAAACCATTGCATATTAACCCTCCTTTTTGCAACTCTTTTTATATTAATTAAGTTTACACTTGATACATTTGATGTTGTTGAATTTCCTCCAAATGTTCCACATCCAAGTGTAAGTGATGGCATATTGGTATTATAAATATCACCAATTGCTCCATGAGTTGATGGAGAATTTACAATAATTCTTCCTGCTTGCATATGATTTGAAAATTCTAGAATTGTATCATCATCTTCTGAATGTATAACTGCTGAATGTCCAAGTCCTCCAAATCTTAATAGTTGTTCTGCTTTTTCGATTCCTTCTTCTTTAGAATCTACAATATAGTATGTTAATACTGGACTAAGCTTTTCTCTTGAGAATGGATAATCTACTCCAACTCCTTCTTCATATACTACTAAAACTTTAGTATCAGTTGGCACTTCAATTCCTGCTTGTTTTGCAATATCATATGGACTTTGACCTACAACATGCGAATTTAAAGTATATCCTTTTTCCTTATCAAACATACTTTCCTTTAGTTTTTCTCTTTCCTCTTCATTTAGAAAATAGCATCCTGCTTCTTTCATAAGTTTCTCAAATTCATCATGAATTTCTCTATCTACAATAGCTGCTTGTTCTGAAGCACATATCATTCCATTATCAAATGATTTTGACATTACTAAATCATTTACTGATGTTTTTAATTTGGCAGTTTTATCTATATAGCAAGGTACATTTCCAGGGCCTACTCCTAATGCTGGCTTTCCACATGAATATGCAGCTCTTACCATTCCTGTTCCTCCAGTTGCAAGAATTAAGTTTACATCTGGATGATTCATTAAAAGATTAGTTGCTGTAATAGATGGTTCTTCAATCCATAAAATACAATCTTTTGGTGCACCTGCACTAATTGCAGCATCTCTAAGAATACGAGCTGCTTCTACACTACATTTTTGTGAAGATGGGTGAAAACCAAATATAATTACATTTCTAGTTTTAGCAGATATTAATGATTTAAACATAGTAGTAGATGTAGGATTAGTTACTGGTGTTACTCCTGCAATTATCCCAACTGGTTCTGCAATTTCTACATACCCCTCTTCCACATTTTCATTAATAACTCCAACTGTTTTATCATATTTTATGCTATGATACACATATTCTGTAGCAAACATATTCTTTGTAATCTTGTCCTCATAAATTCCACGATGAGTTTCATCTACAGCCATTTTTGCAAGCTTCATATGATTTTCAAGTCCTGCCATTGACATCTTTTTTATTATATTATTTACTGTATCTTGATCTAATTTTTTATATTCCATTGATGCAACTTTTGCTCTTTGTACTAAGTCATCAATCATTTTCTTAATTTTTTCTTGTTCCTCGTTTGTTACTTCTTGAGCCATAATAGACCTCCTTTATCTTTAATTTTCACATACTATTATATAGTAAGTTTTACTTTTGTCAACAAAAAGATTTCGATATTTTTTTACTTTTATTGATTTTTCTCATCATTTAAGATACAATGTTTTTGACAATAATTTCAAAAGAAAAATGGTGATACTATGAATAAGAAAAATAAAAAAGTAAAAAAGCCTTCTAATACTGTAACCACAAAAAGGCTTCGTTATACAATGATATTTATGTTTTTTTTACTTTTTTGCTTAATGATAAGACTTGGATTTTTGCAGTTTGTACAAGGCGCTGAATTAAAAGAAAAAGCTTTTAAGCAACAAACTGTTAGTAAGTTAATTAGTGCAAAAAGGGGAAATATTTTAGATACTAATGGAAAAAGTTTAGCTATTAGTGCAAAAGTTGATACTGTTTCAATTAATCCTACTAAAATTAAAGATAAAACAGTAGAACTTACAAGGGCAAAAAAAGAAAAGATTGCTAAAGCATTTTCTGAAATTTTTGAACTAGATTATGAAGAAACTTTAGCAAAACTAAATAGCGATTCTAGTGTTCAAACTATTGCAAAAAAAGTGGAGCAAGATAAAATTGATGCTTTAAAAAAATGGATGAAAGATAATGAAATATCAACTGGTATTAATATAGATGAAGATACAAAAAGATACTATCCTTATAACAATTTAGCAGCATATGTTATTGGCTTTTGTAATAGTGATAACCAAGGTATTTATGGTATTGAAAGAAGTTATAACTCTTATCTTACAGGTACTCCTGGAAAAATTGTTACATCTACCGATGTTAATAAAGATGAAATTTCAGATGAAGAAGGTCAACATATTGAAGCAGAAAATGGTAATAATGTAGTACTTACAATTGATGCAAATATTCAATCAATTGCTGAAAAATATTTAAAAGAGGCAGTAGAAAAAAATAACGCTCGTAATGGAAATGTTATTATTATGAAACCTAGTACTGGCGACATTTTAGCAATGGCACAATATCCAGACTATGACTTAAATACACCTTTTACACCAACAGCCTCTTACTGGATTAACCGTTGGGATTCTTTAAGTTCTAGTGATAAAACAGAAATGTATAGAAACATTATGGTTTCAAGCCGTTATGAACCTGGTTCTACTTTTAAATTAATTAATGCTTCAGTTGCTTTAGAAGAAAATATTACAAAAACAGATGTTGCTAATGAATTTAGTTGTCTAGGGTTTGAAATGGTTGCTGATAAAAAAATTCGTTGTTGGTCTAACACCGCTCATGGAACACAAACCCTAAGGCAAGTATTAGAAAATTCTTGTAACCCAGGGATGATGCAACTTGCTAGAAAAATTGGTACGCGTAATTTATATAAATACTACCAAGCCTATGGTTTATTTTCAAAAACAGGAATTGGATTACCAGAAGAAATAAATAGTGATTTTCATCAAGAAGATAAAGTTGGCCCAACTGAACTTGCAACAATGGCATTTGGTCAACGTATTAAAGTAACACCTATTCAACTTATAACTGCTATTTCTTCTATTGCTAATGATGGTATTTTAATGAAACCTAGAATTGTAAAAGAGATTATAAATACAGATACAAATGCTGTTACTAATATTGATGCAGAAGAAGTACGTCAAGTAATTTCATCTGAAACTGCTGAAAAAATGCTTGATATGATGGAATCTGTTGTTACTGATGGTACGGGTAATCCTGGTGCTGTTACTGGATATTCTGTAGGAGGAAAAACTGGAACATCTGAACCTCCTGTTGAGGATGAAGATTTTGGATATGTTGCATCTTTTATAGCTGTTTCACCTGCTGAAAATCCTGAATTAGTTGTTCTTGTAGCACTATATGATCCACAAGTTAAAAACTACCACGGTGGAACTGTAGCAGGCCCTGTTGTTTCGAATATCTTGTCTGAAGTATTACCTTATCTTGGCATTTCACCAGATGAGGTTGAAATTGGAACTTCTTCAGATACTTTAAAAACTGTGCCTAACGTAAAAAATAAAACCGTAACAGAAGCAGGTAAAATTTTAGATGCTGCAGGTTTTCGCTACAACTTTACTTTAAATGGAAACAAGAATGAAATTTTAGTAACAGACCAAGTTCCTAAAGCTGGAACAAAGTTAGTAGATGATTCTCTTGTTATGTTATATACAGCAGAAAATAATGTTAGAACTTCGACTACTGTTCCTAATTTAGAAGGTATGACTGCGGCTCAGGCTGAGAATTCTTTAAAATCGAAAAACTTAAATATAACTATAGAAGGAAATTCTGGAACAGTTACAAAACAAGAACCAGCGAGTGATACTTCAGTTGAACAAGGAACTGTTGTAAAAATCACTTTATCTAACTAGGCTAAGAAAAGACTCTATTCTACTATAAAAGTAAAATAGAGTCTTTCTCATTTTTTCATTTTTTGCATATGATAGCAAACTCTTGCAGTTAATTTTTCTGGTGAAATTTTTGCTAAAAATTTTGCAAGTTTTATTTTTATTCCTGGTAATATAATTAATTTATGCTTAAACATCTTATTTATTGCATACTTTGCTACATATTCGCTACTCATAGACTTTAAATTAAATTTTACGTTTGCTACATTATCAAAGTTGGTTTTTACAGGTCCTGGACATAGAACACTTATAGAAACATTAGATTTATTTTTTTTAAGTTCTGTATAAATGCCTTGGGTTAAGCGCACAATATATGATTTTGTAGAATAATATGTTGCCATAAGTGGACCTGGCATAAAACCTGCAATTGATGCAACATTTAAAATATATCCTTTATCTTTTTTTACCATATCTTGCAAAAACAACTTTGTTAATATATGCACTGCTGTAATATTTGTATTAATCATATTAATCTCTTTATCCAAATCTGTTTTTGTAAATTCACCAAAGTCGCCAAAACCTGCATTATTAATTAAAACATCTATATTTTTATTTTTTACTGCTTTATATAATGCTACACAGCTTTCATTATCTGATAAATCTAATGCAATAATTTCTACTTTTGTAGAAAGTTCTTCTTTTAAATCATTTAATTTATTTCCATCTCTTGCAACTGCAATAATATCATATCCCATTTTGCTTAGAATTCTTGCAATATCTCTTCCTATTCCGGAAGATGCTCCTGTTACTAATGCTTTCATATGTTTTTCCTCCTCTTAGTTTTTATTAATATGTATAGATTTCAAATACTCCATATAGATTTTAGCACAACATTCGCAGTCAAATTCTGCTCTATGAAATCCATCTTCAGTTATTCCTATATATTTTGCTATAGTCCATAATTTATGATTAGGAAGTTTTGGATATAATTTTCTTCCTATTGCAACAGTATCAATTACTTTATTCTTCGAAAAACTATTATTTGAATAATTTTGTATAAAGCTATAATCAAACCCGTGCATTATGTGCAATAATTGGATAATTACCAATAAAATCTACTAATAATGGCATTATTTCTTCTACCATAGGTGACTGTTCTACCATTTTATTTGTAATTCCTGTGATGTTTGTAATATGATAAGGTATACTTACTTTTGGTTTTATTAAGGTAGAAAAAGTATCTATTTTTTTAGTTCCCTCATACTTTATTGCACTTACTTCTATTAATTCATTTTTTACTGGTGATAATCCTGTAGTTTCAACATCAATTGCTACAAATATATTTGAATTATTTATTTCATTTTTTTCTTGTACTGCTTGCATATTTACTCCTTATTCCTAAATCAATTTATAGGACATATTGTATCATAAATTAATGAATAAAACAAGAAGGTTTTCCTTTTAATATTTATCTATTTCATACTTGACAGTCAAGAAACTATGGTTATATAAAGTAAAAAAAGTAGAAGCCTTAGAGAATATGATACTTAAAGTGGAGTTTATTGATAATGTAATAAAATTATATGATGTAAAAAAGTTAATGAATAAATGGAAAGTTTTTGAAAACTTAAAGGACATAGAATTATTTAAAAAAGTAAAAGTTGATCAAGGCGGATATGGCATTAGTTGGAATGACGAAATAGATATAGCATGTAATGAACTATGGGAAAATGGAATAAAAGAGTAGATTTGTTCTACTCTTTTATATCTAACTTAATATGAACATCACGAAGTTGCGCGTTACTTACTTTTCCAGGTGCTCCCATTAATAAATCTTGTGCTTTGCTGTTTAATGGGAAAGCAATTACTTCACGAATTGTATCTTCACCGGTTAAAAGCATAAGCATTCTATCTATACCAGGTGCAATTCCAGCGTGTGGAGGCGCACCATATTGAAAGGCTGTATAAAGGGCTCCAAATCTTTCTTGTAATTGTTCTTTCGTATAACCACCAATTTCAAAAGCCTTTTCCATAATAGAAATATCATGGTTACGAACAGCTCCCGAAGAAAGCTCAATTCCGTTACAAACAATATCATATTGGTATGCTAAAATATCAAGTGGTTCCATATTATTTAATGCATCTAATCCACCTTGTGGCATAGAAAATGGGTTATGACTAAATTCTAATTTTCCTTCATCATTTAACTCATACATTGGAAAATCTATAATCCAACAGAAGCTAAATACATCTTCATTTATAAGGTCTAATCGTTTTCCAAGTTCTGTACGAATTTGACCTGCAAGTTCATTTGCTCTTTTTAAATTATCTGCGATAAAGAAAATTGTGTCATTTTCTTTTAAATCAGCAAGTTCTAATAATTCTTTCTTCATATCATTAGGAATAAATTTATCAATAGGGCCTTTATAACTTAAATCCTCAAGGACCTCTAAATAACCAAGGCCACCCATACCAATAGACATAGCATAATCAAGCATTTTTTCATGAAATCCCTTAGACATATGACCACTTACCTTTATAGCACGTACAGTTCTATTATGAAAAGGTTTAAAAGTACATCTATTAAAGAATTCTGTTACATCTATAATAACAAGAGGATTTCTTAAATCAGGTTTATCTGTTCCATATTTTAACATAGCATCTTTATAAGTAATACGCGGAAATGGATATTTTTCAATTTCTTTATTAGAAAAAGTTTTAAATGTATTATAAATAACAGGTTCCATAACATTAAAAACATCTTCTTGGCTTGCGAAACACATCTCCATATCTAACTGATAAAACTCGCCGGGTGCACGGTCAGCACGGGCATCTTCATCACGAAAACAAGGTGCAATTTGAAAGTACTTATCAATTCCAGAAACCATTAACAATTGTTTAAATTGTTGAGGGGCTTGGGGTAAAGCATAAAACTTACCAGCATGAAGTCTACTAGGAACTAAATAATCACGAGCACCTTCAGGAGAAGAACTAGTTAATATAGGTGTTTGAACCTCCAAAAAACCTTGTTCAACCATTTGTGAACGTAAATACTGCAAAACCTTAGCTCTTAAAATAAGATTTTCCTTTAATTTATCGCATCGCAAATCCAAAAAACGATATTGCAAACGTAAATCTTCTCTAACATCACTAGAAGAATTAATTTCAAAAGGAAGATACTTAGTTCGTTTACCTAAAATTTCAATTTTATCAATAAAAACTTCTACCTCACCAGTAGCAATATTTGGGTTATAAGTTTCTTCATCTCTTTTACGAACCATACCTGTTAAAGTAACAGTAGATTCGCAAGGAATATGACTAACAAAATCAACTAGCTTTTCATTTCCTGAAACAACAGCTTGAGTAATTCCATATTGATCCCTTACATCAATAAAAACAACTCCACCTAAATCACGAATAGTTTGTACCCAACCAGCAATAGAAACTGTTTTTCCTACATCACTTATTCGAATTTCTCCACAATCATGTGTCCTATACATAAAAATTCCTCCTTAAGTTGAAAGTTAAAAACTTTCATTAATAATATAATGCAAAAGACAAACAAAAAACTTTCATCTTCTGCAAAAATGCAGGGACGAAAGTTAAAATTCCGCGGTACCACCCAGCTTAAAAAACTTACTATAATAATAAGTTTTTTCACTCTATAAAAAATTGCTCCGATGTGTTATTCAAGTTAGGTCTCTCTAAAAAGGCTCTCAGCTTATAACCTTTACTCTCTGTTTAGTAACTTCTAACTGCTCGTCATCTTCAACGCAAAATGTGTAATTAAATATTATTTTACAAAGTATATGTAAAAATGTCAATAGTTATGCAAAAAATTAAAGTAAAAAATAAATAATCAAAAATTAAAAATGATGTTTGACAAAGTAGGAAAAGTATGGTAGAATATTAATCTGTAATCCGCTTAATTAAGGTACATAAATGTTAGAAATAATCTAACTACCTAAAAATTGGGATTAGCGAGTATACAAAAAAGGGAGGTGTACATAAATGTACGCAATAATTGAAAGCTGTGGAAAACAATATAAAGTAGCAGAAGGGGATGTAGTATTTTTCGAGAAATTAGATGTTGAAGTTGATGAAAAAGTTACTTTTGATAATGTTGTTTTAGTATCTGATGGAGAAAAAATTGAAATAGGAGCTCCTTATGTTAAAGGTTTTAAAGTAGAAGGAAAAGTTGTAGCACACGGTAAAGGTAAGAAAATCATTGTTTTCAAATATAAACCTAAAAAGAATTATAGAAGAAAACAAGGTCATAGACAACCATATACAAAGGTTGAAATTACTTCTATTAAAAAGCCATCTGCTAAAAAAGCAGAAGAAAAAGCTTAAAAAAGGAAGCGTAATTTAGATAATTTTTTAAAGAGAAATATAACAACATATTGTAGGAAGGAGTGAATTTAAGATGGCTCATAAGAAAGGTCAAGGTAGTGTTAAGAACGGTAGAGACAGTGAGTCAAAACGTCTTGGTGTTAAACGTGCTGATGGGCAATTTGTTTTAGCAGGTAATATTTTGATGAGACAAAGAGGAACTCATATGCATCCAGGAACTAATGTTGGTATTGGTAAAGATGATACATTATATGCATTAGTTGATGGAACAGTTAAATTTGAAAGATTGGGTAGAGATAAGAAAAAAATTAGTGTTTATCCAGTAAGCGAAGTTATTAAAGATGCTTAAATATTATAAGGACAACTCCAAATATGGAGTTGTTTTTTTTATAAAATTAGAGTATAATAAAAATTAGTTTTAAAGAAGGGACGGAAGAGATATATGGAACAAAAAGAATCTAAAAGAATTTTAACTGGCGACAGACCAACTGGAAAATTACATATTGGTCATTATTTTGGATCTTTGCAAAGTAGAATAAAGCTTCAAGATGAGTATGAAGCGTTTATTGAAGTTGCAGATGTTCAAGCATTAACAGATAATTTTAATAATCCAGAAAAAGTAAAGAGTAATGTAAATGAAATTTTAATGGATCAATTATCAGTAGGAATTGATCCAAGTAAAGTAACTTTCTTTTTGCAATCTATGATACCAGAAATTGCGGAGCTTACTGTGTTTTATTCTAATTTGGTTACAATAGCAAGATTACAACGTAATCCTACTGTGAAAACAGAAATTGCTCAGAAAAGAGATGTGTTTGGAGAAAGTGTAACATATGGTTTCTTGGGGTATCCTGTTAGCCAAGCGGCAGATATTACTGCGTTTAATGCAAACATTATACCAGTAGGAGAAGACCAACTTCCTTTAATTGAACAATGTAGAGAAATTGTAAGGAAATTTAATTCTATATATGGAGAAACTTTGAAGGAGCCAGAGGCTTATTTATCAAGCAATAAGCGTATAAAGGGATTAGATGGAAATGAAAAGATGGGAAAATCGTTAGGTAATGCTATCTATTTAGCAGATTCAGAGGAAGTTATTGCACAAAAGGTAATGAATGCAGTTACAGATCCTGCAAGAATAAAAAAAGATGATCCGGGAAATCCTAATATATGTATGGTTGCATATTATCACAATTTGTTTTCTGGTGGTGAAGTTAAAAATATTTGTGAGGAATGTAAAAAAGGAAAACGTGGTTGTGTTTCTTGTAAAAAACAGTTGATAAAAAATATTAATAATCATTTAGAACCAATTAGAGATAAAAGAAGATATTATGAAGAAAGACCAGAACTTGTGAAGGAAATTTTGATGGAAGGTACAAACGTTGCAAGAAAAGAAGCAGCGCGTACTATGGAAAAGGTAAAATTTGCAATGAAGTTAGATTATTTTAAAGGAGAGTAGAATGTTTACAGATTATGCAAAAATAACGGTAAAGTCAGGCAATGGTGGAAATGGAGCAGCAACTTTTAGACGCGAAAAATATGTTGCAGCAGGAGGTCCAGATGGTGGAGACGGTGGAAAAGGTGGCAGTATCTATTTTGTTGTTGATAAGGATATGAATACATTGCTTGATTTTAGATATAAAAAGAAATTTAAAGCAGAAAATGGTGAAGATGGAAGCGGAAATAATTGCTATGGAAAAAAAGGTCAAGATTTATTTATAGGGGTACCAATAGGAACTATTATTAAAGATGCCGAAACTGGTAGAGTAGTAGCAGATTTATCCGAAGAAAATCAAAAAGAATTAGTTTTAGAAGGAGGACGAGGTGGAAAAGGAAATGTGCATTTTGCAACATCTACTCGTCAAGCACCTCATTTTTCGCAAGATGGAGAAAAAGGTTTAGAAAAGGAGTTAATTCTAGAACTAAAACTTCTTGCAGATGTGGGGTTAGTAGGATTTCCAAATGTAGGAAAATCAACATTTTTATCTATGGTAACATCTGCAAAACCAAAAATTGCAGACTACCATTTTACTACAATTATTCCTAATTTAGGGGTAGTAAAATCAATATATGGAGATAGTTTTGTAATTGCTGATATTCCAGGTATCATTGAAGGAGCAAGTGAGGGGGTAGGTCTTGGAATTCAATTTTTAAGGCATATAGAAAGGACAAGGCTATTATTACATGTAATTGATGTATCTGGTTTAGAAGGCAGGAATCCAGTACAAGATTTTAAAACGATTAATGGAGAACTTGCAACTTACAGCGAAAAGTTAAGTAAGAGAAAACAAATTATAGTTGCAAATAAAACTGATGTTATGCAAGATGAGCGGATTATATAAGGAATTAGAAGATTTTGCTAAAAATGAAAACATAGAAATATATAAAATATCTGCAGCAACTGGTGATGGAATTGATAAATTAATGAATAGAGTAACAGAAGTTTTAAAAGAATTACCAAAAGAAGAATTAATAGAAGTAGAAGAGAGAATGATATATACTTTATCTGAAGATAAAAATGAATTCACAATTACAAAAGAAGGAAAAGATTATGTAGTACAAGGCCCGGCAGCAGAGCGATTATTAGGTAGAATTAATGTAGGAGATAACGAATCTATGCATTATTTCCAAAAATGCATTAAAGAATTAGGTATAGAAGACAAACTAAAACAAATGGGAATAAAAGATGGAGATAGTGTAATATTTGTTGATTGGGAATTTGAATGGAGTGATTAATAAAAAATAAAAAAAGTTCAAACTTTTGTTTGACTTTTTTTATTTTTTGTGATACGATTATGGCGAATAGAAAAAAGGGAGTGATTTGAATAATGAGAAAAAAAGATTCAAACGAACTAAATAAGAGAGAAAAAGCAATTTTAAAATTTATTGAAAAACAAATAGCAATAAACAGTTATCCACCATCTGTTAGAGAAATTGGAAAAGCAGTAGGATTAAAATCAACAGCAACTGTACATGGATATCTTGCAAAACTAGAAGAAAAAGGGTACATTAAGAAAGAATCACAAAAGGGTAGAACATTAAAACTATTAAAAGGTGGAGAAAACAAAAATCAAATGGCAATGAAAGAATTCTATTCTGGAAAAGAAATGGTAGAAGTTCCTGTAATTGGAAAAATTACAGCAGGTGCACCAATTTTAGCAGTAGAAAATGTAACCGATACATTTCCAATTCCAATAGATTTCGTAGGAAACAGCGAATCTTTTATGCTTACAGTAAGAGGAGAAAGTATGATAGAAGCAGGAATTCTAGATGGAGACTACATTCTTGTTAGAAAACAAAACACAGCAAATAACGGAGAAATTGTAGTTGCTTTAATAGAAGATGAAGCAACAGTTAAGACTTTCTATAAAGAACAAGACCATATCCGTTTGCAACCAGAAAATTCTACAATGGATCCAATCATTGTTCCAGATTGTAAGATACTTGGTAAGGTTAGTGGTGTTTTTAGAAAGATGTAGATATGAAGAAAGATGCCTAAGAGCATCTTTCTTCGCTATAAATAAATGCTAATTTGACCAATATTAAGTGCTAAAACAGAAAAAAATAATAAAATGGAGGAATTTAATATGGCACAACATATATCAATAAGAGTTCCATGGCATGATAACGGTTGGGATGGAACTATTTGTAAAAAACCAAGCGAGAATATTTCATGTTTAAAGTTAAATAATATATCCGAAAATAAAAATGATGAAATAGAAAATAAGATATGTGGACAATGCTTGAAAAATCACACTTATATTCCGTGTATAAATGAAGGTGCTGCGTTTATGAATAAATCTGAAATAACAAGAATTTCAGATCACCCTTATAAAGAAAGATATTTTGATAGTAGATATTCATTTTTTAAAGATATTTATGAAAACTATAAAGACTTTAAATCTGTAGAGGTTAAATATCCGCCATATTCATTGCCAAGCAGACCATATTTTTGGACAATGAAAGATAATATTGAGGAAAAATCAAAGTATTATGATATTGATTATAATGATAAAATTGAGCCAATTAATATTACAACTACATGGATTCAAACAAAGCATAATCAAGGGGAAATTTTTAAAGCTTTTTATAAAAATGTTATTCCAAATGAATCTTTGTGTATAGTATATGCAAAACAGATACCATATACAGATGAACCAGGAAGAGTTATTATAGGTATAGGAGATATTCTAAAGCTAACAGGTGTAAAAGAATATATAAATGAACAACATCCAGAACTTAACTCTTTAACATGGGAAACAATGGTAAGTCACTCAATAAGAGAGGATAACAATAATGGATTTATTATTCCTTATAAAGAAATATACGAGAAAACGAAAAATGATATAGATTTTGATTATAATTCGATTATTGTTTTTGCACCACAAGAAGCGTTTGACGAGTTTTCTTATGCAGCAGAACATGTATCTTATGATAGTGTAATTGAAATAATCTTAAAATGTATAAAAACTTATAAAACAATTTCTTCAATTCTTAATAGAGATTATAGTAATGTAATAAATTGGTTAGAAAAAAAATTAGATATTGTTTTGGAACAAAGAGGAGAATATCCAGGATTTTGTCCAATGCTTTATGCTTTAGGAATAAATAGAGGAGCATTTCCACTTGGAGAAGAGATATTAAAAAATGCAAAACAAAGAAATGAGAATTTATGGGATTATTTTGATAAAGTGATGGAAAATCCGCAAGAATATTTAGAGGATAGATTTTCAAAAAATATTGAAGAAAAGGATCAAAATACTTGGAAGAATATTTTAACAGAAGAACAAAAAGAATTATTCAGACTTTTATCAAGATTTTCATTAAATGCATTGCAAGCAGATACAATTTTTAATGAAGAAAAAAGAATTGAAATATTAAAGAAAAATTCTATAAAAGGGGATTTCTCTAATAAAGCGATAATTAATAATCCATATTTATTATATGAAAAAACAAGACTAATAAATAGTATATGTATATCAATTAAAAAGGTAGATTTTGCCATGTATTTTATTCCATTATTAAAAAAAGACTATCTTATAGAAACTCAAAGTGCTATGAATGGAGTAAACGATAAAAGAAGAATTAGAGCTTTATTAGTATCTTTATTGGAAAATGAAGCTCAAAATGGTAATACAATTTTGCCGATTAATAAATTAATGGAATTGCTAGAAGATTATAATGAAAATACAAATTCGATTATAAAGATAAAAGCAGAATTTAATAAGAATAATTTATTATCTTATAATGAATTTTTTGCAGATGAGATTGATGTAAAAGAACTAAAAGATAATTCAAATTACTATAAATTGGTTCGCTTACAGGAATATGAAACAATTATTGAAAAAAATATAAATAAAAGATTAAATGCAACATCATTAGAATTAGATATTGATTGGGAAAAAATAGTCAACGATTTTTTTGGGGAAGTTAAAGAAAAAAATAAAAATGCCAAATTACAGGAACTAAATGCTAGAAAGGAAAAAATAGATGCTCTTAATAAAATGTCAAAATCGCGAATATTTGCTCTTACTGGAGGAGCAGGGACAGGTAAAACAACAGTATTATCAATTTTTTGTAACTTGCCAGAAATTAAGAATAATGGAGTTCTGCTTTTAGCACCAACTGGAAAGGCTGCGGTGAGATTAAAGGAAAGTATGGGAGAAAATGCAATTAATTTTGAAACATATAACACTGCGCAATTTTTATCTAAAAGTGGTAGATTTAGTTTTGAAAATATGAAATATATTTTATCAGATAAGGATGCAGATGTTCCAGAAACAGTAATTATTGATGAGTCATCTATGCTAACTGAAGAAATGTTTGGAGCTCTTATTCAAGCTATAAAAACGGCTAGGAGAATAATTTTTGTGGGTGATTCAAATCAATTACCACCTATAGGTGCAGGTAAGCCTTTTGTTGATTTGATTAATTTGCTTGAAGAAAAATTCCCTAAAAACTATAAAAAACTAATTGTTAACAGAAGACAAAAAGGAATAGATAATATGCTTGATGTAGAATTTTCAAATATGTTTATTGATAATGCAGAAATGCAGGATAATATTATATCAAATATAATAGATAGTAACCAAAATAGAATTAAATTTCAAAAATGGGAAAATAAGGAAGAATTAGAAAAGAAAATATTGGAAATTTTAGTTAAAGAATTAAAATTAAAAGATATTGATGATATTTGCGGATTTAATGAATCTCTTGGTGCAATTACATATGAAAATAGATATAATTATTTTAATTTAGGATGTAGTAAAAATGTTGAAAGATGGCAAATACTGTCACCTGTTAAAAATATGCCACATGGAGTAGTTAGTATAAATAAATTAATACATGAAAAATATAAATCTAATTTTATAGAGTTATCAAAAAAATATGGACCGTATAAAGTAATATGCAAAAGTTTAGGTGCTGAGAAAATAGTATATGGTGATAAAGTTATTAATGTAATTAATAAAAGAAGGAATGGATATAATTCTAATAATAATAAAACAGAATATTTATATGTTGCAAATGGTGAAATAGGAATTGCAGGATTACATTTTGGAAAGAAGAATGGTGATTTTACAAAGCAGTTACATGTTGAATTTTCATCTCAATTAGGTATTGATTATGCCTATAATCCATCAGAGTTTAGTGAGGAACGTGATGCTATTTTAGAATTAGCATATGCATTAACAGTACATAAAGCTCAAGGAAGTCAATTTAATACAGTTATATTAGTTTTAGACAAAGATAGTAGAATGATTTCAAAAGAAATGTTATATACAGCTTTAACTAGACAAATTGATAATATAATAATTTTATATAATGATGAGCCGTATAAATTATTATATTATTCTACAGATGATAATTCCAATATTGCACAAAGGCTAACAGATTTATTTTCAGAAATAAAAGAAAAAAGACCAAGTGTTGTTATATATAATAATAAATATTTTGATGAAAATAAAATACACAAAACACTTAAAGGTGATTTAGTTAGATCAAAGTCTGAGGTAATTATTGCTAATATTTTATATGATTATGAAAGAAAAGGTGACATTAAATATTACTACGAAAAAGAATTAATTTTAAAAGATAATAGTATTCGAATTCCTGATTTTACAATAAAAACAGATTTAGGTGATATATGGTATTGGGAACATTGTGGTATGATGACTGATATAAATTATAAAATGCATTGGGAAGCAAAGAAAAAAGTTTATGAAGAAAACGGAATCATAGAGGGAAAAAATTTAATTGTAACTTATGATGATGAAAAAGGTGGAATAGATACAGTAAAAATTGAAGGAGTTATCAAACGATACTTATTATAAATTTTAAACGAGACTATAAACTTTCTATTGTGTTATGGAATAACACTAAAAAATGAAAAAATGTAAAGCAAATTATTTGATTTTGTTGAGAAAAATGTCTTTTTATGATATAAAATATAATAATATTATTATAAATAAGTTAGAGAAATAAAATGACAACTTAAATTTTTACTTTGCTTGATATATTTCAAGATTTATTTAAGAATATAAAAAGGAGAGAATATATATGGCATCAATAATAGATAATCGAGAAAAAAAGATGATAGATTCATTAAGAAATGCATTGAATCAAGCAGAAAGTGTCGATATATTAACTGCATTTTTTTATTTTTCAGGATTTAATGCATTAGCGGATGAATTGAAAGATAAAAAAATAAGAATTTTGGTTGGCAATACGATAGATCCATTAGCAATAGAAGAATTGTGTCGTGCGGTTAAAGATGACTTAGATGAGTCACTAGAAACTTATGCAATTAGAGGATATGGAAAACTAAACAATTTACAAAAGAAAGAGGCGTATACTAAAAGTTTTATAGACCTATTTAATAAATCATCACTATCGGAACAATTTGATAGTACTGATAGTCAAAATGTGTTTAAAATGTTTTTAGAAAAAATAAAAAATGGTTCATTAGAAATTCGTTTAACTGCGGTTCAAAACCATGCAAAAGCTTACATTATAACAAATAAAGAAGAATATTCATGTTTTGGAGACCAAAAGGGAGTCGTTTTTTCAGGATCATCAAATTTTACATTTAATGGTTTACTTGGGCAAGGAGAAATGAATGAACGTTTTTCTGATAATGATAAATATGATGAATATAAATCTAAATTTGAAGATTTATGGAATGATAGTAAAAGTATTGATATATGTATAAAAGATGGAAATAAAGATTTTGAAAAAAAATTGAAAGAAAAATTATGGATTTTTGCTCAACCAGAACCATATAAGATTTATACTAGAATATTATATGAATTATTTAATTCATCAGATAGTAATGATATTAATACACCATCAGATATTACAAATGGAAAATTTTTTAATTTAAAATATCAACTAGATGCAATAAAATTAGGAGTGGATTGTATAAATAAAAATAATGGTGTTATTATTGCTGATGTTGTTGGTTTAGGAAAATCAATAATAGCATCAGCTATTGCATATAATCTTGACATGCAAAAAACAGTTATAATTGCACCACCACATTTAGTTGATCAATGGAATGATTATCAACAAGAATTTGGATTAAGAGGTGTGAAGGTATATAGTAGTGGAAAAATTGAAGAGATATATAATAATTATTCAGATAATCCAGAACCAATATTATATATATTAGATGAGGCACATAGATATAGAAATGAATTAAGTAATGATTATCAAATGCTCCATCAATTAACAAGATCTAATCCAGATAATAAAGTTATACTATTAACTGCAACACCATATAATAATAGACCACAAGATTTATTTGCATTAATTAAATTATTCCAAACTCCAAGTAGATCTACAATAAATACTGTCGATAATTTAGGAATAAGATTTCATGAATTAATAGCAAAATATAATAGATTAGAGAAAGAGGGAAAGAAAAATTTAAGTGATTCAATAAAATGTGAATTAAACAAATTAAGTGATGAATTAAGGGTTATGATTGATCCTGTAATAATTAGAAGAAGCAGAATAGATTTAAAACAAATTAAAGAATACGATGAAGATTTAAAAATGCAAAAGATTGAATTTCCAGAAATAATAGGTCCAAATCTTGTTGAATATGATTTAGGTGATATTAGAGATTTATATATTAAAACTTTGGATAGATTAAGTAATCAATTTAATTGTGCAAGATATAATCCATCATATTATTTAAAAGACATAAATGCATTTAATGCAAAATATGGTGAACTATTTGGTGAGATGAACATACAATTATTCCAAGGTAACCTAGCTCAGTTTATAAAACGACTATTAGTTACTAGATTTGAGAGCTCAAAGGCTTCATTCAAAGCAACACTAACATCAATATTAAAGTCTTATGAGGCAATAAAAAAATGGTGGGATAAAGGATATGTACCTATTAAGAAATCAGGCTATTTATCTGATCCTAATGAAGAAGAAATTCAAATGACTTTGGATGAAATAAATAGTGAAGATGAAATATTAGATTTAGATAAAATTAAAAAGAAAGCTATTCCTTTTGAAAGAGAATTATTTAAGGAAGAATATATTGAAGCAATTGAAAAAGACATTGAGCTTTTAAAAGATATATATAATGATTGGTTTGTTGGAGATAAATTAGGAGATGATCCAAAATATAATGAAGTTTCGAAAACATTAAGAAAATTATTAAGTGAAAAAACAAATAGAAAAATTGTTATTTTTTCAGGATTTGCTGATACGGCTAATTATGTTGCAGAAAGATTAAGTAAAGAAGGATTTAAAGCATTCCTATATACTGGTGGATCTTCAAATAGTGATAGAATTACTGTAAAACGTAATTTTGATGCATCATATAAAGAAACTGAACAACATAACGACTATGATATAATTGTAGCTACAGATGCACTTTCTGAAGGGTTCAACTTAAATCGTGCAGGTGTTATTATAAATTATGATATACCATATAATCCAACTAGGGTAGTACAAAGAATAGGGAGAATTAATAGAATAAATAAAAAAATATTTGATAAAATATATATTTATAATTTATTCCCAACAGATATTGGAGAAAAAAATACATTAATTAAAGGTATATCAACTTTAAAAATGTTACTTATTAATAATATTATAGGAAGTGATACAAAAACATTAACTCCTGATGAAACATTGGAAAGTTATTTTAAAAGACAATATAAAGAAGCTAGTGAAGAAGAAAATGAAGTTAGTTGGGATGTTGAATATAGAAATGACTATAATTTAATTAAACACAACAATATTTTTATTGATGAAATATTACAAATACCAGAAAGAGTTAGAATTGTTAGAAAAAATCAAAAAGAAGAAGGTGCAATTTCATTTGCAAAGCGTGGCAATAATTCATTGTTTGCAATGGCAATGCCAGAAGAAGAGGCTCAAATTATGCCAGCAGAAAGAGTCTTAAAATTGTTCAAAGCAGAACAAACTGAAGAGGGATTTGAAGGTGATTCTATTTTAGATGAAAAATTTGCAATATTAAGAGATGAAATAAAACAAACATATCCTAAAATAAAAATTGATAAAAGAAAAGGAATTGCACTTGAAAACATAAAACAACTTATGGCAATATGCTCAAAAGAAAAAGATTATTTAAGTGATTTATATGAAGTAATACAAAACTATGATGACTTAAGTGATGGAGAATTGAAATATATTGCTAATATAAAAATTCTTCCAGCAATAGCTGATGAAATAGTTATAGGATTAAAAGATAAATTACCTGTTCATTATATTATTCAAATAAAAACAAAGGCAGAAGCTATTGATGCACAAACAGAAACAATTATGTTTACGGAGGATTTAAGAAATGATAACGATTAAAGAAGCGGAGGAAATACTAAAAAAAGAGTATCATCAAGACAATTATAGTTATTTAATGGGAGATATTTTATTAAATGATTTTACTAAAGATGAACATAATGTGATTTTTGATAATCAATTGTTTAAAAGCGTAAAACAATTAGGATATTCTAATTCATGCGAATTAACAGTCTTTGAGGTTTTTCTAAATGAAGGATGTCAAAACAGAAGAGTTATGATAACTCAAGAAATGTTTAAAATATTAAGAGGATTAAGAATTGATAATGCAATAGTTTCATTTGTTAGCAACGATATGGAGAATTACAGAATTTCTCTTTTAACAAGTAAATATGAATATGATGGAGAAAAGATAATAAAGGTAATCTCAAATCCAAAACGTTTTTCATATTCATTAGGATATGGTACAAAAACAAAAACAGCATATAAAAATTTAATTTCAAAGGGTAAGGTTAAAGATTTAACAGAATTAATTTCTAGATTTTCAGTTGAAGTTGTTAATAAACAATTTTATTCTGAAATTGCAGAAGCATTTACAAAATTAATTGGTGGAAAGTTTGGAAGTAAAAAATATGAAAGAATTTTACTTTTTAATAAAGAAATTAATGAAAAAAAATATTCAGAATTTGGTGTAAGGTTAATTGGTCGTATTTTATTTTGTTGGTTTCTTAGAGAAAAGAAAAGCGATAATGGTATTGCATTAATTCCAAATAACTTTTTCGATAAAGATACAATTTTAAATTGTGAATATTATTATAATGAAATACTTGAACCATTATTCTTTGAATTATTAAATATTAAAACTGATATAAGAAAAAGCGAATTTTCAGATGGAGAGTTTAAATTAATACCATATTTAAATGGTGGTTTATTTAGTCCACATACAGATGACAATTATCTTTATAATATTGATAAAAAGATATGTGCTGAAAGAGTTAATATTCCAAATGAATGGTTTTTAGACTTATATCAAACATTATCAGAATACAATTTTACAGTTGATGAGAATACAGCTTATGATATTGAATTGTCAATCGATCCAGAGATGCTAGGTCGTATATTTGAAAATTTACTTGCAGAAATTAATCCAGAAACAGGTGAAAATGCAAAAAAAAATACAGGTAGCTTTTATACTCCAAGAGATGTAGTTGATTATATGGTTGATACATCATTATTTCAATATTTACAAAAAGAAACGAACATTAACGAAACAGCATTAAAAGGACTAATAAGTTATTCAAAGGAAGATGATTTATATACATTTAATGATACAGAAAAAAAACTAATAATTGATGCTCTATATAAAGTAACCGTATATGATCCAGCTTGTGGTTCTGGGGCATTCCCAATAGGAATGTTACAAAAAATAGTATATATTTTACAAGAATTAGATCCTACAGCTAAAATGTGGCTTAATAAAAGTACAGACAATATTGATCCAATATTAAAAAAAGAAATAGAGAATAAATTCAGTGTTGGTTCTCTAAATTATATTCGCAAAATAAGTGTAATTCAAAATTCAATATTTGGTTCTGATATTCAACCAATAGCAGTGGAAATATCAAGATTAAGATGTTTCTTATCATTAATAATAGAAGAAAAAGTAAAAGATGATGAAGAAAATAGAGGAATAAATCCATTACCAAATCTTGACTTTAAATTTATTATAGCTAATTCATTGGTAAAATTAGATGATTCTTCACAAATGACTTTATTTGAAAATATAGAGAACATTAGGGCTTTAAAAAATGTTAGAGAAGAATATTTTATTGCAGATAGTTCTCGAAGAAATGAATTAAAACTAGAATTTGCGAATATTCAACAAAATATGTTACTTGAAAGTATCCAATTATTTGGAAAAAAGCCTTCCAAAAAATATTATCAACTTTCTGCATGGAAGCCATTTGCTAATGAACCAACAGATTGGTTTGATAAGGATTGGATGTTTGGAGTTACTGATGGATTTGATATTGTTATTGGAAACCCACCATATATTGGTACAGGAAGTAGAGATACTTCAAGGAGAATGACTCAAGAAGAAAAAGAATATTATAGAAATAATTATCCAAATTCAGCAGAATATAAAATCAATATGTATGCTTTATTTATGGAATTAGCAATTAATTCATGCAAAGATGGCGGAGTATCAAGTTTTATAGTTCCAGATAGTTTCCTATTAGGAATGTATTTCTCTAAAATACGTGCATATATTTTAAAAACATGTAAAGTAAAGCATATAGCTATTTTAGGTTCAGATGTTTTTAATGCATGTGTTGGTTATTCGGTAATTTATTTATTCCAAAAACAAAAACATGATGATGATGATTTAATGAAATTTATTGATGTTGTACAAAAGAATGGATTTGTTGATGATTCACATTCGTTTGCTTATCCACAAAGCTATGCAAAAAAATTAGACAGAAGTAGATTTAGAATATTCTTTGATAAAACTACTAAAGATTTAATTGATAAAATAGAAAATAATTCATGCAAACTTGGAAAAAATTATACTGGTCGTACAGGTGTAAGATCTAAAATAGGTCAAAAAAATATTTTAGCATTATCACAGGAAAAACCAACATACAAAAAAGGTATTACATCTGGCTCACAAGTTATTGAGTATAAAGTTATATATGAAGGTGATTGGATAAATATTGATCCACCATTATTAAATGCAGGTGGATGGGATAAAGATATTATAGAAAATCCTAAATTATTTGTTAGACAAACAGCAGATACAATTATTGCTTCATATGATGAAGATGGATTATATCATTTAAATAATGTTCATTCATTTGCGCCAAATAATGATGAATGGAATATAAAATATATATTAGCAATTCTCAATTCTAAAGTTATTAGATGGTATTATGAAATATTAGCGAATGAAAAAGGTAGACCTATGCCACAAACAGATATAGAGACACTAGAAGCATTACCAATAAAATATAAAGCAGATTATGTTGATGATATAGTTAATTTGGTTGATAAAATAATTAGTGATTATAATAATAAAGAAGTTTATATTAAAGAATTAGATGAAAAAATATTTGAAATATATGGATTGAATGATAATGATAAAAACATAATAAAAAAATATTTTAGAATAGCAATTTAATTTTGAATCGAATGTAAACATTAAAATGATTAATTCATTAATATCAAAAGTATTATATGTAAATATTCCCCTACCATTAAATGTATTGGTAGGGGGCTACAATCTATTTCAATTCATTCTTACACTGGGCTCCATCAAAAACTTGCTTAATATTTTCACAAGTATCGCTTGCAATTTTATTCAAAGCTTCGCTTGTAAAAAATGCTTGGTGAGAAGTAATAATCAAGTTTGGCATAGATAGCAATATAGATAAATTTGTGTCTCTTTTATAAGAATTAGTCATATCACGTAAAAAGAACTCATCTTCATCTTCGTATACATCTAGTCCAACACCACCAATTTTTCCGGTTTCCATTTCTTTAATAAGACTTGTTGTATCAATTAGTTTTCCTCTACTACAATTAATTAAAACAACGCCATCTTTCATTTTACTAATACTACTTGAGTTAATAATATTTTCTGTTTCAGGAGTTAGAGGGCAGTGTAAAGAAATAATGTCAGATCTTTTATATAACTCATCTAATGAAACATATTCAAAGCCCAATTCACGACTTGCTTGTTCATTTGGATATACATCATATGCTATAACATTGGTACCAAATCCCTTCATAATTTGTATAAAAACTTTTCCAATTTTGCCAGTACCAATTACTCCAACTGTTTTTCCATGAATATCAAAACCCAATAATCCATCTAAAGTAAAGTTATATTTTCTTGTACGTTGATAAGATTTATATAGCTTTCTTGTAACATTCAAAAGCAAAGCACAGGCATGTTCTGCAACTGCATATGGAGAATATTCTGGAACATATACAACACGCACATTTCCTTTGTTCTTTAAATCAACATTGTTAAAACCAGCACAACGAAGTGCAACTAATTTTACTCCATTTTTTTCTAATATTTCAAAAGTACGTTTATTAATCTTATCATGTACAAAAATGCATACTGCATCAAAGCCTTGTGTAAGTGGAGCAGTTTCAGTATTTAGAGTAGTTTCAAAATAAGTTATATCATATCCATAATCTTTATTATATTTATCAAATAATTTTCTATCATATTCCTTTGTATCAAAAAAAGCAATTCGTATCATATATACCTCCTAATAAATTTAATATTTTATACTTTACAAAAAACTTGGAAACAAACGTATTTCCAAGTTTTCCTTTTTTTATCTCTTAGAGAATTGTGGTGCTTTTCTTGCTTTTTTAAGACCGTATTTTTTTCTTTCTTTCATACGAGGATCTCTTGTTAAGAAACCATTTGCTTTTAATTCTGGTCTGTATTCAGCATTTGCTTCTGTTAAAGCACGTGCAATTCCGTGACGGATTGCTCCAGCTTGACCGGTATATCCACCACCAATAACTTTACAAATAACATCATATTTAGAAAGTGTATTTGTAACTGTTAATGGTTGTTTTACGATAACTTTTAATGTTTCAAGTCCAAAGTATTCATCAATACTTTTTCCGTTAATTGTTATAACTCCAGTTCCTTCTACTAAACGAACTCTTGCAATTGAACTTTTTCTTCTACCTGTACCATAGAACATTATTTTTTCTTTACTTGCTTTAGGCATTTATATTTCCTCCTTAATTTTTTAGAATTCCCATTTTTCTGGTTTTTGAGCTTGGTTTTCATGAACATCTCCAGCGTATAATCTTAATTTTGTAATAGATTGTCTTCCTAAACTATTGTGTGGAAGCATTCCTTTAATAGCAAGCATTAAAGCTTTTTCAGGATTTTTGTTCATCATATCTCTTGCTACAGTTTCTTTCATGCCACCTATGTATCCAGAATGATGTCTATAAACTTTTTGATCTAATTTGTGACCTGTTAAAACTACTTTTGCACAGTTAATTATAATTACATGATCACCTACATCAATATTAGGTGTAAAAGTTGGTTTATGTTTTCCTCTTAATAATTTTGCAGCTTCTGTTGCAACTCTACCTAAAGGCTTACCTTCTGCATCAATTATATACCATTTTCTTTCGATATCATTTTTCTTTATACTGTATGTTGTATTATTCATGGTAATAAATACCCTCCATTCATTTTTTTCTCTTTTTGTATATATTATATAAATTAAACATAAAATAAACTACCGGGGAGAAGTTTATTATGTATTCTATATAATAATGCTTAATTATTCTAATACAAAATTCATAAAAAGTCAATATTTATCGAAGAATTTATTTACATTTATGCTAAATTAATGTTATAATGAATTTGATAATGGAAGGATTGATGTAAAAATGAAAATAAACGCAAGAACTATTATATTTGCAATTATTATTATCATTTGTATATTTGCAATAAATTTTGGAGTTTATTGGCAATTCTTTAGGAATACGGAAGAAAAAATTGAAAATCCAACACAAAATAGTGAAGAGTTAATGGCTTTAAGCAAAGATTTTAAAAATATATTTAATAATATGCTAGATTATCAAGGGTATAATGTAAATACAACAGGAGTAACGAAAATTGATTCTTCGAAGGATTTAATCTATACATGGGCTTCAAGACAAAGCACTGTAGAAAATCGTTATGATTTAAATTTGAATATACCAAAAGTTAATATATCAAATACATCAGTAGAAAAGTTTAACCAAAAAATAAAAGAAACATATGTAGATAAAGCAAATAACATTATTCGTAATGCAAATAATAATACAATCTATACAGTAGAATATATGGGATATATTAATACAAATATACTATCACTGGTTATTAAATCTACATTAAAAGAAGGTAACAATCCACAACGAGTTATTATACAAACATATAACTATAATTTGAGTACTAATGAAGAAATTTCATTAAATCAGATATTAGAAATTAAAGGATTACGAGAAGATGTTGTAAAAAATATGGTATTAACTAAAGTACAAGAAGCAGATACACAATCAGAAAATTTAAGAAAACTAGGATATAATTTATACAAAAGAGATTTAACTAGCGATATTTATGAAATACAGAACACAACAAATTATATATTAGGTGCTAATAATTATTTATATCTTATTTATCCATACGGTAATGCTAATTTTACAGATGAAATGGATGTTATTGTATTCTAAAAATAAACTTAGAAATTAAATAAAATATTAAAAAACGGCTATTTATATATAGCCGTTTTTTGAAAATAAAAGGGGATGTATAAATATAAGAAAATTCTCATATGATATTATCTTATATTTAGAAGAAAGTATAAGTATCATATACTTTCTTTGTATACACATATAATACAAAACAATTTTGTCTATTGTGTGAATAAAAAGTGAATATGTTATGGTTGTTCAGAAAGGGTTAATGTAATAGAAACTTCATTTCCATTACGATTTACTTTTAAAGTCATTTCATCACCAATTTTATGAGTATTTTTTATTTCATTTAATTCATCCATTGTAGTAATTTTTTTACCATCAGCTTCAATAATAACATCACCAACTTTTAATTCTGCTTTTTCAGCACTAGAGAAATCTTCAATAGCTTTTACATATACACCTACAACAAGATGATTAAATTCAGCTGTTTTTTCATCTAAATCAATTCCTGTAATTCCAATATAAGGTCTTTTTACTTTGTTATATTGAATTAATTGATCATAAATATCAAGTGTAGAATTAATTGGAATAGCAAATCCCATACCTTCTATACCAGTTCCAGAAAGTTTTAAAGTATTAATACCAATAACTTTACCTTCAGCGTTTACTAAAGCACCACCACTATTTCCAGCATTAATAGCAGCATCTGTTTGAATTAAAGTAAAAGTTTTTCCGTCAGAATCGGTAACATCTCTATTAACAGCACTAATCATACCACCTGTTACACTGCTTTGCATACCCAAAGGATTTCCAATAGCCATTGAAAATTCGCCTACTTTTACATCATCAGAGTTACCAATTTCAGCAGCAGTTAAACCAGTTTTTTCTATTTTTATAACGGCTAAATCTGTTTGTTCATCTGTACCAATAATTTTTGCTTCATATTCTGTTTCATCATTATACAAATGAACAGTTACCTTACTTGCTTTTGATACTTCATAATAAGAATTATTTGAAGAAGAATTTACAATATGATTATTAGTTAAAATATAACCATCTTCACTCATAATAATGCCAGAACCTTCTGCTTCAGCGGTTCCATTATTCGAAAAAATCGAATTTACAGTATATTCAACTTTAATTCCAACAATAGATGGACGAACTTTTTCGGCAACTTGAATTCCAGTATCAGAATAATTTGATAAAGAAACTTCTCTTAATGTACCAGAATAAGTATTTGTATTATTTTGTGAAAGAGTGCTTCCAGAAGAACTAATAGTTGCTCCTATAATTTTCTCCTTTATTTCTGGAACACCAAAACATGTACCAATAATTAATGTTGCTCCTAGTACACCAGAACAAAATGGTAATAAAACACTTCTTCCAAATCCATAATTTTGATTTTTTTCTTTTTTAGAAGTATTACCTACTACTGTATAAGTAGTTGTTTTTTGATTAGAATTATTATCTTCCATTTTTAAAACCTCCATATTAATAATAAATAAATCTATATTATAATACAATAGTTATGTGAATTATTTGTGAAAAAAATATGGAAATTAAAATTTATAATAAAATTTGTTGAAAATAATTCTATTAATATATATAATAAAAGAAGAATAATTAAAAAATTTTAATATATAACTAGGAGTGAAGAAAATGGGTAAATTAAATTCTAAAGGAATTACGATTGTAGCTTTAACTATTACAATAATTGTGTTGTTAATTATAGCTTCAGTAACAGTTTATGTAGGAGATAATGTTATAAGACAAGCACAATTACAAACAATTAATACAAATATGATGTTAATACAAGTAAAAGTAAAGACAATTGCTGAGCAAGCGAACTTTAATAAAGATGCAAGTGATACTTCTGGTTATAAAGGAACAAAGATGAATGCATCTAGCATGCAAAAAATAATAGATTCAGGAGCGATTAAGAGTGAGGATGCTGAAAAGTTTTATCTCCTTTCAAAATCAGATTTAAATGAAATGGGACTAGAAAAAATTAATATAGAAAATGGATATCTTGTTAACTACGAAACAGCAGAAGTAATATATGTAAAAGGATTTTCAAATGATGGAAAAACATATTATAAATTATCAGATATGAAACAATTAACTATAAATTAAGAGGTTGAAAATGAAAGAAAAAGAACTGATAAGATTACAAGATTTAAAAAAAATAGAAGAAGAAATCTATAAAAATTCGAACTATAATTACATATGTGGAATAGATGAAGCAGGACGTGGGCCACTTGCAGGGCCAGTTGTAGTAGCAAGTGTTATTATGTCAAGAGACTCTATGATAGAAGGAGTAAATGATTCCAAAAAAGTATCTGAAAAGAAAAGGGAAGAATTATATGAGAAAATAACTGAAGAAGCGATAAGTTATGGTATAGGAATTATCGATGAAAAAGAAATTGATGAAATTAATATATTAAATGCAACTAAAAAAGGATTAACCGTATCTTTACAAGAACTTTCGGTAAAGCCAGATTTAATTTTAGTAGATGCTTTAAATAAAATAGATACTTTAGGTATACCATATAATTCTATTGTAAAAGGAGATGCAAAGGCATATTCAATTGCAGCAGCATCAATTATAGCAAAAGTAACAAGGGATAGAATTATGAGAGAGTGGGAAGAAATTTATCCTATGTATGGTTTTTGTAAACATAAAGGGTATGGAACAGCAGCACATATAGAAGCTATAAAGCAATATGGGTTATGCCCAATACACAGAAGAAGTTTCACGAAGAATTTTGTATAACAAGATGAAAAATTTAAAATACAAATTTGGGAGGTAAAATGAACATTTTAGAAATTATAGCAAAAAAGAGAGATAATAAAGAACTATCAAAGGACGAAATTGAATACTTTATAAAAGAATATACAAATGGAAATATAACAGATTATCAAGCTTCAGCGCTTATTATGGCTATTTATATTCAAGGAATGAATAAAGAAGAAATAACAAATTTAACACTTGCAATGGCACATTCAGGCGAAATGTTAGATTTATCTGTATTTGGAAAAAACGTTGTAGATAAACATAGTACAGGAGGGGTTGGAGATAAAATAACATTAATACTTATGCCAATCATTGCATCATTAGGTATACCAGTTGCAAAAATGTCTGGAAGAGGCCTAGGTTTCACAGGTGGAACTATTGACAAACTAGAGTCAATACCAGGGTATCATACAAATGTAGCAATTGAAGATTTTATAAAAAATGTACAACAAGTTGGAATTAGTTTAATCGGACAAACTCTAAACTTAGCACCAGCAGATAAAAAAATTTATGCATTACGAGATACCATTAGTTGTACAGACAGCATTCCACTTATAGCATCTAGCATTATGAGCAAAAAAATTGCAGCAGGAGCAAATAAAATTGTATTAGATGTAACTTGTGGAAATGGTGCCTTTATGCAAACTAAAGAAGAAGCAAGAGAACTAGCTAAAGTGATGAATGATATTGGAAAACTTGCAGGAAAAGAAACAGTGTGCATTATTACAAATATGAATGAACCGCTAGGAAGTGCAGTAGGAAACAATTTAGAAGTAATAGAAGCAATTAAAGCATTAAAAGGCCAAATGCAAGAAGATGTAGAAAAAGTAGTGCTAGAACTTGGAGCATATATGATAAAAATAGCAGGAATGGGAGAAGATATAGAAGAAAATAAAAAGAAAATACAAGAAAATATAAAAAATGGAAAAGCATATAAAAAATTAGTACAATTAGTAGAAAATCAGGGAGGAGATATTTCATATATAGAAAATATAGAAAAATTCAAAAAAGCTAAATTTAAAATACCTGTAATATGCGAAAAAGACGGATACATAGAAGAAATTCCTGCAAGAAAAGTAGGAGAAATATCTGCAAAACTAGGAGCAGGTAGAATGCGTAAAGAAGACAATATAGATGAAACAGTAGGTATAACTATATTAAAAAAAGTATCAGATGAAGTAAATGAAGGAGAAATACTTGCATATATTCATGCAAACGATGAAAAATTAGGTAATGATGCAAGAGATGAATTAAATAAAATTTATAAAATAGGTAAAGAAAAAGTACAAAAACCAAATGTAATTTTAGACATTATAAAATAGAGAAAAAAGAACGAAGAATACTACTCAATTCTTCGTTCTTTTTCTTTACCACATAATTTGTCATATTCTTTACATTTAATCTTATATTCCATTTGTTGAGACATATATCTATAGTACATATAAGCTTGCTCATATTGCATCATAGGATTAAACATAGGATCTCTATAAAAATTATCATTTGCCATATTTGGGTCAAAGTTCATAGTATCAAAACCATTAAAATCCATATTTCTATCCATTATATCACTCCTCTATTATAATGTATTCAACAGTCAATTAATTAATGATAATTTTTATAGGCTTTATATCTTTTTCTATTAATAATTAAGTATATAGTTGAAAATATAAACAAAGCAAGTATTAATAAACTATAAGGATTTGTATAAGAATTTGTTAGTGAAACATTATTCACATTTTGCGAAAATATTGGAGTAATATCTAAATCAAAAACAGGGAAAATGTGTATAAATGTATATGTTAAAATTGCCGCAATTATGCCATGCAAAAATTTCCCTAAAAAATATGGCTTTATAGAAATGTCAGATTTTGAAGTTATACTAAGTACTTGTAATGCAACGGAAATTCCTCCAAATCCTAACAAAAATGCTACCAAAGTTATTGTTACAGAAATAGATTTTGTAGGAATAAGTGTAATTTGACTTAGACCATTTGTAAGTTCTACAAAACCTGAAATTAGAGGTTTAATATAACTTGTATCAAGTTTAATAGATGCAAAAATTGGAGTAAGTACACTAGAGCATAAACTAAAAATTCCAGCATTATTTAAAATTGAAATTATAACAGAAAAAATAACCACAAACCCTCCAATCATAACTACTGTATTAACTGATTTCATAATACTAGAAGCAAGTATTTCTCCTAAATTTGAAAAAGTTAAATTTTCTGTATTATTCATCTTTATATTACGAGATGAAATAATTTCTTTATCATTAACATTCCAAAAACGAAATATAAAACCAACAATAATGCAAGACAAGAAATGAGTTAAAAATAATAAAAAGCCTATAGTAGTATTTCCAAACAAACTAATTCCTACAGTACCAATAATAAAAAGAGGACCAGAATTATTTGTAAAAGCAAGAAGTCTTTCTGCCTCTCGTTTAGTACAAACACCATCTTGTCTAAATTTGGTGACAATTTTTGCACCTACTGGATATCCACTAATAATACCCATAACAAAAGCATATGCACCAATTCCTGGTACATTAAAAATAGGTTTCATATATTTATTAAGAAGATTACCAATAAAATAAACTATTTGGGTATGACCTAATAATTCAGTAGCAATAAAAAAAGGTAAAAGTGAAGGAACAACAGAGTTAAACCATAAAGATAATCCTTTTTTTGTAGCTATTAAATTTTCATTTGAGAATAATACTAAAAATACAATAAATATAATAATTAAAGCTGGAAGCACATTGTTTTTAAAAGATAATAAAATAATATTAAATTTATTTTTCAATATAAATTCCTCCTATGAAAATGATATTAAATATATATGAAAAAAATATTGTAATATACATATTATTATGATATATTGATTTATGAAAAAAGAAAATTAGGAGGGCATTATGTGGGGAGATATCGCAATTGCGTTTTTGTTAGCATTTATTACAGCATTTGTAGTTACACCATACACAATTAAAATTGCCAAAAAATTAGGAGCGATTGATTTACCAAAGGACGAAAGAAGAATAAATAAAAAACCAATGCCACGTTTAGGTGGACTTGCAGTAATTGCAGGTTTTTTAGTATCAATTATATACTTACTTACAATTATGGAAATAGAGGGTTCAATCAATTTAATTGAAGATCAATACTATATGAAACTAATAGGATATTTTTTAGGAGCGGTAATTATTATAATTACATGTTTCGTAGATGATGTAAAAGGAATACCAGCGCTTGTAAAATTATTAGGTCAAGTTATTGCAGCAAGTATAATTGTAAAAAGTGGAATAATTATTCAACATATAAATATCCCATTCTTAACAGAAAATGGTGATTTAACTCAATTAAATGAAATATTTTCAGTTGTATTAACTATTGGATGGATTGTGGGAATTACTAATGCAATTAATTTAATAGATGGTTTAGATGGACTATCCTCTGGAATATCGCTAATATCCTGCTTATCATTAATAATTATATTTTCACTAAATGATTCACCACTAATTGCAATTATTATGATTACAGCTCTTGCAGGAGCATTAACAGGATTTTTACCATTTAATTTTAATCCTGCAAAAACTTTTATTGGCGATACTGGTTCAAACTTTTTAGGATATTCTCTTGCAGTTATATCAATATTAGGAGTAGCAAAAACATATACGGCAATTGTTATTGTAGCACCACTAATTGTACTTGCTCTTCCAGTATTTGATACATTATTTGCAATTGTAAGAAGATTTGCAAAAACAAAATCTATAAAAGCAGTAGTTATGCCAGATAAAGGACATTTACATCATAAAATGTTAAAAAGAGGTTTTACTCAAAAAGAAGCAGTTTTAATTTTATATGGAATTAGTGCAACATTTGGAATGTTTGCAATTGTACTTTTAGAAAGTGGAATATGGAAAGCATTATCCTTTGCTTTAATTGTAATTGCAGTAATAGCAATAGGATATAAAAATATATTTAAATTAAGAGGAGGTAATGAAATGTATAAGTGTTTAGCATGTGGATATGAGTACAATCCAGAAATAGGAGATCCAGATAATGGAATAGCACCAGGAACTTCTTTTGAAGATTTACCAGATACATGGGTGTGTCCATTATGTGGTGTGGGAAAAGATATGTTTGAAGAAATTTAGTTAGTTTAGGGTGATTTTCTTACCCTAAATTTTTCTTTATTTTTTTTCATAATTGTGATATAATTCTAAGGTCAAAAATGAGAGGGGAAATGATGGTGGAAAATAACGATAAGATAATAAAGTTTTTAGCATACAATGGAAGAGTAAGCATGATATGTGCAAGTACTACTAATTTAGTAGAAAAAGCAAGAAAACTACACGATTTAAGCCCTGTTGCAACAGCAGCCTTTGGAAGAACCTTAACAATTGCATCCATTATGGCAGTAAATATGAAAAATAAAGAGGATAAATTAACAATTCAAATAAAAGGAAATGGATTATTAGGTGGAATGGTAGTTGTTGCAAACAATAATCCAAAATTAAAGGGATATGTTGAAAATGCACAAGTAGACCTACCATTAAAAAATGGAAAACTAAATGTAGGTGGGGCTCTTGGAAAAGAAGGATACTTAAACATTATTAAAGATATAGGATTAAAAGAGCCATATATAGGAATGGTGCCTCTTGTTACAGGAGAAATTGCAGAAGATTTTGCAAATTATTTTGCATCATCAGAACAAACAAATACAGCAGTTGCCTTAGGTGTATTGGTAAATAAAGATGGAGTAAAATCTAGTGGAGGATATGTTATTACGCCTATGCCAGATGCAACAGAAGATGATTTATTCATTTTGGAAAATAGAATAAAAGAAGCAAAACCAATTAGTCAGATGTTAGATGAAAATATGACTTTATTAGAAATAGCTAAGGACATTACAGGTGATGAAAAAGTACGAATTATTGAAGAAGACATAGTGCCTATGTATGAATGTGATTGTAGTAAAGAAAAAATTGAAAAGGGATTAATTTCATTGGGGAAAGAAGAAATAAATGATATTATTAAAACGCAAGGGAGTATTGAAACAGTATGTCATTTTTGCAATAAAACTTATCAATTTAGCAAAGAAGAATTACAAAATTTGTTAAAAAATATATAAAAAATTAAGTCGAAAAAATATGAAGAAATCAACGAAAAATGCCAGAATGTCGAAATGTGTCGAACGAAAAAGCTTGCAATATAAAAATAAATGTATTACAATAAGAATGTCAAAAATATTTTTGTCATTTTTATTATAATTCTTTAAAGAAATCCAATTAATAAAATAAAGAGGTGAGAACAATGGAAGAAAATATTGCACAAATGATACTAGAACAAATTACTGCAATGTCATCGCAAATAAATACGTTACAAGAAAATATGACTAATATGGAAGCAAAAATAGAAGGACAGATAGCAGATTTATCTATTGGACAAGTAAAATTATCAGAGAAAATAGATAGAGTAGAAGAAAACCTAAGAAAAGAATTTAAAACAGAGATAGCAAAAGTTCGAGAAGAATTGGGAGAAAAAATAGAAGAAGTTCGAACAGAGCTAAAAGCGGAAATAGCGGAAGTTCGAGCAGAACTAAAAGCAGAAATAGCGGAAGTTCGAGCAGAACTAAAAGCAGAAATAGCAGAAGTTCGAGCAGAACTAAAAGCAGAAATAGCAGAAGTTCGAGCAGAACTAAAAGAGGAGATAGCAGAGGTTAGAGAAATAGCTGAGTTTACAAAAGAAACATGTGAAACAATAATGAATGTTATTGATAAAGAATATAAAATTAGTAAATCTAGAATAAAAGTATTAGATATAGCCACTGTAGAAAATAAAAAATATATTGTAGATCACGAAAAACGCATAAGCCTTTTAGAAACTAAACGACACAAAATTCCTTTAGTATAAAAAAGAAAAGGCTCTGTTTATATTAAAGCCTTTTCTAAGTTATATTTATAAGTTATTTAAAATAGCTGGAGCAACTTGTTTTTTTCTAGAAACTACGCCTTCTAAGAAAGCCATATTATCTGTAACTTTTGTATTAAATGCTTTTTCAAAGGCAGTACAATCTCCTAATATAATTGCTTGGGAATTGCTATTTACTATATCTGTAATTAAAAATACAAAAAATTTAGAGCCATTTTTTTGAATAAAATCTTTCATTGCTTTTTCAATTTCAACTTTATTTTGTAAAACATCTTCAATGCAAGCAGTATTTACTTGAGCAACTTGAAATTTTATATCGCCATTTGCAAATTCTTTGGAATCTATGTTAATCATTTCTTCGGGAGTAAAATCACTTAAATCAGTTCCTGCTTTTAACATATCCAAACCATATGAATCAATATCAATATTTGCAATTTTTGCAAGTTCTTCGCAAGCGATTTTATCTTTAGCAGTACAAGTTGGTGATTTAAAAAGTAAAGTATCTGAAATGATAGCAGAAAGCATTAAAATGGCTTCCTTTTTTTCAATTTCCATATTAGCATTTTTAAATTCTTCAAAAAGAATAGTAGCAGTGCATCCATAAGGTTTTGCTAAATAATATAAAGGATCTTTAGTTTCAAAATTTGCAATTCTATGGTGATCGATAACATATTGAATATGGGCATTTTCAATGTTATTTACACTTTGAGTAAATTCATTATGATCAACTAAAATAACATCTTGACCGTCTTCAACTTTATCAATTAATTCGGGAGCTTCAATTCCTAAATAATCTAAAACAAACCCGAGTTTCTTTATTAATTTTTCCTAAACGTACAGCTTTTGTATTCCATCCATTGTTGTGATCATATTTTTCTTGAACTAAACTTGAACAAATTGAATCCGTATCAGGATTTTTATGTCCAAAAATAAGTGCACTAATTTCTTCCATATAAAATTCTCCTTTTTTTATAAAATCTAAGTAATAATATACAAAAAAAGAAGAAAAAAATCAATAGTTTTGATATTTTTTGTTAATTTATAAGGTGCTTTCTAAACCAAGTTTAATCATTTGTGTTAAAGAATCTTGTCTTTGTTTTGCAGTTGCATTTTCATTATAGTAATAAGAATCAACAACAGTAAGTATACAACTTGCATTTTTTTTAAGTAAGCGAGCATTATAAAACAAAGAAAATGCTTCCATTTCTGAGCCAGCAATATTATATTCTTTTGGAATTCTATTAAGCATTTCATTCATATTTGTTGAATAACGTTCGAATACTTCTCCACATAGAGTATTTGCTTTTACTATTGGAATAGATATTTTTTTTGCAGTTTCTTCTATTTTCTTATTTAAAATATTACTTGATGAAATATAATGACAATTCTCGTTATTCATACTTAATGCATAATTACTTTCTGTATAAGTGTTATCAACTAAAACTAAACCAAACATTTTTAAATCTTTAGTAAATCCTCCACAAGAACCAAGACGTATAATATTATCAACTTCATAGAAATGAAATAACTCATAAGAATAAATTCCCATACTAGGAATTCCCATTCCGTGATGCCATCACAGTTAATTCTTTTCCTTTATAAGTTCCAGTATAAGCATAAATATTACGAATAGAATTTACCAATTTTACATCATCTAAATACGTATCTGCAATTAACTTTGCGCGAAGTGGATCACCTGGCATTAGTACAGTTTTTGCAATTTCTCCTTTTTTTGCTTCAATATGTGGTGTCATAAAAACCTCCTAAAATTTAAAATTATAAATTATTAATATAGATATTATATACTAAATATATAAAAATAGTCTAGAAAAAAGGGACAAAATATGCTAAAATATTTGTTAAAAGTAATAAAGAAAGAGGAAAAGTATGAAAATAGGATTTATATCACTTGGATGTAGTAAAAATTTAGTAGATACAGAGATGATGATTGGATTATTCAAAAAACATCATTTTGACATTGTAAATAATCCACAAAAAGCAGATATCATTTTAATAAATACTTGTGGTTTTATAGAAAGTGCAAAGGAAGAAGCAATTAATACAATATTAGAAATGTGTGAATATAAAAAGAAAAAATGCAAGTACATTATAGCTACTGGATGTTTAGTTAAAAGATATAAAGAAGAATTAAAAAAATCAATACCAGAAGTAGATTTATGGATATCTTGTAACGACTATGAAGAGTTTTGGAAAGAAATTGAAAGTATATTAGACATTAAAGAAGAAACTGATTATCTAGATTATCATAACCGTATATTAACAACAGGAAATAAAACAGCTTATCTAAAAATTGCAGAAGGTTGTAGTAATAATTGTACATATTGCGCCATACCTATGATTAGAGGGCCATATATTAGTAGAAAAATAGAGGATATCATAAAAGAAGCAGAAGAATTAGCAAATAGTGGAATAGAAGAATTAATAGTAATAGCACAAGATACAACGAAATATGGAATAGATTTATATAAAGAACCACAACTTGCAAAACTTTTAAAACAATTAGAAAAAATTAAAAAAATTAAATGGATTCGCTTTTTGTATTCTTATCCAGAAACTATAACTGATGAATTAATACAAGTAGTAAAGGAAAGTTCTAAAATTTGCCATTATTTTGATATACCAATACAACATATTGCAAATCCAGTTTTAAAGAAAATGAATAGAAAAAGTAATGCTGAAAGTATAAAAAAAGTATTAAATAAAATTAGAACCGAAATACCAGATGTAATAATAAGAAGTACCGTTATGGTAGGTTTTCCAGGAGAAACTAAGGAAGATTTTGAAGAATTATATAATTTCATAAAACAAGAGAAATTTGATAAACTAGGAGCATTTTCATATTCAAAAGAAGATGGAACCCCAGCATCAAAATTAAAAGAGCAAATACATCATCAAACAAAAAAGAGTAGATATAATAAAATTATGAAATTACAACAAGAAATTTCAAGAAATAATTTAAAAAGAAAAATAGGAAATACATATGAAGTATTAATAGAAGATATATCATTTGATAAGAAATATTATATAGGAAGAAGCTATATGGATGTATTAGATATAGATGGAGTTGTATTTGCAGAAAATACCAATAAGAATAGTGAATTGATTGGAAAATTTATAAAATGCAAAATAACACGGTGAAAAAGATTATGATTTAATTGCAAATATTATTGAATAAAATAAATAAGCAGACCACGGAGTCTGCTTATAATTTTAATAATTTTCAGCTTGAATTTCAAAATAAGATCTTGGATGAGCGCATACTGGGCAAACTTCCGGAGCTTCAAGACCAACGTGGATATGACCACAGTTACGACATTTCCATATAACAATACTTCCTTTTTTAAATACTTCTCCATCCTCAATATTTTTTAATAATTTACGAAATCTTTCTTCATGGTGTTTTTCTACTTCACCAATTTGACGAAAACGGTTAGCAATATCCATAAAACCTTCTTCTTCAGCTTCTTTTGCAAATTTTGCATACATATCTGTCCATTCATAATTTTCACCAGCAGCAGCATCTGCAAGATTTGCTTTAGTATCTCCTATACCACTTAAATATTTATAATGAATTTTTGCATGTTCCTTTTCATTTTCAGCAGTTTCTAAAAAAATTGCTGCTATTTGCTCATATCCTTCTTTTTTTGCAACACTTGCATAATAGGTATATTTATTTCTTGCTTCTGACTCACCAGAAAATGCTGCTTTTAAATTTGCTTCTGTTTTTGAACCTTTTAATTCCATAAGAATCCTCCTTTAAAAAATTATAAATTTATATTATGATAATTGAATGAAAAAGTCAAGAAAAATAAAAACAAAACTTGTGTTTTTAAGTTATATAGCAAAAAAATCAAGCTTGACAATAAAAATAAAGTATAATATAATACAAATTGCGCGATATAAATCAACATTTGTCAATAAATGTTTAAGCAACACATTAATGTGTTGTTTTTATTCGTCTAAAATAAACATAGAAGGGAAGAAGGAAAATGAAACAATTAGATTTAGGAAATGAAAAAATAGGAAAATTATTACGTGCTTTTTCCATTCCATGTATTATATCACTAGTGGTAAATGCTTTATATAATATTGTGGATCAAATTTTTATTGGTTGGGGAGTAGGTTATTTAGGAAATGGAGCAACAAATGTTATTTTCCCCATAAGTGTTTTATGTATGTCTTTTGCACTAATGTTTGGTGATGGTGCATCTGCTTTTTTAAGTTTGAAATTAGGGGAGAAAAAGAAAAAGGAAGCAGAAAATGGAGTATGTAATGCTATTATAATTTCAACTGTTGTTGCAATAATTTTATGTGCAATTATATTAATTTTTCTACCAAAATTAGTTCCAATATTTGGTGGAACAGAGGCTCTAATAGATTATGCATTAGAGTATGGGTATGTAATCGCAATAGGAATTCCATTTATGATGGTAGGAACAACTTTAAATTCAATTATTAGGGCAGATGGTTCTCCCAAATATGCTATGTTATCTATGATTGCAGGAGCTATTTTAAATATTATATTAGACCCAGTTGCAATTTTTGCATTAAATATGGGAGTAAAAGGAGCAGCAATTGCAACTATTATTAGCCAAATTGTTAACTTCACAATTAATATAATTTATTTAAGAAAATTCAAATCAATTGAGATAACAAGAAATAGTTTCAAAGTGTCTCCTAAAGTAATGAAAAATGTATCTATGCTTGGTATATCTTCATTTATTACACAAATAGCAATTGTAATTGTTATTACTGTAGAAAATACACTTTATAATAAATATGGAGTAAACAGTAAATATGGTGCAGAAATTCCAATAACAGTTCATGGAATTGTTATGAAAATTAATATGATATTAACAAGTATCATAATAGGAATTTCAGCAGGAAGTCAGCCAATTGTAGGATATAACTATGGAGCAAGAAAATATGATAGGGTAAAACAAACACTAAAAACAGTGTTAGCAATTTGCACAATAGTGTCAGCAGTATCATTTGTATTATTTCAAACAATACCAGAAACTTTAATAGGGTTATTTGGCTCTGGAAATGAATTATATAATGAATTTGCTTGCCTATCATTCCGTATATTTTTAATGTTAACATTATGCAATGGAATTCAAATATCAGCAGGTATATTTTTCCAAGCAGTTGGAAAACCAACAAAATCAGCATTTATAACGCTATCAAGACAAATTCTATTTTTTATACCATCAGCCATTATTTTATCAAAATACTTTGGAGTAATGGGAGTACTATATGCAGGACCAGTTGCTGACGGACTTGCATTTATGGTTGCAGTTATACTATTAATAATAGAAATGAAACATTTAGGAACAGTTAAAGAAAGTGAACATATAGAAGAAAATATTGAACAAGAAAATATAGATACAAAAGAAAATATCATTATAACAATTAATAGAGAATATGGTTCTGGTGGTAGATATGTTGGAAAATTATTAGCTGAAAAATTAGGTTGGAAACTATATGATAAAGACTTAATAACAATGGTAGCAAATGAAAGTGGTATGTCTGCATCATATATTGAAGAAAACGAACAAATAGTAACAGGCAAACTACTTGCAAATTTCAATACACAATACTACAATAATCTAACAAACGATGACAACCTATTCATTGCTGAAACAAAAGCAATTAAAGAAATAGCAAAAAAAGGTTCATGCATAATTATAGGAAGATGTGCAGATTATGTATTAAAAGACCAAGACAATGTATATAAAATCTTTTTATGCAGTAGTAATGAAAAGAAAGTACAAAGAGCAGTTAAATATTATGGAAAAGATGAAAAAAATGCTTTAAAAGAAATTAATAGAATAAATAAAGCAAGGGAAAAACACTATAACTATTATACCGGGGGACATTGGAAAGATTTATCAAACTACGATTTTAGCATAAATGTTGATACATTTGGAGTAGAAAAAACAGCGGAAATTATTAAAGAAATGGTTTTACAAAACAATGTTATAGCATAGAAGAAAATACATCTCTTATTTTAGGGATGTATTTTTTTATGGCAAATGAATATGGTAACTTGTATATAGAAATATAAAATTAAAATGAAAAATTATTGATTATTAATACTACCTGTGATAGCATTGAAGTTGAAAAATTAAAATAAAAGGGGTTAGATTATGGGGTTAGTGTTAAAAAATGTATCTAAAACATTTATTGGTAAAATTGCTGTAGATAATATTTCTCTTGTATTAGATAAACCTAGCGTATATGGTTTACTTGGAACAAATGGAGCAGGAAAAACTACAACAATAAGAATGATATTAGGTATTATTAAAAAAGATGAAGGGGAAATTACTTGGAATGGAAAAGCAGTTGATAGAAAAAGTGTGAATTTTGGTTATTTACCAGAGGAACGAGGAGTATATCCAAAAACAAAGATATATGATCAATTAATGTATTTTGCAGAGTTAAAAGGTATGAGTAAAATGGATGCAGAAGTTTCTATAAATAAATGGGCAAAAGCTTTAAAGGTTGAAGAATATTTGCAAATGAATGCTGAAAAACTTTCAAAAGGAAATCAGCAAAAAATTCAATTTATGACTGCAATTATTCATAATCCTGAGTTAGTAGTTCTAGATGAACCTTTTAGTGGTTTAGATCCAGTAAATACCGAAATATTAAAGAATATAATAATAGATTTGGTAAAAAACAATAAGTATGTGATTATGTCAGCACATCAAATGGCTACAATAGAAGAATTTTGTAGTGATATTTTAATATTAAACAGGGGAAAGACTGTATTGCAAGGAAATTTAAAGGACATTAAAGAAACATATCCTGCAAACCGTCTAAAATTAGATGTAAGTGAAAATATCGATAAACATATTAGTGAAATCGGATTAGAAATCGAAAATGAGAAAGATAATGAATATACTATTAAAATTACAGATGAAGAAAAGGCACACAAACTTTTAAATGAAATAATAAAAAATGGTATTAAAGTAAATAAATTCGAAATTATGAAGCCTACATTAAATGATATTTTTATAGAAAAGGTAGGTGAATAGAATGAAAGATATTATAACAGTAATGAAATTTACAATAAAAGATATGGTTAGCAGAAAATCTTTTATTATTTCGACATTGATTATTTTAGCATTAATTGTAATTGGATTTAATGTACCAAACATTATTAAAAAAGTGCAAGGAGATAATTTAGACGAAAAACTTTTAATTGTAGATGAAAATAACATTTTTGAAGGAAATTTAGAGCAATTAAAAAGTGCAGATTTAGGATATGAAATTGAAATAGAAAAAAATAGTTATGAAGAAATAAAGAAGAAAATAGAAGAAGATGAAATTGATACGGCTATAATTATTGAAAAACAGGAAAGTAATGTAAAGGTTCGTTATATTGTAGAAAATATGAATATGATGGAACAAGTGCCACAAGATATAATTAGTGCAATAAATACATTATATTCTAATATTCAAATTTCAAAACTAGGATTAACCCAAGAACAATTACAATCAATAACACCAAATTTTGAATTTAGCTTAGAACAAACACAAGAAGAAAAAGCAAGTGGAAATATACTAGTAATGATGTTAATGTCAATAGTATTATTTTATGCAATATATTTTTGTGCATATCAAGTTTCTAGTTCAATAACAACTGAAAAAACATCTAAAATAATGGAGACATTAGTAACATCAACAAGCCCAAGAAGCATTGTATTAGGTAAAACAATAGGAATTGGACTTGTAGGATTAATGCAATTGATTATAATTGTACTAACTGCGTACATTAGTGCGAAAGCATTTTTAGATAATGAATTATTAAATGCAGTATTTGATATGTCAAATATTACAATTTATTTAGGAATAATAACGATAATTTATTTTATATTAGGCTACTTTACATTTGCACTACTATATGCCTTAACTGGCTCAACAGTAAGTAAACCCGAAGACATACAATCAGCAAATACACCAGTTGCAATTCTTGCTGTAATAGGATTTTACTTATCATATTTTACAATGATGAACCCAACAAGTAGCTTAAACGTATTTGCTTCACTATTTCCATTTTCATCACCATTTTGTATGCCATTTAGAATTATGATGGGAATTAGTTCGAGTTCTGATGTTATTATATCTATTGCAATATTGATTGTTACAATATTTGTTATTGCAAAAGTTGCTATTAAAATTTATTCAAGTGCAATACTAAATTATGGAACTAAAATGAGTTTTAAAGATATGATAAATATGTATAAAGATAAACAAGGTTAAATCGACTTAAAAGGACATTTTATTCTATTGAAAAAATACATAATATTATATATAATATATACTATATGCAAGTTAAAAGGAGGAATAAAATGTTCTTATCTATATTTTTAATCATCATTGGATTTATATTGCTTATAAAAGGGGCAGATGTTTTAGTAGATGGAGCAAGTGCTGTTGCAAAAAGATTTCATATTCCAGAAATTATAATTGGATTAACAATAGTATCAATAGGAACTTCAATGCCAGAATTATTCGTAAGTTCTACATCAAGTTTAAATGGATCATCAGATATGGCAATAGGAAACATTATAGGAAGTAATTTATGTAATTTATTAATGATACTTGGACTATCTACAATAATAAAACCAGTAAAATTTCAAAGAGAAACAAGGCTAATAGAAATACCAATGTGTTTAGCAATAACAATTATATTTACTATATTTTGTAACACAACGAGGACAATATCGAAGGCTGAAGCAGTTGCATTAATAGTAATGTTTATCATATTTATAATTTATACAATTATTATGAGCAAAAAGGGAGAACAGTTCGATAAGGATGGAGCACTTATAGTAATTGAAACAGATAATGAAATATCAATGCTTAAAAGCATAGTGTTTATAATTTTAGGGATTATAGGATTAAAAATAGGTGGAGATTTAACAGTAAATAACGCAACCAATATTGCAAGAATGTTTAATGTAAGTGAAAAAGTAATTGGTTTAACAATACTTGCAATAGGGACAAGTTTACCAGAGTTAGTAACAAGCGTAACGGCAGCAATAAAAGGTAATAGTGACATAGCAATAGGAAACATTATAGGATCTAACATATTTAACATTCTATTAATAATAGGAGTATCGGCATTAATTTCACCACTAAACTATAATGTAACATACAATTTGCAACTTGCAATATTAATAATATCAACCATAATATTATCACTGTTTCCAGTAATACCACCAAAAAACGAAATGAGCAGATTTAATGGTGCAGTTTACTTAGTAATTTATATAATTTATATAACAATATTATTTATAGTATAAGGTAAAAAAGTGATTATAATTATAAATATTACTTGACTTTTGAAGTAAAGAAGTGATATATTCTATTTAATAAATAAAATAGAAAACGACACATGTGGAGCTAAATGCTCGTAAATCTGATTACGGTACTAAAACAATTGTAATGTAGAGGCATGTGTTGTTTTTTTTATGTCAAAAGAAAGGAGAAAAATATGCCACAGACAAAATTTCAAAAGTTAATGTTTGCACTAATTACTGTAATTATTACAGTGCCATGCTTTGTATTTTATTGTTCATCATATGAAGCAGGAGGCTTTAATGTAGAAGTTATAAAGAATTCATGGATTTTTATTCCAATAGAATTCGTATTAGCATATCTATGTGAAATATTTATTGGAAGTCCTTTATCTGTAAAATTAGCACTAAAAGCAATTGACCCAAAAAAGAATGACCATATGATAGTTGAAACAGCTATAATATGTGCGACAGTTTGTATTATGTGTCCATTAATGAGTTTTTTAGCAACAATTATATATAATGGAATTATAGCAGTGGGAATGAATGGAGCTCCATTAAATGATTTTATTATTAACTTTATTCCATACTGGCTACAAAAAGTAGTGCTAAATTTCCCATTTGCATTACTTTCACAATTATTCTTTATTCAACCATTAGTTAGAACAATATTTAAAGCAATTTTCAAAAATAATGCTGAAAAAGAAAAAGTTAGCAAAAAACAAGAATTAGTTTATACAAAATAAAGTAAATCTTGATAAATACTTGCTGTTATGTTATGATTAAAAACATAAAGGCAAGTATTTTTATTTGCAAAATGAAAATAAATGAGAAAGAAGGTAATTGAATATGTGTACAGCAGTAACTTATAATACTAATAATCATTATTTCGGAAGAAACTTAGATTTAGAATATTCATATAAAGAAACAGTTACAATAACACCTAGAAATTATGAATTTAAATTTAGAAAAGTAGGAGATATAAATAAACATTATGCAATTATAGGAATGGCATATGTAGCAAATAACTATCCACTTTATTATGATGCAATTAATGAAAAGGGATTAGCAATGGCAGGATTAAATTTTCCAGGAAATGCAAATTATAAAGAAGAAAAAGAAAATAAAGATAACATTGCACCTTTTGAGTTTATTCCTTGGGTGTTATCACAATGTAAAAATATAGAAGAAGTAAAAAAACTATTACAAAATACAAATATTGCACAAATTAATTTTAGTAATGAGCTACCAGCATCTCCACTACATTGGATAATTTCAGATAAAGAAGAATCAATAACAGTTGAAAGCGTAAAAGAGGGGCTTAAAATATACGATAATCCAGTAGGAGTACTTACAAACAATCCTACATTTGATATACATATGTTTAATTTAAACAACTATATGTCATTATCAACAGAACAACCAATAAATAACTTTTCAAAAAAATTAAATTTAGAAACATATAGTAGAGGAATGGGAGCAATGGGATTACCAGGTGATTTATCATCTGCTTCAAGATTTGTAAAGGCAACATTTACTAAAATGAATTCAATATCTGGAGATTCAGAATCTTCAAGCATCAGTCAATTCTTTCATATTTTAGAATCAGTATATCAACAAAGAGGATGTGTACATATGGGAGAAGACAAATACGAAATAACCATTTATAGTTCATGTTGCAATATGGATAAAGGAATATATTATTATAAAACCTATGAAAATAGCCAAATAACAGGAATTGATATGTATAAAGAAAATTTGGAAAGTAATGAATTAGTAAGCTACGATTTAATAAAAAATCAACAAATACTAATGCAAAATTAGGGTAAAATAGAAGATGAAATTTAATAAAAAGCATAAGAGGAAGAATAGAAAAATCAGTCCTTGGAGGTAATATGAAAAAAGTAGAATTACATTTACATTTGGATGGATCTTTAAATTTAGAATATGCTAAAAAGTTACTAGGAAGAGATTGCAAAAAAGAAATGTGTAGTACTAATTCTAAAAATTTAAAAGAATATTTAGAAAAATTTACCTTACCAATTAAGTTATTACAAGATGAAGAAGCAATTGAAACATTTGCTTATTTATTAGGAAAAGAACTACAAGAAGATGAAGTAATATATGCAGAAGTAAGGTTTTGCCCGTTATTTCACATAGAAAAGATACCAGTTGATAATGTTATATTGGCTATTATAAAAGGATTTGAAAAAGTTAAAAATGTAAAAATCAACCTAATTTTTTGTATGATGCGTAATTTTTCTTTTGAAAAAAATTTAGAAATTATAAATCTAACACAAAAATATTTAGGAAATCATGTAGTGGGTATTGATTTAGCGGGTGATGAAGCCAACTTTAAAACAAGTGATTTTGAAGAGTTATTTAAAATTATAAGAAAAAAACAAATTCCGTATACAATTCATGCAGGAGAAGCGGACGGAGCAACAAGTGTAATGAAGGCAATCGAATTTGGAACAAAAAGAATTGGTCACGGAGTTAGAAGTATAGAAGATAGCGAAGTAATTAAGGAGCTAAAAGAAAAAAATATTACTTTAGAAATTTGTCCTACAAGTAATATTAATACACATTTATATAAAACAATTAAAGAAAATCCTATTGATAAATTAAGAAGATTAGGAATTAAAGTAACAATTAATACAGATAATAGAACAGTATCTGACACTAACTTAAATAAAGAATATCAGCTTTTAAGTGAATGCTTTGGTTATAATGAAAATGATTTTTTAGAATTTAACTTAAATGCAATAGAAGCAGCTTTTATTAGTAAAGAAGAAAAAGAAGAATTAAAAAGCAAACTCTAGGTAGTGATATTACAGTAAAAATATAACTGGAAACTTGAAATTCTGTTTGACAAATGTAAAATAATATATTAATATTAAATCACAAAATAAATGAGCTTGTTATAATCACAGTGAACAAGTTGATGTCGTATGTGTATCTGCGAGTACACATACTTTTTTTGTAAAAAAATAGAATAGGCTGCGAGACCTATTCTACGACTAATTATTGGTTGCTATTAGTCTTAGCAAGTTTTTCATCTTACTATATTAATATATTATAAACCAAAGTAGTAGCCATACAAATAACAATGCCACAAACAGTAGGAAGCAAAAATGAAATAAATACCCATTTCCAACTACCAGTTTCCTTCTTTATGGTCAACAAAGTAGTACTACATGGAAAATGTAATAAAGTAAAAATCATAACATTAATAGCAGTTAAAATAGTCCAACCATTTTCTATTAAAATGTTTCCAATCATATACGTATCTTCAAGATTTACTAAACTTCCTTTTGCCATGTAACTCATTAAAATAATAGGAAGAACAATTTCATTTGCAGGAAGCCCAAGTATGAAAGCAGTTAAAATATATCCATCTAAACCCATTAGTTTTGCAAAAGGATCTAAAAACAAAGCAATATGAGTTAAAATACTTGCATTACCAATTTGAACATTAGCAAAAATCCAAATAACAATTCCAACAGGGGCTGCAACACTAATTGCTCTTCCAAGGACGTATAATGTTCTATCAAACAATGAACGAACAATTACTTTACCAATTTGTGGTTTTCTATAAGGAGGAAGTTCCAAAATAAAAGAAGAAGGAATTCCTTTTAAAATAGTTTTAGATAAAATTTTAGAAACCACTAAAGTTAAATAAATTCCGAGTAAAATAACCAAAAGTACGCTAATAGTAGATAATAAAGAAGCCTTAAATCCTGTAAAAATACTACCAATAAAAATACTAGCAATGGTAATTAAAAAAGGAAATCTACCGGTTACAAGGAACAAAAGAATTGGTTAAAATAGCAATTAATCGTTCCCTTGGTGAATCGATAATTCTACATCCAACAACACCGTGCAGCATTACAACCAAATCCCATGCACATAGTTAATGCTTGTTTTCCGGTAGTGCATGCTTTTTTGAAATAATTATCCAAATTAAAAGCAATTCTTGGAAGATATCCCAAATCCTCTAATATTGTAAAAAGAGGAAAGAAAATTGCCATTGGTGGAAGCATTACACTAACTACCCATGTAAGAGTTTGATACATTCCGTCAATTAATACACCTTTTATAAAAGCTGGTATATGCAAGTAATCAAAAAGCAATACTAATTTTTCTTGGATAAAGCCAAAAAACTCGGATAATAAACTAGAAGGGTAGTTTGCTCCAGTAATTGTTATCCAGAAAATTATTCCTAAAAATAAAATCATAATAGGAATTCCAAAGGTTTTAGAGGTTAGTATTTTATCAATTTTTCTATCACGAGCGGGGTAAGTCGCACGCTTATAATGTACTACATCATTACAAATATCTTCTGCATGAAGAACAATGCTAGAAACCATTTTATCTCTTAAATTATGATTATTAATATCATTTTTAGAAAGTAGTTTTTTTACTTCTTCTAATTTTTGAGAAATGCTAGAAGCTGAAAGGTCAATATTTAAAGCTTTTTCGATAGACTCTAAAATAGAAGCATCACCATCAATTAATTTTAAACAAATCCATCTTGTAAGATATGATGAAGTAGCAGGAAGTACTTTTTGAATTTCTGCACTTAACATTAAAACACAATCCTCAATAATTGGAAGATACTTTATCTTTTTTGGAGTACATATAATTTCTGATGTAGCAACTTTACAAATAGTATCTAATAATTTTTTCAAAGTTTTAGGTTTTCTTGCAATTGTTCCAACAACAGGAACACCTAAAAAACTAGATAATGCTTCTAAATCTATATCAATTCCTTTTTTCTTTGCTTCATCAAGCAAATTAACACAAACAACAACTTTATCCGTTATTTCTAAAGTTTGAAAAACAAGATTTAAATTCTTTTCCATACACGTTGCATCTAAAATAATTACAGTAGCGCTAGGATTACCAAAACATATATAATCTCGTGCAATTTCTTCTTCTTGAGAATTTGACATTAAAGAATATGTACCAGGAATATCTACTAGTAAAAGAGTTTTATCATTATGAACACAAGTACCGAGCAGCATTACTAACCGTTTTTCCAGGCCAGTTTCCAGTGTGTTGATGCAACCCAGTTAAAGCATTAAAAATAGTACTTTTTCCAACATTGGGGTTCCCGAGCAATTGCAATGGTATAATCACAATTTTTTTGAACTTCTAAAAGTTCATCTTCTAGCAAATTCATACCACAAGAACTAGCAGTAAGTCCCATAAAATCACCATCCTAATTGTTTTAATATTAGTATATGGGAAAGATAAAAAAATGTGAAAAAAAACTTAAAAATAGAAGAATATCTATTTTTAAGTTAATAAAAAACTAAACTTTGAGTTTCTTTATAATTTTTATTTCATCATGAAGTTTTGAAATCATAAATTTCTTATTATCAATTATCTTAGAATATTCAGTTAAAATATTGTAATAATTTTTTTCATCTTCATCTTTTTTAAATAAGGCTTTCATACCATTTAAATAATATTGCTGTTTTCTAGGTGCTTTTGCGTTAAGCATTTTTTTATGGAAGTTATCTATTAATTTCAATCTTTCTACTTCATCTAAAAGATGAGAAATGTATTCTTTAACACAATCAATTTCATATACAGTATCATCTATAACTACTTTAAATAAAACTTTTAAAATTTTTGGATTTATTTTTCCAACTCTTGAATCTTTTGAAAGTTGCTCTAAAGCAATTGTTTTTTTATATTTTTCAGGTTGAGCATCTTGTATTAAAATTTTTAAAGTTTCCGAAATACTAATGTGAGTTTTGTAGTGTCTTTTACTAACTAAAGCATCATATTCATCAGCAACCCTAAGAATTTGAGCCATATAAGGAATATCCTTTTTTGTTAAACCATTTGGATATCCAGAGCCATTTAAAGCTTCATGATGGTATAAAGCACCTAGAGCATAAGGACGCAATTTTAAATCCTTATAACATAACTCATATCCAAGTGTAGTATGTTTTTTCATAATTTGGAACTCTTCTTCTGTTAAAGCAGCAGGCTTTGCTAATATTTCAAGAGGAATAAATAATTTTCCAATATCATGTAAATAAGCACAAATGGTGCAGTAAATCATAAAGTTTGAATTACAACCTAAATATTCACAAAGACGATAAACCAAATTTGCTACATTTTCTGAATGTTGTCTTGTTGATAAATCATGAGATGCCAGTAAATCTAATTGATACTGAATTTTTGGGTCTAAGTTACGTAGTTTAAAATTAAACGGACTATAAAAATCATAAGTTTCTTTTATCATATGTACAATCTCCTCTTTAATATGGTAAATTGATTATAACACATAAAGAAAAAAAAACAAATCATTTGTCCAAAAAAAACAAATGATTTTTAATTTATTTTACTTCTATTAAATCAGCATCTTCTCTTCTAAGTGCAATTGTACTACCGCGTATAAAAAAAGCAGTAGGGTCACCAGAAGGGCTTTTTAGAATAGGAGTAATTTTTGTACCTTTTACAATTCCCAAATCTAGTAATCTTCTTTTTATATTACCATTACAATTTAAATTTATAACTTTACCAGATGTATTCATTGGTAAAGAACTTAAAAGTATCTTCTCCATTTCTTACGTACCTCCAAATATATGTGAAAAATGCTTATTATAGTATATAAGAAATAATAGTAAAAAGTGACAAAATAAAAACAAATTTTAACAAGCTATAACAGTTATTATAGCTTGTTCATATAATATAGAGGTGGAAACATCAAAATAAAAATTATTGTATTTAGGTTAAGGGAGGTGCCAAAAAGATGAAAAATACTAGAAGCATTATAATAGGATCCTTATTAATTATAATATTAGCTATGGCAGTAGGATATTCAGCATTTGCAACACAATTAACCATAACTGGTACAGCTGAAATTATAGGGGAATGGAATATAAGAATTATAAATATAGATGTTCAAGATATTTCTAAGGGTTGTAATGCTGGACAACCTAAATATACTGATACAAAAGCAACATTTGATGCTAAGTTAGTAAAACCTGGAGATTCAATAACCTATTTAATAACAATTGAAAACTCTGGAACAATTGATGCAGTTCTAGAGGAAATAGTGTTTAAAGAAGAAGATGGTGGATCAGACGATATTAAATATACAACAACAGAGATTGCAGATGTGTTAGAAGCGGGTCAACAAACCACACTAACTGTAAAAATTCAATATAACCCAGAAACTTCGGTAAATCCATCAATAAAAAATAAAACAATAACAGGCATTATTCAATATACGCAAAAATAATCAAAAATAATGAGAAAGAAGCACTTTCTCATTATTTTTTAGAATAGGAGGTGTAAATTATGAAAAATTCATATATAAGATTAAAAAGTAATAGAAATCATACTATTTTTATAATTATAATTTCAATTATTAATATTATTTTATATTTATATAGTGGTTTTTTATTTGGCTTTTCAAATAGTCCATATAGCCATGAAATTTTAACACTATTAACTAACATCTTACCTAAGATATTTATTATTTTAGGTGTTGAAACAACAAGAGCAATTTTATTAAGAAATAAAAAAAATAAAAAGACGATAGTATTAATAACAACATTATTAATACTGGTACAAATAAACTTTAATGTACTAATTAATATGTTCACAAATAAAGAATTACTATTCCAATATATTTGTTCATCTATAATACCATTAATAGCTTGTAATATTTTTTATTCGTATTTAGCCCTAAATGGTTTATATTTAGAAATAATAATTTATCGATTATTAACAGAAATGATAATTTTTATATTGCCAATTTTACCAAATATAGATTGGTTCATAACAGGAGCTTTTGGAACATTATTTCCAGCAATAGTTTATGTGTTATTTAAATATACATGTTTAAAGAAAAAAAATCATATAAGAAGAAAGAAAAAAGATTTTCATGATAAAGTGAGTTATGCCATAACATTTATTTGTTTAATCGTATTAATATGCTTTATGTTAGGATTCTTTAAATATGAACTAATAGCGATTCTTTCAAACAGTATGATACCGTCTTTTAATAGAGGAGATGTTGTCATTTTCAGAAAAATAAATGATAGTGAAATAAGGAACATTCCAAAAAACACTATAATAATCTATAGTATAGAAGGAAAAAATGTTGCTCATCGTGTTGTAGATAAAATAGAAAAAAATAATAACATTTTATATAAGACAAAGGGAGATAAAAATAATGTTGCAGATACGAAATTAGTGCAAACAAATCAAATAAAAGGAATATATACTTTTCACATTAAATATATTGGCTTTCCATCAATTTGGCTATATGAGTATTTTAATAAAAAATAAAATAAGGAGGTAAACATTATGAATAATAACAAAAAATATATAAATATTTTTACAGTTTCAGCAGTTATATTGATAATGAGTATTTGTTCTATAGCATATAACTTTTATTTTAATAAAGATAAAGAAATTACTTACAATTACACAATACAAAAAAATGATGATTATGAAGTATTATTAAAACCAAACGAATTTTATGAAACTGAAACACTTAAATCAGGTTCTTATTATGCAGCAAATTCTATTAGCAAGTACATTATAAATTTAAAACATGATTTTTTACTAGATAAAAAAACTAATTTAGAATATGAATATAATATTGATGCGTATTTGATTGGATTTGCTAAAACTAATGATAACCAAGATAAAGAAGTTTGGAATAGAAAATTTATTATTAAAGAAAAAAACAAAGATAAAAAAAATAACATAGATAAGATCAATATTAGTGAAGAAATAAATATAGATTACGAGTATTATAACAATTTAGCACGTTCATATGAAAGAATGTATAAAATTACAATTGATAGTGTTTTAAAGGTAAGGTTTAATATTTCATATATAATTGAAAATTCTAATAAAGTAGAAGATTTCATAGAATTAGAAATACCAATAACCAGTACAATAAGTGAAGTAAAAGAAAATTATGAAAAAAATATAAATGGGGAGATTGTAAATGAACAAGAAAATAAAAAAATTACAAAAATAGTATCATACATTATTAGTGGTATAATATGTTTAGCATCATCAATAGTTATTCTAATAAGTATAATAAAAAATATAAAAGCACAAAGAAAAAAATATGATTGGAAGCTAAAACGAATATTAAAAAATAATAGAGATATAATAATTGAAGTTAGCACTGAACCAAACTTAGAAAACCTAAAAGTAATAAATATATGTACTATTGAAGACCTAATTAAATTAGCAGAGCAGAGCCAGAGAAATATACTTTATTACAATAGAAACATAAAGAAGTTGTTTGTGTTTATCGACAAATATGTATATATCTATTTACCATAAGAATATATACAACAATATAATCAGATTTTATAAAAAGGAAAAACAAAAACTTTGCAAAAAATGTTGCAATTTGTTATAAAAAATGGTAAGATATTAATATATTGTTAAGAAATAGATTAAAAAAAAACCGATTTTTTCGGATTTTTGTTAATCTATTTTTTTAATTGTATTTGAGAGGAGAAAAAGCTATGAACACAAAATATATTTTTGTAACAGGAGGAGTTGTATCAGGTCTTGGAAAAGGAATTACAGCAGCATCTCTTGGAAGATTACTTAAAAATAGAGGATATAAAGTAACAATCCAAAAATTTGACCCATATATTAATGTTGACCCAGGAACAATGAGTCCATTTGAGCATGGAGAAGTTTTTGTAACAGATGATGGAGCAGAAACTGATTTAGATTTAGGACATTATGAAAGATTTGTAGACGAAAATTTAACAAAAAATTCAAGTGTTACAACAGGTAGAATTTATTCTAATGTAATTAACAAAGAAAGAAGAGGAGATTATCTTGGAAAAACTGTACAAGTAATTCCTCATATTACTAACGAAATTAAAGAAAATGTTTATAGCTTTGAAAATGAAGATATAGATGTAGTTATTACAGAAATTGGTGGAACAGTAGGAGATATTGAAAGCTTGCCATTCCTAGAGGCTATTCGTCAAATAAGCCTTGAAAAAGATCCAGATGATGTAGCATATATTCATGTAACATTATTACCATACATATATGGTTCAAACGAAATAAAATCTAAACCAACCCAACATTCTGTAAAAGAATTACAAAGTTTAGGAATTAAACCAGACATACTAGTTTGTAGAACAGAAACAGATATACCAGAAAGTGTAAAAGATAAACTAGCACTATTTTGTAATGTTCGTAGATCAAGTGTTATTCCAAATAAAACAGCAGATTGCTTATATGCTGTACCACTAATGCTAGAAGAGGCAGGGCTTGCTAATGAAATTTGTGAAAAGTTGCATTTAGAAAACAAAGTTCCAGATAATCACGAATGGGAAGAAATGATTGAAAATATACGTAATATAAAAGACGATAAAACAGTTACCATTGCAATTGTAGGAAAATATATTCAATTAGAAGATTCATATCTTTCTGTTGCAGAAAGTATTACACATGCAGGATTTGCAAATAATATTAAAACAAAAATAAAATTCATAGATTCAGAAACTGTTACAAAAGAAAATGCAAGTGAAGTTCTACAAGACTTAGATGGAATTATTGTACCAGGTGGATTTGGAAATAGGGGAATTGAAGGAAAAATTCAAACTATTAAATATGCAAGAGAAAATAACATACCCTTTTTAGGAATATGTCTTGGAATGCAGATGGCAGTAGTAGAATTTGCAAGGAATGTACTCGGAATACAAGATGCAAACTCAGCAGAATTTGATGAAATATGTAAAAATCCTGTTATTCATATTATGGAAGATCAAATTGGTATAGATAAAAAGGGCGGAACAATGAGACTTGGAGCATATCCTTGTAAAATAAAAGAAAATACCTTAGCACATAAAGTTTATGAAAATACTGATATATCCGAAAGACATAGACATCGTTATGAATTTAACAACGACTATAAAGAAAGAATTGAACAAGCGGGAATGATATGTTCTGGAACATCACCAGATGGAAAATTAGTTGAAATGGTAGAAATTCCATCACATCAATTCTTTATTGCAGTACAATTTCACCCAGAATTTAAATCTAGACCAAACCGCCCAGCGCCATTATTTAAAGCATTAGTAAAGGCAGCGAAGGAAAGAAAATAAAAATTAGAAAAGTGTAAATAGTTATATTATTATAAAAGCGCTCATAGAATATATGGGCGTTTTACTATTTTTGTGAAAACTATGTGAAATTTAGCAAACTCTATTGACATTTGCTAAAATAAGGTATAAATTATTAGCAGTCAAATAAAAAGAGTGCTAATAACAAAAAAGTTATCAACATTCCAAAAGTATAAGGAGGTAATATAAATGTTAAAACCATTACAAGACAGAGTTGTAATTAAAATGATGGAAGGAGAGGAAACTACTAAAAGTGGAATTATATTAGCAGCAAATGCAAAAGAAAAACCACAAATTGCAGAAGTAATAGCAGTAGGTCCAGGATTAATGCAAGATGGAAAAATAGTTCCAGTAGAAGTAAAAGTGAAAGATAAAGTAGTTGTTAGTAAATACTCAGGAACAGAAGTAAAATACGAAGGAGAAGAATTAATTATAGTAAGAGAAAGTGATATATTAGCAGTAGTAGAATAAATTAAAAATAAAAAGAAAGGATTGATTAAAAATGGCAAAAGAAATTAAATACGGCGAAGAAGCTAGAAAAAAATTATTAGACGGTGTTAATAAATTAGCAGATACAGTAAAAGTAACATTAGGTCCAAAAGGAAGAAATGTAGTTTTAGATAAAAGTTTTGGAGCACCACTTATTACAAATGATGGTGTAACAATTGCAAAAGAAATTGAATTAGAAGACCCATATGAAAATATGGGAGCAAGACTTGTAAAAGAAGTATCTACAAAAACAAATGATGTAGCAGGAGATGGTACAACAACAGCAACTGTACTTGCACAATCTATGATTAAAGAAGGAGTAAAAAATGTAGCAGCAGGTGGAGATCCAATAGCAATTAAAAGAGGAATGGATAAAGCAGTAGAAGTTGCAGTAGAAGAATTAAAAAAGATTAGTTCAAAAGTAAATGGAAAAGAAGATATAGCAAGAGTTGCAACAATTTCTGCAAATAATGAAGAAGTAGGAAATTTAATTGCAGACGCAATGGAAAAAGTTTCAAAAGATGGAGTTATTACAATTGAAGAATCTAAAACATCAAATACATATGTAGATGTAGTAGAAGGAATGCAATTTGATAAGGGCTATGTATCTCCATACATGGCAACAGATACAGAAAAAATGGAAGCAATTATGGATAACCCATATATTTTAATAACAGACAAAAAAATTAGTAATATTCAAGAAATTTTACCATTACTTGAAAGCTTAATGCAATCTTCTGGAAAATTAGTAATTATTTGTGATGACATAGAAGGAGAAGCATTATCAACATTAATCTTAAACAAATTAAGAGGAATATTAAATGTAGTAGCAGTAAAAGCTCCAGGATATGGAGATAGAAGAAAAGAAATGCTAGAAGATATAGCAATTCTTACAGGAGGAGAAGTAATAACATCAGACTTAGGATTAGAATTAAAAGAAACAACAATTGAACAACTAGGAAGAGCAAGACAAGTAAAAGTACAAAAAGAAAATACAATAATAGTAGATGGATTAGGCGACAAAGAAAAACTACAAGAAAGAATAAAACAAATAAGAGCAGCACTTGCTGAAACGACAAGTGATTACGATAAAGAAAAATTACAAGAAAGACTTGCAAAAATTGCAGGAGGAGTTGCAGTTATTCAAGTTGGAGCAGCAACAGAAGTTGAAATGAAAGAAAAGAAATTAAGAATAGAAGATGCACTATCTGCAACAAAAGCAGCAGTAGAAGAAGGAATAGTTGCAGGTGGAGGAACGGCATATGTAAATATAAGTAAAACTGTAGAACAAGTAATGAATACTTTAAAAGAAGAAGAAAAATTAGGAGCAAAAATTGTACTAAAAGCATTAGAAGAACCAATTAAACAAATAGCAATAAACGCAGGACTTGAGCCAGCAGTTATTCTAGAAAAAGTAAAAAATAGTGAACAAGGATATGGATTTGATGCAAGTACAAACCAATATGTAGACATGAAGAAAGTAGGAGTAGTAGATCCTACAAAAGTAACAAGAAGTGCATTACAAAATGCAGCAAGTATTGCATCTATGGTACTTACAACAGAAAGCATTGTAACAGAAAAAAAAGAAGAAAAATGTAATTGTGCACATGATGAAGCAGGAGCAATGGGTGGAATGTATTAAAAAGAATAAAGCTGGTAGACTTAGTCTATCAGCTTTGCTATAAAACTATGGATTAGCAACATCCGCCACAGTTTCCACCGAAACCGTTACCACCGCAGCAACAAAGAATAATTAATATAACTATGATAATCCAAATGCAGTTATCTCCACCGAAGCCACATCCGCAACCACAACTTCTATTTTCTGGCATAATATTTCCCCCCTTTCAACATAATAAATGTACTTTTTTCGTTAAGGGTAAGACACATTAGCTTTGGCCACATCTGCAGCAGTTGTTGCCACAGTTACAAAAAAGTAGTAAGAATAAGATGATAAACCATAAAATCTCACTGTTACAACAATTTCCCATATTAAGCAACCTCCCTATAAAGAACTAAGTTTTTTGTTCTTTTGTATGATATATACTATTCTTGAATTTAAAAAAGTGTTACTAATTAGTTTAAGATGAATTTAATTCCAAAAATTCAATAAATTATTCCAAAAAACTATACAAAAAATAATAAAAAATGATATAATCCATATAAAGTTAAAAACAAGAGAAGAGGGAATTTTATATGGGAAATATTGTGCTATTAGATGAGCTTACAATTAATAAAATTGCAGCAGGAGAGGTTATAGAAAGACCAGCATCTGTTATTAAGGAAATGGTAGAAAACTCAATTGATGCGGGCGCAACAAGCATAAATGTAGAAATAAAAAATGGTGGAATTTCGTATATTCGTATTACAGATAACGGAAAAGGAATAGCAAGAGATGATATGGAGATGGCATTTGAGAGGCATGCTACAAGTAAAATTAGAAATGCTGAAGATTTAAACCAAGTTAAATCTATGGGGTTTAGAGGAGAGGCTTTAGCAAGTATTGCAGCAATTGCAAATGTAGAAATGGTATCAAAAACAATTGATGATGAAGTAGGAAGTAGAATTGTTGTAGAAGCAGGAAAAGTTTTAACATTTGGAGAAACAGGATGTCAAGTAGGAACTATAATAACAGTTCAAAACTTATTCTTTAATACACCTGTAAGATACAAATTCTTAAAAAAAGATTACACAGAAACAGGATATATTGAAGATGCTATAACAAGACTTAGTTTAATTCATCCAGAAATAGCATTCAGATTAATAAATAGTGGCAAAACAATCATACAAACATCTGGAAATGGAAAAATTCAAGATGTAATATATTCAATTTACGGAAAAGATATTGCAAGTAGTATTTTAAATGTAGATTACACCTACGAAGAAATGCATATAACAGGTGTTGTTGGAAAACCAGAAATTGCACGTTCAAACCGTTCTAATCAAATATTCTTTGTAAATAAAAGATTTGTAAAAGATAAAACATTAACAGGTGCAACAGAAAATAGCTTCAAAGGTTTATTACCAATTGGAAAATATGGATTTTTAATACTAAACATTGATATGAATCCAGCACTTGTTGATGTAAATGTACATCCTGCTAAGTTAGAAGTAAGATTTCAAGAAGAAAGTAAAGTGTTTAAAGCAGTTTATCATGCTATAAGAGATACTTTATTAAAAGCAGAACTAATTGCAAACACAGAAAAAACAATAGATCAAACATATAATACAGGTGTAACAGAACATACAGGAAGAACAAGCATAACAGATTTATTCAGAAAAATTAGTAAAAGCCAAGAAAATGAAGAAAGTAAAAATAGTCTAATAGAAGACATATATAATAAAAAACAAGAAATAAAAGAGCAAAATGTAAAACTAGACCACAACCAAGAAACAACAAATAATACAGAAAATATTAACGAAGATATACATAAAAAACAAAAAATGGATGTATTTAATGAATTATTAGCAATGCAAAGAAAATTGAAGGAAGAAGTAGAAAATAATCCTAACTTACAAACTAATATTGACAAAATTATGGAAAATACAAGAAATTTAGAAATGACTAATAATGTAGAAGAACCACAAAACATAGTTACATATTCAATTCAAGAAGAAAACGAAGAAAAAAATATATATAAAATAAGAGAAGATCAAGCACCATATGAAATAAAAGAAGCAGGAATAATTGAAGAAAATAATGATGAAAAAGAAGCAAAAAAGAAAACTAGTTTAGTAGAAGAAACACAAGAAATGCAAGAAATAAAGCCAAATAAAATGGAAGAAGAGCTATCAATAGTACAAAAATATCTTGATATAAAAAACCAAGAGCCAGAAACAGATGAAAAAGAAGAATTAGCAAAAGAACAAGAATTACCAAAAGAAGAAGAGAAAAATAATATAGAAGAAGAGAATACTATAGCTAGTAGTACAACACAAATACCACAAGAAACAAGAAAATTTACAAATGAAGAAATAGAAGAAATGATGGACAAACTAGAAAAAATAGAAAATGTTGAAGATAGTCCAGAGTTTTCAAATATGTATGAAAAAATATTTGGAAAACTACCAGCATCAGTAGAAGAGGAAAAAAGAAAAGAAGAAGAAAAAATTAGCGCATATGAACTAATAAAAGACAATAATATATCTGTTTTTGATTCAGTAGAAGAATTCCAAAAGCCAGTTTATAAACTAGTAGGAATTGCATTTAATACTTATATTATTATAGAAATAGCGCAAGAGTTATATATTATAGACCAACACGCTGCCCACGAAAGAGTAATGTATGAAAAAGTAAAAGAAAACTACTATTCAGATTCAAGCAAAGAATCACAAATGTTACTATTACCAGATATTATTACTCTTACCCATAAAGAAGTAGATATATTAAAAGATAATTATGAAATGTTCGAAAAAGCAGGCTTTGCATTAGAAGAATTTGGCGAAAACACAATTAAGCTAATGGGAGTACCAAATATTTGTCTTGAACTAGACACAAAAGAACTATTCTTAGAAACACTAGATGAAATTAACCAAGTTGCAAGAACAGCAAAACAAGAAATAGAAGAAAAATTTATTGCAACTGTAGCATGTAAGGCAGCAGTAAAAGCAAATATGAACCTAACACCAGAAGAAGTAGACAGCCTAATGAATGAATTATTAAAACTACCAAATCCATTTACATGTCCACATGGTAGACCAACTGCTATAAAAATGGATAAAAATGATCTTGAAAAGAAATTTGCAAGAAGAAAATAGATAAAAAAATAAGGAGTAAAAATATGTTGTTTATAGTAACGGTATCAATTATTATATACATAGTAGCAATTATAGCAATTTACCATAATATTTATAACTTTGAACAGGACAAAAAAATAAAATTCATTATTTCAGGCAGTTTATTTGTACTTGCAATAACAATGATAATTGTATTATTAAGTTCAGGAAATATACAAGCTCCTAGTAAGAGTTATTTAAACCTAACAAAAATAACATCAATATTATTATTTGCACCAATAAATACAGCTATAACATTAACATATATAGGAAATTTGTTAAATAGATATAAAGTAAATGAAATAAAACAAGAAAAACTAAAAAGAAAAATATTAATTACAGTAGTATTATTATTCATACTAGGAATTTTTGAAATTAACTATATTAGAAGTTTCGAAATAGGTTTACTAAGCAGTAGAATGTAGGAAGATTAAACAATATGGAGGTTGTTATGAAACCAAAAGTAATCGTAATATGTGGTCCAACAGCATCAGGTAAAACTGCGTTATCAATAGAACTTGCAAAGCAAATAAATGGAGAAATTGTATCAGCAGATTCTATGCAAATTTATAAAGATATGGATATAGGAAGCGCAAAACCTACAAAAGAAGAAATGCGGTGATATTAAACATTATATGTTAGACTTTGTATCTCCAGAAGAAAGGTATAGTGTTGCAGATTATAAAAAACAAGCAAGTTTTGCAATAGAAGAAATATTAAAAAAAGGAAAAACTCCTATTGTAGTAGGAGGGACAGGCTTATATGTAGATTCTTTAATTTATGAAATTGAATATCCAGAAATAGAATATGATGAAAAATATAGAAAAGAATTAGAAGAAACTGCTAAAAAAGAAGGATTAGAAAAACTATATGAACAAGCAAAACAAATAGATCCTAAAGCAATTCAAAACATCAGCAAAAACGATCAAAAAAGAATTATAAGGATATTAGAAATATACCATGCAACAGGAAAAAATAAAACTGAACAAGAAATAGAATCAAGAAAAAATGAAGTACCATACGATTACAAAGTATATGCTATAAATATGGATAGAGAAGTTTTGTATGACAGAATAAATAGAAGAGTTGACATTATGGTAGAACAAGGATTAATTGAAGAAGTAAAAGAAATTTGTAATAAGTATAAAAAATATCCAACAGCTATGCAAGCATTAGGATATAAAGAAATAAAAGAATATTTAGATGGAAAATTAACAAAAGAAGAAGCAATCCGAAAAGTAAAACAAGAAACAAGAAGATATGCAAAAAGGCAACTTACATGGTTTAGAAAAAACAAACAAACTATCTGGCTTGATGGTTTACAAGATAGACAAAATAATATAAATATTATTTTGGAGGGAATGAATTGAACAAAATAGAAAAAGTAAAAAATAAAAAAAGTGAAAAAAAGAATAATATAACTATTTTTTATTTAATAGGCATTGTAATATTAATATATTTTGTGTATGCTATTATTCAGCTAATTAAACAGCCTACAAACATTTTTGTAATTGAAAACGGAAGTTTATCTGAAGAAGAAAGTGTAGTAGGATATATTATAAGAGAAGAACAAGTTATACAAGGAAATAACTATAAAAATGGTATGAGTCAAATAAAAACAGAAGGAGAAAGAGTAGCAAAAGGTGAGTCTATTTTTCGTTATTACAGCAGTAATGAAGAAACATTAATAAAAAAGATACAAGAGCTAGATATAAAAATACAAGAAGCAATGGAAAATGAAACAGATTTGTTTTCTAGCGATATGAAACTATTAGAAAACCAAATACAAGAAAAATTAATTGAAGTATCAACATATAGAGATATTCAAAAAATAGCAGAATATAAAAAAGACATTAACTCAATTATTACAAAAAAAGCAAAAATTGCAGGAGATTTAAGCCCATCTGGCTCATATATTCGAAAACTAATTGAAGAAAGAAGCTCATATGAAAACACATTAAATTCAGGAGCAGAATATATAACAGCACAAGAAAGTGGAATTGTATCATATAGAGTAGATGGTTTAGAAAATATATTAACACCAGATAGTTTTTCAACACTAAACAAAAAGTTTTTAGAAGATTTAAACTTGCGAACTGGAGAAATTATTGCAACAAGTGAAGAAAGTGGTAAAATTATAAATAATTTCGAAGCATATATTGCGACAAGCTTAGACTCTAAAAAAGCAAAAGAAGCAAATGTTGGAGATAGCGTTACAATTAGATTGTCGAATTCACAGGAAATTACAGCAAAAATAGAATATATTATTGATGAAGAAGATTCAAGATTAGTAATATTTAAAATAACAAATGGAATAGAATTACTTGCAAATTATAGAAAAATAACATTTGATATTATATGGTGGAGTTATAGTGGTTTAAAAGTACCAAATAATGCACTTATAGAAGAAACGACAAATAATGGAAAAATAATACATAGTATTTTAAGAAACAGAATGGGGTATACTGATAAAATATTAGTAAAAGTATTAAAACAAAATGATTCTTATTCTATTATTACAAACTTTACAAAAGAAGAATTAAAAGCAGATTATGGCTATTCAGATGAAGAGTTAAACAATTTAAACAACATTATTATACACGATGAAATAGTAATAAAACCTAAGTAGTATATTACAACAATATTACAAGCACATTAAAAATGAATTACAATCAAAAAAAGTATTGACAATATCACAAAAAAGTAAGATACTATAAACAAATACGAAGGAGAAATTTGGGAGGTAAAAAATGGCAGGAGCTGTAATGAATAAAATTTGGGACTTTTTAGGAATAGAGAATGCAGATGAAGCAGAAGAAGAAATTGATGATAGAGCATATAATTATGAATATGAAGAAGAGGAAGAAGAAACAGAAGGAATTAATAAATTATTTGGAAGAAAATCTAAAGTAGTAAACATGCCACAAGTTCAACAAATAAAAATGGTAATATCACAACCAACATCATTTGAACAATCAGAAGAAATATGTAATTATTTAAAAGAAAGAAAATCTGTTATTGTTAATTTGGAATACGTTAATAAAGAAGTAGCAAGAAGAATTGTTGATTTTATTAGTGGATCTGTTCATGCATTAGAAGGGCACATTCAAAAAATATCAAATTCCATATTCTTAATTGCTCCAACAAATTACGAAATATCAAATGAGATGGCAAGAGAAGAAATAAAAAATAGATTATCTGTATCATGGTTAAAGAATAACTAATAAAAACACTAAAAGTCGGAGGTCACTTATCGGAAGTTTCATATTCTGATGAATGTGCATCCGATTTTTCATTAAAAGTTGATCCTAAAAAAGAATATAAGGAGGAAAATATGTTAACACCACTAGAAATAGAGAATAAAAAATTTTCAAAACAAATGGTAAATGGATATAGTGTAGATGAAGTAGATGAGTTTTTAGATTTACTAACACAAGACTATGAAAAAATGTACAAAGAAAATACAGAATCAAGAGCAAAAATAGAACAGTTAAATGACGACTTAGCACACTACAAAACAATTGAAAACACATTGCAAAGCACACTTCTAATGGCACAATCAACAGCAGAAGAAGTAAAAAATGTAGCAAGACAACAAGCAGAACAAATAATTAAAGATGCCCAAGCAAATGCATCAAGTGAAATAACTAGACTAGAACAAGAAGTACTGCTAAAAAGAAAAGAATTAGAAGATGCCCAAAAAGAATTTGATATTTATAAAGCAAAAATGGAATCATTACTAATTTCACAATTAGAAATGTTAAAAGAAATTAATAGGGATTAATGAAAAAGGAAAAGAAGATAAAGGCAGTTTAATTTTCTGTCTTTATCTTCTTTTAGTGTGTTACAGATTTATTAAATGTATATTACATTTCTATTATTGCTATTGACTTATTAGAAAAATAGAATAAAATATACATATCGAGGAAAGGTTAATAATGAGAGTAATTAGTGGAATAGCAAAAGGAGTTCGTTTAGATTCATTACAGGGAGATATAACACGACCAACATTGGATAGAGTAAAAGAAGCGTTATTTAATATATTACAAAATGATATAAGGCAAGCGCAAGTTTTAGATTTATTTTCAGGTAGTGGAGCTTTAGCAATAGAATCTTTAAGTAGAGGCGCAAAATATGCAGTACTTTGCGATAAATCGAGTGAAGCTATTAAAATTATTAAAAGAAATTTGGAAAAAACAAAACTAGAAGAAAATGCAAAAGTTATAAAAAATGATTATAGGAAAGCATTAGAATTATTACAAAAAGAAGAAAATAAATTTGACATAATTTTTATAGATCCACCATATAAAGAGAATATCGCAGTAAAAGCAATACAAGAAATTTTAGAATGCGATTTACTTAATAAAGAAGGAATTATAGTTTTAGAAACTGATTATGAAGAAAGAGAATTAGAACAATTACAGACAATAGATGTCAATATATATGATTTAAGAAAATATGGAAGAGTAAAATTACTATTCTTAAATCGAAAGGGGTAAAGGTTGAAAAATAATATAGGAAAAAGTCCATGAAAAAGAGAAGTCCTAAGAATAGCACTTTTGGGAAATACTGTAA
>CANRBJ010000003.1 GCA_947628815.1 uncultured Clostridia bacterium | reverse complement strand
AAAGGAAGATTTTTTCTACTCATAGCTAGAAGCCTTTAGAACCCCCTGTAAAACAGGGGGTTTTCGTTACACAATAAAAATTCTTTTGGAAATAATCCAAAAGAATTTTTATTTACCTATTTATCTAGTATAGCACTTGCAAGTTCTTCTATTTTTTGTTTTGATTCTTCATTTAATTTAGACATAATAGTAACACATGGTTCACATATGGTTATATTTTTCATTTCTGATAAGATATTTTTCATACATCTTCCTGCACTTGGCGCCCAAGTTCCATTTTCTATTATTCCTACTTTTCTATTTTGATAGTTTTTTCCTTTTAAGTGATGTAAAAATTGCTCCATTGGTGGGAATACTTCTGCATTATAACTTGCTGCTGCAAGTATTACTTTATCATAACGAAATGCATCTTCAATTGCTTCTGCCATATCATCTCTTGTAAGGTCTGTTAAAACAACTTTTTTTGCACCTTTTTTTGTTAAAACTTCTGCCAAATATTCTGCAGCACTTCGTGTATTTCCATGAATAGATGCATATGCTATTAAAACACCATCATCTTCTGGTAAATAACTACTCCAAGTGTTATATTTATCTATATAATATTCTAAATTTTCTTTTAAAATTGGACCATGTAGCGGACATATCATTTGTATATCTAAATTTTTTGCTTTTTTTAACAAGGCTTGAACTTGTGCTCCGTATTTTCCTACAATATTAAAATAATATCTTCTAGCCTCGCATGTCCAATCTTCATCTGTATCTAAGCTACCAAATTTTCCAAACCCATCTGCTGAAAATAGTATTTTCCCTCTTTTTTCATAGGTTACCATTACTTCTGGCCAATGTACCATTGGTGCCATAAAAAACTGCAAAGTATGTTTTCCTATTTCTAATGTATCTCCTTCTTTTACAACCACTTTTCTTTCTTCTAAATCTTGAATATTAAAAAATTGTTTCATATAGATAAAAGTTTTATCATTTCCAACAACTTTCATTTCTGGAAATTTTTCGCAAAGTACTTGTATATTATATGCGTGATCTGGCTCCATATGTGATACTACTAAGTAATCTACACTTTCGCCTGCAAGTTCTTTTTCTAGATTTTCAAGCCACTCTTTCGTTGCTCTTGTATCAACCGTATCCATAACAACATTTTTTTCATCTTTTATTAAATAAGAATTATAAGAAATTCCATTGGGTACTATATATTGACTTTCAAATAAGTCAATGGTTTTATCATCTACTCCTATATATTTTATATTGTCTGTTATTTTAATATCTTTCATATATTTTTCCTCCTTTTATACAACATACATTATATCATTATTTTTAAAAAATTTCTGCATTTTTTCTCTTAAAAATTTTTCTCCTTCCTCTCGTATATAATCTTTATACATATATTTGCCTTTTCCTCTACCTGTCATTAAATTTTTATCGAATAAATTTATAGCATTTGGAAACGCTTCTTGGTTTATTGCATTATGCACATAGCTATATGTCATAAAAATAATTTCAAAAAATACTTTTTCCTTTACTTTATCCGTTAAGTGTTCATATAGGTATTCAATTAGTTCAGAATATAACTGTTTCCAATTCTCTACAAAAATAACTGGCGCAATTAGAATACCTATTTTGTAATCTGCATCCTGCAATTTATTAATTGCTTCTACTCTTTGTTTTAAATGTGATGTTCCAAATTCTACTTTTGTAATAATTTCTTCTGGATTTACACTCATTCTAACTACTACTTTTCCTTTATGATTTAATGGTAATATATCATCAATCATATCAAATTTTGTTGGAAAAGTTAACATCCCTTGTTTAGTATTTGCAAAATTTTCAATTGTCCACACAAGGTTTCCTGTAATAGTGTTTTCTAATACTAAATCACTATTACTTCCAATTTCGAAAGTAAGATTTTTTTCTGCTTTTTCGGCTGTTCTTATTATTTTATCTAACATTTCTTCTCTGTTCACAAATAATCTTAAATATGCACATTTATTGTAATTACATACTAAGTAACAGTACATACACATTGCTGTACAACCAGATGAAGTATATGGCACTAAAAAGTCTGAAGTCTTATGGTTTTCCACAAATTTATGAGTTTTTCGTGTTCCGATAATTAAATTTCTTTTCATTTGTGGAAATTCTGAATTCTGCTTTTTCCTCATTTTTTCTATGTTATTATGATTTTCTATAATAAATTTGGGAACATCTTTATATTGTTCTAATAATTTTTTTCCAAGAAAATAATCTTCAATATTTTTTTCATAATAAATCGCATTTGGTTTAAACATTTTATCACCCAAATATAGATTGTTCATTTTTAGAAAAATTATTCGAACTTAAATATCTACATTAACAGTTAAAATTCGGTACATATTCTTCTTCATGTTCTCCTAACTCTTGTATATATCCATTTTCTAATCCTAATAAATACAAATATTCCTCTATTTCCTTATATTCATTTTTAGATAATTTTCTATTTATTAATTTATCCTCTTTTGCTTTGTAAGTAGGAAAATATTGCGCCATAACACTAACATACACATCATTTGGCATATTTTCCTTTATCCAATTCAATATGTGTTTAGAATTTAATATGTAATTTGGTAAAACCAAATGTCGAATTATTACTCCTTTTTGTATAATTCCATTATCATTAAAAACAGGTGGTCCTACTTGCTCATACATTCTTTTAATTGCTTTTGTGGCTATTTCAAAATAATTATCAATGCATGAATATTTCTTTGCTAATTCATTACGGTAATATTTTAAATCTGGCAAATATACATCAATATATCCTTTTAATAAATCTATAGTTTCAATACTTTCATACCCGTTAGTATTATAAATAATAGGTATATCTAGCCCATTCTTTTTTGCAATATCAATTGCTTCTATTATATGATACACATATGAAGTTGGTGTTACTAAATTTATATTATCTGCACCTTTTTCTTGCTGTTTCAAAAAAATATTCGCTAATTCCTTTATTGTAACTGCTTTACCTTTACTTTTCTGACTAATTTCGTAGTTTTGGCAGAATTTACACTGTAAATTACAATTAGAAAAAAACACAGTTCCAGAACCATTATTTCCACTAATGCATGGTTCTTCAAAATAATGAATTGATGCAAGTGCAATCTTTAATTCTCCATCGCTTCGGCATCTTCCTTTATTTCCTTCTAAACGATTAATTTTGCAATTATGAGGACATAAAGTGCAACTTTTTAATTTTTCTATCATTACTACTCCTCTTATTCTCTTTTTTGATAATTTCTTTCTATCAATCTTTTCTTTACTCGTTCTAATGCAATTTTTCTTGCACTTATTTCGTTTTTTTCATTTTGTGACAATTCAGCTAACGTTTTTCCATTTTCTAATTCAAATATCTCGTCAAATCCAAATCCATTTTCTCCTTTTACTACTGTAGCAACAAATCCATCTATTGTTGCTGTTTCGCAAATAGTATTTTCGCCATCAGATACAGCTATTGCAGTTGTAAATTTTATTTTTCTATTTTCCTTCGGAACTCCTTCTAATTTTTCTATCAATTTCAAATTCCTTTGTCTATCTGTTCCATTAAACCACCTTTTGGTAAATACTCCTGGAAATCCTTCTAATGCCCCTATTTCTATTCCAGAATCATCTGCAATACATTTTTTTCCTTTTAGAAATTTTGCAATATTTTCTGCTTTTTTTATTGCATTTGCTTGAAAAGTTTCTTCGTCTTCTTCAACATCAATGTCTATACCTATATCTTTCATCGAAATAATTTTAAATTCTTTTAATATTTCTTGAATTTCCTTTATTTTTCCTTTATTTCTTGATACTATGATTATTTCTTCCATTTTTTAATTCCCTTCAATTTGATAAATTTGATTAATAAGCCTAATCGATTCTTCTTTTAAAAGCTTTCTATCCTTTAAAACCTCTAAACGTGGAAAAATTGGTTTTCCAAAGCATACCACAACTTTTGAAAAAAATTTTGGTCTAACTGTTATATGAACTGGTATAATTGGAACATTTGCAGTTGCCGAAATATACATTGCACCATTTTTGGTTTTTCGCTTATTTTCAATATAATTCTCTTTAAAAATACCACCTTCTGGGAAAATTAAAAGTCTAATTTTTGAATGGGTATTTAAAGTATCAATAATATTTTTTGTACCTCGTATATCGTTTGAATTTCTTTTAATCGGTATCGCATTATGGAATTTCAAAAATCCAGATATAATATTACTCTTAAATAAATCAGCTTTTGCAACACTATACATATTAGGTATTGCTGGATACAAAAATATTGGGTCAAAAATTCTAGAATGATTGGCACAAATTATGCATTTATCGTAATTTTCTAAAATTTCTAAATTCTCATATTTTACAAAAAATAAAATTTTGCATACCAAAACTCTAATAACATTTCTTACTATTATGTATATTTTATCTATCATTTTAATAAACTTCCTTTATATTATCCCCAAAATGCTCTTTTACACATTTTATTGTAGTTTTGTAACCGATTTCCTCACAATATTTTATATCATCTAAACTTCCAATAAATTTATCACTTCTTGCATCAATCTGAATCCATAAATCTGACATTTGCTTTTCATTAAACAAATATGATTTTCTCATTGATTGAAATGTTTGCGTAAAACCAGTAAATAAATTAATTCTACTTCTTTGTTTAGGATAAAATTTATTAGTAATGCCTATTACATAATCCGAAAATTGCTTTAATGGCGATACTAAAGTATTCGTTAAAATTCCTCCATCTAGCATAAAATGATTCTGATTTTTCATTATAACTTTATAGGGAGTAAAAAAAAGTGGTAGAGCAGACGTACTTCGTATTGCTTCTGAAATTTCTCTATTTTGGTAATAAGTAACATTTCCTTCTAATGGTTTGGAAGAATAATAGACAATTTCTCTTTTTGAAATATCTAATGCTGGAATAATCAGTGGCATTTTAATATCTCGGATTAATTTTATATTATCTTTTTCTTCAATTTTATGAGCAAATTTTATTATATCTTTCGGATTTTTTGCTCCGCCTTTTATAAAAAAACTTGGCAAACTACATATTATATCCAAAAAACTAAATTTTTCAAATTTAATAATATCTTTTTTAAAAATTTCCAATATTTCTTCTGGAGAGTAACCAAGAGAATATAACAGCGCAATAATCCCACCCAAACTCGCTCCTGAAATTGCTTCAATTTCAACATTTAATTCTCTTAGAGCTCGTAATACACCAATATTTACACTAGCCTTTACTCCTCCACCAGTACACGCAAGTGCTACTTTTTTCAAACTTATACCTCCCATTTTTTAGTATCTAAAATAATATATATTTTTATCATAATCGACAAAATTAATACATTCAAGTTATAATTTATCATATATTTTTATTCTTATCAAGATTAAAATTCAATTCCTTATGGTAATTTTACAGGATAATTTTATTATAGGATATTTACATAATTTATACGGTTGCTTTTTTATGTAAAACATAGTATACTATATATAAGCTGTATATACAGAAATAATTATATTAAGGAGGAATTACTATGAAAACATATAATGCAGCATTTACTGGTGGCGGATTGTCATCAGTTGTAGGTTTAGGAGCTTATTGCGAAATGAAAAAAACAATAACATTTGATTCTTTTTCAGGAGCAAGCATAGGCTCTGTCATTGCGGCTTTATTAGCTGCTGGTAAAACTCCTGAACAGGTTCGGAATTTCCTAGCCGAGAACGTAGAAGGATTTTGTACCTTTATTTTAGGACGAAAAAGAATTGAACGCCAAACCAATAAATTTTTAGGCTATATGTTATTTAGAGATTTGCCTAAAGAATGCATTGTGTCTATCACTCCTTTACGTTCAAATTTTTCAAAATTAATCACACGGGAAAACGCGGAAAATTTAACAGTTGGTGAGGTAGTTGCACTATCATCTGCCTTACCAGGACTGTTCTTACCCGGATTAATAAAGTTGAAAAATAAACGTGCACTTGTACTTGATGGAGGATTAACCGCGAATCCCCCATTAAAAAAAGATTCTTTAAATGTTGTCTTCAGTTTCCAAAGAAACAAAGTATCTAAAACTTCTTGGAATATTAAAAAATTACAACAGGAAGAAAAAGCAGATATTTTGGTTAAGCCTATGACACATTATGGAACACTCGGCAAACATGATGACGTATTTTTAGTGTTTGCTGAAGGTAAAAAAGCAGTGCAAAAGTAACTTTAACTTTATATAGGGAAAGAGCCGAATCCTTAATGGAAACGGCTCTCCTTTTTTCAATTAAACAACTAAATTACTTTACAATTCATCTTCCACAATTCTTGCTGCCAGACCAATGTAGCCAGAAGGAGTAAGCGTAAGAAGTGTCGACTTATCTTCATCAGAAATCATATTCAAAGATTTTATAAACTCTTGAATAGACTCCTTAGAAATATTCTTTCCTCTTGTCAGTTCCTTCAACTGATTGTAAGCATCAAGAATACCATACTTACGAAGTACAGTCTGAATCGGCTCTGCTAAGACTTCCCACTTGCTTTCTAAATCAGAAGAAATTTTATCTGTGTTGACTGCAACCTTCTTCAAGCCACCGATTGTCTGCTCAATAGCTTGAATAGAATAGCCGAATGCAAGTCCGATGTTTCTTTGTAAAGAAGAATCAGAAAGATCTCTCTGCATCCGAGAACGAGGAAGCTCATCAGAAAGTACGGAACAAATTCCATTACCTATTTTGATATTAGCTTCGCTATTCTCAAAGCGAATAGGATTGACTTTGTGAGGCATAGTACTACTACCAACTTCAGTTTTGACTGCAATCTGCTTAAAATATTCCATACTGATATACAACCACATATCCAAATCAAAGTCCCTAAGAACATTGTTGAAATGTCGAATACCATCAAGAATATGGCAGACATAGTCGTGGCTTTCAATCTGGGTTGTAACAGGATTAAACTCCAGTCCCAGATATTCCTCAATGAAACACTTAGCTAGTACAGGCCAGTTTTCATTCGGAAATGCAACAGCAATTGCTGCATAATTGCCAGTCGCACCGTTGAATTTTGCACAAGCCCTAATGGATTTGATATTTTCCAGAGACTTTCTTAGGCGATACACATACACAGTAAGCTCTTTGCCAACAGTAGTTGGAGTTGCCGGCTGACCATGAGTATGAGCAAGCATTGCAGTATCAGCATGTTCGATAGCAATATTAGAAATGCTATCAATCAGCTTTTCAGCTGCCGGAATCCAAACTTCCTTGAGAGCTATAGCAATCATATTAGCATAAGAAACATTAGTAATGTCCTCAGAAGTGCAACCGATATGCACAAAACTGATAAGACTCTCCATTCCCATCTCCTTGAGCTTTTCAGCTATAAAGAGTTCAACAGATTTCACATCGTGGTTAGTAACCAATTCAATTTCCTTAACTCTTACATAAGAGTTATCAGAAAAATTGGTATAAATCGCCATAATTTCCGGAAGTCTGTTAATGTCGAAGACGTCCAAAATGTCTGAGTCATTGACATTTTCAAGCAAAAACTTGAGCCAATATACTTCCACCTTAACTCTGTTTTTCACCAGAGCATATTCTGAGAAGTATGGAGCTAATTTCTTGCCAATCTGTGAGTACCGTCCATCCAAAGGACATAAGTGCTTTGCAGAAATATTTTCTGCTAAATTTGAGTTGTTTGCCATAAGGTATTTCCCCTTTCTAAGAGTTATTTAACTATTGCCTTCCTGGTAGTGTTGCATAAATTTAGAAATTTAATAGCTATTGATACAGCAATATCTTACCACAATTTACATAAAAAGTAAATGATTTTTTTCAAATTTCATTGAAACATATTGTTGACATTTTTTTATCAAAATTTAATTGCAATTTTAGTAATTCTTTTAATTTTTACTTGAAAAATAGTAAAGTAATTGTTATAATGCAATTTACCTAGCTATTAGCTAGTTTACATATATGTTCCAAATTAAATATTTTAGGAGGTGAAAATTAACAGTAACTCGTTAACCAATTGAAAGGAGACAAAAAGTGAGGCTTAAATTGAAATTTAAAAAAGAAATAATTGGGATTGGAATTGGAATTGGTGCGGCATACCTTTTTCAGCTGATATTACTGATTGTTTGCCATTTTTTAATGTCAAACTTTTCGTTGAAATCGGTGTATTTTATACCATCAATTTCTATTCAAGCATTAATCGCTCCATTAACAACATGGTTATTTTGGGGCATATTGATGGTTTCTTGGTACAAAATTTGGAAGAAAATTTCAACATTCTTAGTAATTTTTTTTATTACGTTTTTAGTAATTATAGTTTTTACCGCACCATTCTTTTATACTTTCGATAAACCCTTCTGGGTGCTAGATGCTTTATTAGCGTTTTTTATAGCACTAATATTTGATTATGGAACACATTTGCTATAATTATTAGCAAAAAGTAAAAAAGCGGCAGTCTATTTATTTTTATAGACTGCCGCTAATGTCATATTCATCTATTTTTAGTATTATTTTTTAATTTTACCGTAGAAAAACATATTAATAATATACCTACTAAAAATAATATCCATAAATCCTTTATACTATGTAAAATGTTTTTAATATTTAATGTAGCTGCATTTGCTATATTAAATATTAAACATAAAAAACCTAAAATTAATATAACTATATAATATAATTTTTTATTTAATTTGAAAGTGCTAATTAATAATATAATTATAGCAATTATATTAATTGGAAATAGCATTATCAATGTTATAAAAATTGAGCTTAAGTATGCTGGTAATCCAGTAATATTATTCATAAATATTACAATTGTATTATTATTTATGAATACAGTTATTAGTGAATATACTACTTCTAATAGAAGTATTGATGTTGATATTCCTACAAGAATTTTATATTTTTTCAAACTTTCTTGCCTCCTTATTTTTATCTTTTTTAGTCTTTCTATAAACTCATTATTCATATTTGACTTAAAAATATAATCCCTTAATAGTAGCAATTGATTCTTTTATATAATTTGCACTTTTTTTATACTGTTCAAATATAATTTGAAATCCTTCTTCATCATTACAAACGAAATTCCAATAATCTTTTCCTATAAGTAATTCTTTCTCATCAAAGTACTGTCTTACTTGACTTTGTTTCCATTCATTTCCTTCTCCGAATTTGTTATACGCTGTTGCAAACATCAATTTTATTGTTTCAGAACTCCCATCCAATTTATTTTTTAATAAAAAATATTCTCTTAACAATTCTATTTTTTCAGCTTTAGATTTCTTATTATCTAAGTCTCCACCAGCTTTTAGTTCAATAATATAATGTTCGCCTTTTTTAGGATTATAAAAATAATTATCAGTTTCATGACTTGTCATATAACTTGTTATATCTCTTGGCTTTACCCACGAAAATTTTTCATAATCTTCTTTTTTAGGTGGTACATGTTCATTATATACTGTCATTAAATAATCAATATGTTGAGTTTGCTGTGGTAATATGTATGATTCTATTTTTCCATTAACTTCATATGATAATTTAGCAATTGCATTTCCGATATTTTCTAATATATTTCCAAAGCTTGAGTCAAAAGATCTTACAAAAGCAGAATAAAACATAAATTCTTCCCCAAGCTCAGCCATAAAGATATTATTTTTTTTAGAATTAATTACCCCATCTGGATCATCTACTTCTTTAATATGTCTTATTTCAAATCCATCAGCAAAACTCTTTATACTACTATCTATTATTTCATTAATAGCTTTTCTTTTTAATTCTTGCATATTGTCATCTCCTAATAATTTGTTATTAATAAATGTTCAACATCTTTATCGTTTCTGTTTTGAAAACTAACAAGATATTTCTTATCAAATGTTCTTATTTTAAACTCTTTAGTATTATATAAATCATAAATAAATTTTGTATTCTTTATAATTAACATCATATTAGCTTTAGTATTTTTTAAATATTTACAAAGTCTTATTTGATCATTTTTTACAAATTCGTTTTTAGCATATGTAGAAAATTCTGTGTCATATGGTGGATCCAAAAATATAAAATCTCCTTTTTTGGGCTTAATTTCGTTAAGAAAACTTTCAAAATCATCACAATAAATTTTTGTATATTCCATATATTCTTTTATCTCTTTAGAAGCTATATAATCAATCTTTTTTATAAATTCTTTTCTATTATAACTTATTCCTCCATATGGTACATTAAATTTTCCGTTTTTATTATATCTAAACATTGACGCATAACAAAATTCTCTTATAAAGTAAAAAATTGCTGTATAAAATGATGTATTTATGTTTAACTTTTCAGCTTCATTGTATAAAAGTCTAAAATGCATATAAAATGCACTTTTAAAAGCACATTCAATATTGTCAATAGTATCTTTTTGATTCATTTTTTGTTTCTGCTTTTCTATTTTAAACATTCTATTCATTTTTGATATTAAATTTTTAGCAATTTCATTTATAAAATTATCTATTTCTATATTAAATTCTGCTGATAAAATTCCATTGAATTCTTCTGCATGTTTTATTACAAAATCATATACTTTATCATTAAACTTAATTTTTATATTTTTATTGTCTTTATTAATATTAAGTTCATCACAATAATCACTGTATAATTTTAGTAATTCACTATAATTGTTTTCAACTACTTTTTCTAATAATTTCCAATTTTTATATATAGCATTTAAATTGTAAAAAAATTCTTTATCTTGATTTTTAATACATCTATATAAATTAATTAGTTCTTGAGACTTATCATTTATTATAGAATTTTTTATGTTCAATCCATAATAAACAGCTCCACCACCTACAAAAGGCTCTATATATCTATCAATATTATTTGGCAGATTTTCTTTTATATATGGTAATTCTTTTTCTTTTCCGCCAGCCCATTTTATTATTGGATTCATAAAAGCAATCTCCTTTATTCTAATTATCTATTTTATATCACAAAATAAGATTTAAAACAACATATTTTTTGTAATTTATTTTGTTATTATTTTGTCAAATATGTCCTCCTTTCTTTGATTTAAGAGAACATTTTTCTAAAAAGAAAAAACTTACGAAACCTTTATAAGTTCGTAAGTTGTCTTAATTTGGAGCTACTAACGGGAATCGAACCCGTGACCTCTACCTTACCAAGGTAGCACTCTACCGACTGAGCTATAGTAGCAGATTTACAAATGTTATTATATGTGTTACAATAGCTTTTGTCAATATTTTTGATTAAAATATTTATGGGAGTGATTATAAAAATGGCTACTTTTGATCATATTTTTGAAATTGGTTTTCGTGATGTTGGAATGAGTAATAAATTAACTAATCGTGCTTTGCTAGGGTATCTTGAAGATATTGCTGGTATGCATTCTAATGAAGCAGGTTTTGGCCTAAATGATATTGAAAGAACTGGTTATACTTGGATATTATTGAATTGGAAAGTTCGTGTGTTTAGTAGACCTATTTATGGTGAAAAAATTTTGGTTAAAACTTGGGCTAGAAAAGCTGAAAAATTTTATACTTTTCGTGATTATCAGGTTTTTGATGGTTCTAATAATTTAGTTGCAATCGCTACTACAAAATGGGTATTAATAAATGCAAAAACTATGGGAATTGAAAAAATTCCGGCTGATGTTATTGAAAAATATTATCCTGAAAATGTTTCTGTTTTTGAAGGTGAGAATGAGGTTAGTAAGTTAGCTGATCCTAAAAATTATTCTTCTTTCATTACATATCGTGTTCAAAGAAAGGATATTGATATTAATAAGCATATGCATAATATTTATTATTTAGATTTAGCATATGAGGCTCTTCCTGATGATGTATTTGATAATTGTAGATTTCAAAATATTGAAATTATGTATAAGAAAGAAATACGTTTTGGTGAGACTGTTAAGTGTTTTTATTCTTATGTAGATAATTCACATTATATTACTATAAAAAGTGAAGATGAAAAAACTATTCATGCTATTATTAAATTTAATGAATTTGAAAGGACAAAGTAATATGGCTTTTGATGGTATTGTTACAAGACAAATTGTTAAGGAATTAAATACTTGCCTAATTAATGGCAAAATTAACAAGGTTTTCGAACCCAATAAAAATGAACTTTTATTGGGCATTTATTCTAATGGAAAAAATTATTTACTAGATATTTGCATAGATTCAGTAAATTATAGAATTAATCTTACAACTACTACAAAACCTAATCCACTTAATGCTCCTAATTTTTGTATGCTTTTAAGAAAGCATTTAATTGGTATGCGTATTAAATGTATAACAAGTTATGATTTAGAAAGGCTTGTTACAATTGAACTAGAAGGTTTTAATGAATTAAATGATTTAGTTTCTAAAAAACTTATTATTGAACTTATGGGAAAGCATAGCAATGTTATTTTGTTAAATGAAAATGATAGAATTATAGATAGTTTGCGCCATTTAGATACTTTTTCAAATTCTAATAGAGACATTTTACCTGCACATGAATATATTTTTCCTGCAAGCCATAAATTAAGCTTTGTTAAACTTAATTCCTTTGAGGAATTTAATGATAATATCTCAAAATATAAAGATACAAATATAATTGATTCTATTTGCAATACTTATACAGGTATTAGCAAAATGTTTATGAAAAATCTGTTTAATCGCTTAAATTTAAATATTAATACAACTTCTAAAGAAGATTTAATAGTGCTTTATAATGAAATGAAAAAAATTATAAATTCAGACTCACTTAATTGCATTCTTCTTTCAGATTCTAACAAAGAAGATTATGTTATAGATTTTGCAAATAACATCTCCCCTTCTTCTCTTAGCATTAACTTTTTTATAGATGATTTCTATTCTAAAAAAGAAAATGATGAGGATTTTAAAAATTATAGAAATAGTATTTTAAAGCTTATTTTACAAGAGTTAAAGAAATATACGAAGCGACTTTATAATATCAATCAAAAACTAGAAGAGTGTAGTAATATGGATACTTATAGAATATATGGAGAACTTATTACAGCCAATTTATATAAAATAGATAAGAACGAAAATTTAAATAAAATTACGTTAGAAAATTATTATGATAATAATTGCCTAATTGATATTCCTTTAGATAAGAGTATCTCTCTTGCTTATAATGCAAAAAAGTATTTTAAAAAATATAATAAATTAAAAAATGCATTAGAAATTGTTAGCATACAAAAAAAAGATACTGCTAAGGAGATTGACTATTTAGAAAGTATTGTGTATGAATTAGAAAATGCAAAAAATATTACCGATGTACACAATATATATGATGAAATTGCTGAAAATGTTTTATTTAAAAAAACTTTATCAACTACAAAAATAAAGAAAACTAAAAAACAAACTAAGAAAAAGCAAGAAGAAAGTTTTACCCCTTCGCAAGTTATTTTAGATGGTTATACCGTTTATATTGGAAAAAACAATAAACAAAATGACTATTTAACTTTAAAATTTGCACATAACAATGATTTATGGTTTCATACAAAAGATGTTCATGGTAGCCACGTCATTTTAAAAACAAACGGAAATGACGTCGAACAAGAAATAATTAACAAATGTGCAAGCATTGCAGCTTTTTATAGTAAAGCCTGCAATTCCTCAAACGTCCCTGTTGATTATACTTTTGTTCGTTATGTAAAAAAGCCAACAAATGCAAAACCTGGAATGGTTATTTATACAAACTACACTACTGTTAACGTAAATCCTATTGAACCAAAATAATCATATATTTCTTTTTTTACTCACAATATAGTTATTGAATTGTTTCAATAGCCCCATCTGCATTTAAGCCTTCTAAATTATAATATGTGCTTGGAATTTGCCCTACAATTACATTTTCTGCAATAAGTACTTGATTTGATATTTTTTCTACTGTATCTGTATAAGCAGTTAAAATATTAATATCACAATCTATTTGCAAATAAATTCTATGAATTGTTTGGTTAATTCCTACTGCTTTAAATTCACTTCTTAAATCTGTTTGTACATTACCACTAGTTGATAATTTAATTGGAATAAGAGGTCCCCTTCCAGAAAATATCTTACTACCTAAAAAACTTCCCAATCTTATTCCAATTTCTTCTTGCTCTGTTTCATTAATTCTTTTTTGGATTTTTTCTGCTACATCTGATATTATTTTGTTTATTGGTATAATATTTGATTTCATCATTGTAATATTTCCATTTTCGTCTTTATATATTGTAACTAAATCATCATATTCATAATTATTTATAATTTTGGTTGTTTCTTCATTACATATGATTGTTGCCATACTTTTTGCCTTATCTTTACATAACACTGTAAAAACTGGTGTAATAGAACGTATAATCATAGTAAAGGTAAGTATAGAAATTATTATAACTAATATTATTTTCATTTTCTTTCTATTATTATCCTGTCTTGGATATTTGAATTTTTTATATGCAATTTTAGGTAATTTTATTCTATTTCTTGAATATATCACATCCATAGTTTTACTCCTTATTTACAATATAAGATTATTAGGGATTGCTTAATAGCAATCCCTAATTCATTTTATGCTGATTCTTCTTTCTTTGTGTATACATATTTTGGAATAAATAGTTGCCTACCTGGATAAATTTTATTTTCATCTTCTATTTTATTTACTCTTACAATATCTTCTATTGTACTTCTGAATTTTTTTGCAATCTTCCATAATGTATCCCCTGGTTTTACAAAATAAATAATCATACTATAAATTTGCTTATTATGTGTTTCATCTATACTTACTTCATCTATTATATTAATCCTCATAGTATTAGACATATTCAAATGAAAATCCATATCTATTTTTACATCTATATTTCCTTCTGCACCTACTATAAAATCTTGATTTACAATTTCTATTTCTGTATCAATATTCATATCTGAATTTATATTTGGAACATCTATATTAAAATTAAATGGTAATTTTACCTGCTTAACATCCATTCCTGAAATATTATTAGATGCAAAAATAAAGTTTAATTCTAGTTCTCCATCATACATTACTTTTGAATTACTTATCTTTCTGTTTATTATTGTAGGTTTAACATCTACATCATATATCTCATTTCCATTAATTTCTGGAATCATCATTTTTTCCCTTATATTGCAACAATCTTTTATATCATATTTATTAGAAAACGTATTTACACATCTTTGATTAAAATTCAAGTTTTCGCTTGGACTATATAAATCCTGAATTAGTTTAATATCTTTATTTTCATATACTCTACAATATAATTCTACTTCTATTTCTATGTACACAGAATGTTCTTCTACAGAATTTGGCTTTACAATTACGTTTTTTAAAGTATACTTCATATCGCAAATATTCGTATCATCTATATTTTCAATATCTACAAATCCCATCACAGGTATTTTCTTATCTACCACTTTCATACGGTTATCTTCAGTAAGATACATCATTTTAACTGCTAAATCTGCTTTTCCAAGTACCTTATTATAACTTATCTTAATATCTTTATTTACAATAGCTATATCTACTTTCAAAATTTCTGCTAAATTATCAATATTTTCAATTACAATTGTATCCTTTGCAGAGGTTTTTGAATACCCTTCTCCTACTAAAGAATTTATTTTTAACTCAGTTTCTAGTGTTTGTACATCTTCAATATTGTTTATTTCTTTAATAACATCTACATTTTCATTAGAATACACTTTCATTTCAAATTGTAGAGCAGCTCGAACACTAATTTTTCTTCCATTTAATATTTTACATTCAATAGATTTAATACAAACTATTTCATCCAAACTCATTTGTGGTGTACACCCTTCAAAATCTAATACTTGCGTAAAATCAATATTTGCATTTAAACTTCTTGTTGCCTCTGTTTCATTATCTGCAAGATATATTACATATACATTTACTTCTCCATCTATCCTTATTTTTCCATCTAATACTTCTTTTTTATAAATACACACATTCCCCGTTGTGCTAATTGTATTTAATATATCTGGTTTAACATCTGGTACTATCATATCGCCTTCTACTATAATTGTTTCATTTTTTTGACCTACAATTTTATTTAATACAAAACTCTCTTTTGTCACATCTACCTGCATGTTTTATTCCTCCTCTTTTTTAATAAATTTCTATATAATGTATATGAGAAGGACAAAAAAAAATTCCTATATTCTAGGAATTTTTTTTAAACTAAAGATTTTTGTGCTTTTTAACTTCTACTGTTGGTGGAACAATTGGATTGTAATTTTCACCATCAAATAGACTAACTTCAACTGTTCTAGTTAATACATCTGTATAACTATATGTAACATTTCTGTCATTTTCATCATACTTAACAATAAATAAGTTTGGATATGCTTTTTCTATAGTAGCTTCTTTTTCAAAAAATTTGCTTCTTCCCAATGTACCTTTTACCATTATCTTTTGTCCTATGTTTTCTGCAATGTCTGTTTTTAAATTTGTGATATCATCTTTGCAAATCATTTTATCACCCACTTCATTATTATAGTGAAATTATATCATCTGTGTAATAAAATGTCAAAAAACAAAAAGTAGTGTCACATACAATTTTTGCCTATATTTCAAGCATTTCAGATTAATTTTACATTTCTGTAACATTAAAATTACAAAAATGTAACATTGTTTTATTGTTCATCCTTATTCCTTGTAATTTTTTTCCCTCTTGCTCCTATTCCATTAATTCCTTTAGTTCCATCTCTTAGTTCATTTGCTATATCATTTATTGTAATATACTTATAATCCTCTGTTGTTGCTACTTTTTCTGCAACTACTAATGGATCCATAAAATCAATTAATACCCTTGCTGGTGATGAAGCAAAATTTGCTCCTGCTGATACTAATGCTTCATAATAACTTTGGCAAGCTCCTGCAAATATAACTAAATCTTTTCCTGTTCTATTTACCCATTTTTTTGCTTCTCTAACTGTATTTATGAAATATCTCGAATTTCTGTAATTATATAAATCATTATACCCTGTTCCATTTTTTATCATCCCATCATGACCTGTTATTACAAGTATATCTGGATTATATCTATTTAATAAATCCATTACTACATATTCTTGCCTATTTTCTGCTACATTTCTTACAATAGCATTCAATCCAATCTTTCTATAATATCTCATAGATTTTTCTGTATATCTTTTATCTCCATCTAAATGCAGAATTTTACCATTTATATCTTCTAAGCTTCGTTTAAAAAATTTTTTTCTTTCTTTATCGTTCTTTTTTGTACATTTTTTAACTTTATCTTCAATTTTATTTTCTAAGCTTCTCATAGTAGTTTCTACTTGCTGTTTCTCCATTATAACAAGATCTTCTATATCTGCATCCGCTTCTATTCTAAGAATAACACCCTTTAAAATAGCAACCTGCTTTCCACTAGATTGTTTAATAATTCTTTCAACCGTAAATAATATATCTTTTCCATATGAAATTCTTCCTACAATATCTCCCTTTTTTATCTTATACACAAACTCACCTCATTTAAAAGTAGTCCATTATATTCTATGTCGATTTTTGTAAGTTTGTGAAAACAAAAAGAACAATTGTTATAATCTTAACAAATAAAAATAACATACATATAACAATTGTTCTTTATTTTTAATTTTATTAAATTTCTGGTCCTTTACTTATTTTTTCTTCTTGCTTTTTAATTCTTTCAGGCATTTTTCTTTTTGTTTTATTCATCGTTCTCTCTTTATCTGCATTTCTTACCATTTCCCATAATAGTTTATCTTCATCATTTTCTTTTTGATGTAATATTTCATTTCTTTGGATTGCTTTACTAGCTTCTTCTGTTACATCATTTTCTATAAATTTTTTATTTTTACTATGTAACATTCCAACATATTCTTCATATGTGTGAGTTTCTATTCCTTTATAAATATCTTTTGCTCTCATTTTAAATACTTGCTCTGAAATTTGAATTTTTTTACGTTTTTCTATTTCTTCTTCTTTAATAGGCTCTATTCCAAAACCATTTCCATGTAAGATTCTTTCCTTTACAAGTTTAATATATTGTTTTAAACATTGTTCATTGGTAAAACTATTAACATATCTTATTGCTACTTCTGCAACAGTGTCATTTTGTAGTTGCGTTTTGTCAAATGAAACCACTCTTCTTTTATCTTTATTTTCTTTAATTGGATAATTATATGTCATTGATTTTGTTGGTATCTTTTCTGGATGTCTATAATAGTATTCTAATAATCTCTTACATATCATTTGTTGTCTTTCTCTATTATCTCCACTTATTAACCCTCTTTTTCCGTCTTTTCCTAAGTAATATACCACATTCTCATATTTTTTTCTTAATAACTTAGATTTTTTTAATGCATCATTTTCATCATCAATTATTCCTTTTTCAATTGCTTCCATAGACATATCTTCAATTATTTTCTTAATTCTTTCATCCGTTGATAAAGATTGATATTCATATAATTCTCTTTCATCTTTTCTATATCTTATATATTGCATATTTTCTTCGTAATCTTCATTTCTATATTCAATTTTGTCTGCCTGTCTTACAATTTGAGCAATTAAATCATTTGGAACATCTGGTACTCTACTGATGCTATGTGATAATATTGCAGTTATAATTTTATTTATATCTACTTTATCGAAATTCTCCTTACTTTCTTCCAAAATTCTTGCAAATTCTAATGCACTTTGCTCATTATGTTCAAAACTTAATTTTCCTAAAAAATTTTCACTATGTCCCTGTTCTTCTTCATATTTCTTACCAAAATACTTTATTCTTTTTTCAACAATTTTATTAATGGTTTCTTTATCTTGAATAGATTGCATAAATTCGTTTACCACTACTTCTCCATTATGACCAAATGGAGTATGACCTAAATCATGTGCTAACCCCGCAATTTCAGCTTCTAATTCTGCTTTTTGTTTATTTAATTTGAATACTTCCGTACTTGATATTTCTTCAACTGAACATAAATCATATATTCTTCCAATTACACTTTTAGATATTGTCGCAACATTTATAGTATGCTCTAATCTTGACCTAGCTTTTTTATTACTTTTATCATCAACCATTTGTGTTTTTCCGTCTAACAAACAATATGCAGGAGAATTAACAACTAATTGTTTTATTCTTTTTAATTGTTCTATTTGTGAATGTAAATCTTCTTTATTATCATCTAAATTAATTACTAAATTTCCTCTATAAATAATCATATTTATCCCCTCCATTTACATAACTACTTATATTTTACCATTTTTGGTCTATTTATGCAAGTTCATATGATAATTTTGTATTTCTGCGAAAAAAGAACATCCAGCTAATTTAACTGAATGTTTTTTATTTACTCTTTAATTTATTTTAATTGATTCATAACTTCCTGGGCAAAATTTTCTTCTTTTTTCTCTATTCCTTCTCCTTTTTCAAATCTTGCAAATCTTACAATTTTTGCTCCTTTTGATTCTACAAGTTTTGATATTTTCATATCAGGATCTTTTACAAAGTCTTGTTCTACTAAACAAATTTCTGCATAGAATTTTCCAATTCTTCCTTGTACCATTTTTTCAGCAATTTCAGCTGGTTTTCCTTCATTCATTGCTTGCACTTTTAAAATTTCCATTTCTTTTTCCACACGTTCTTGTGGAACAGATTCTCTATCTAAGTATTCTGGTTTTGCTGCTGCTATTTGCATACATATATCTTTTGCAAGTTCAGCACTACCATTTTCTAGTTCTACAAGTACACCAATTTTTCCATCTCCATGAATATATTTTTCAACAAGTCCATTTGAAGAAAATCTTTCAAATCTTCTAATTGTAATGTTTTCTCCTATTGTTGCTATTTTTTCTGTTAAAACTTCTTGTACTGTTTTAGAAGTTTCTTTTATAGATTTTTCAGAAAGTAGTTCCTCAACTGTTGTTGGATTTTCCTTTGCAATTTGTTCTGCTATATCTGCAACAAATGCTCTAAAGTCTTCGTTTTTTCCAACGAAATCTGTTTCAGAGTTTACTTCAACAATGCTTCCTATTTTTGCATCTTCTGAAACATATGCTGCAACAACACCTTCTGCTGCTATTCTATCAGATTTTTTTGCAGCTTTTGCAATTCCTCTTTCACGCAATAATTCTATTGCTTTTTCCATATCGCCATCTGTTTCTGTTAAAACTTTTTTGCAGTCCATCATTCCTGCACCTGTTTTTTCTCTTAATTCTTTTACAATTGCAGCTGTAACCATCTTCATATTCCTCCTTAATTTTATTATGCACCTAAATTTTATTTTTATCCTGTGCCTTTTCTTTAAAAATAGGACACGGCCTCACCGTGCCCATACAAATATTATTATCTAATTATTATTCAGCAGATTCTTCTGTTTCTGCTACAACTTCTTCTATACTTGTTGGTGCTTCTTCATTTTCTACTTCTTGTGCAACTGGTTCAAAGCTTTCACCTTGTTTTCCTTCAATAATAGCGTTTCCAATTACTTCTGTAATTAGCTTTACTGCACGAATTGCATCATCATTTCCTGGTATAGCATAATCAACATCTTCTGGGTTGCAGTTTGTATCTACTAATCCTACAACTGGTATGTTTAATTTATGTGCTTCTAATATAGCAATTCTTTCTTTTTTAGGATCAACTACAAATAACACTCCTGGCATTTTTTTCATTTCTTTAATTCCACCTAAGTTTTTTTCTAGTTTTTCCATTTCTTTTTTTAGACCTATTACTTCTTTTTTAGGTAAAACATCAAATGTTCCATCCTCTTGCATTGTTTCTAGGTCTTTTAGTCTTTGAATTCTTTTTTGAATTGTATCAAAGTTTGTTAGCATTCCTCCTAACCATCTTTGATCAACATAGTACATTCCAGAAGCAAGTGCTGCTTCTTTTACACATTCTTGTGCTTGTTTTTTTGTTCCTACAAAAAGAACGTCTTTTCCTTCTTCAACTTGTTCTTTAACAAAACGATATGCTTCGTCAATTTTTTTAGATGTCTTTTGTAAGTCAATAATGTGGATACCATTTCTAGCTTGAAAAATATATTCTGCCATTCTAGGATCCCATCTTCTTGTTTGGTGTCCAAAATGTACACCTGCTTCAAGTAATTGTTTCATTGCAACTACTGCCATTTTAATTCCTCCTTTAGTTTTTACCTCCATAAAGTTTTAAACACTTGCGCACACTATAATACTATAAGCACTAACGCAAACTAACTTTATGTGTGTATTTTTTAACTTTAATAGTATATCAAAAAAGTATTGCAATTGCAATACTTTTCAAGAATTTTTTTAAAATTATTAACCATTTATAATATATTGGTTATTGTATTTATTACTGTATTGGTTTGTCCTTCATTTACTATTTCATTTTCTTGTTGTTCTATAATTTGCGTTTGTTCTTGAAGTTGGCCTAGTTCATTAATTACTTGTAGTTTTTTTGTATATAATGTTTGTAATCTTGCCACTATTCTTTGTAATAACTCAGTTGTATCCTCTGGTGTATAAGTATTAATAATTGCAGAATTTTGGCTTGTTAACTCGTCTATTGTAACTTCTTGTTCAGCTTTCGTAACACTATTTAATTTTATTGCAAAATATGTAGTATCTGAATCACTAATATTTATTGCTTTGGTATTAGTAATTGATTGGTTCACAGTGTCACTATCAACTATATCTCTATAAGATATTTTATATATTTCTCCATTACTAGATTCAAATGCAAGAATAACAACTGTATCAGTTTTTCCTTCACTTGTTTGTTTTGCTAATTCTAAATTCTTAAATGTAATGTTTCTTGTACTTATAGATGTATTTGGATTTATACAATCAAAAACTATTCTAATTGCGTTTTCGTTTGTTTCATAAGAAATTTTATAGGTATATTCATCTTCTGTTTTAATTACCATTTGCACTAAGTTACCTTGAACTTCATATACTTCAATAGCAATTCCTTGTAAGTCTTCTAAATCTTGCACTTTTGTAATCATTTTTTGTATATCTTCTATAAGATTTTGTTCAGTGATTTCAGTTTGTGGATTAATTATCATAATTTTTGTTAAAATTATATTTAGAGTTTGCGGATCTTGTTGTAATTTATTTAATATTGCTACTACTATGTTTCTAACTTCTTCTTTATTTAAAGTTAATCCATAACAATTAGCTTGTACTTGCTTATCATCTATTTGTAGAGTAACACCTTTTTTATTATAGTAATTTTCTTTTGAAATTTGTGTATTTATTACTTCCATATATGTTTTAAAAATATATTGTATTTGCTCCCCGGGTTAGATTAAAAAGTTCAGATAAGTTTTGCATTTGAATTTTATCCGGAATAGATGAAACATCTGCTATTCCATATTTTGTAGCTAATTCTTTTAAGTTATTGTTTTCGAATGTGATATATTTATTAATAATTACTTCGCTAGATGTTATTCCATATAAATCATTATTATGAGCATATTTTAACTCAAATAAATCTGTATCTAAATATTTTAATTTTGCCTGTAATGAATCTTTATTATTTATTGAATCTGCTTGCATATTATATTCTATATTAAAATTTCTTGCAGGTACTGTTTGATTTGCTATATCCTGATTGTTAGATACTAAATCAAATGAAATTGTACCTGTTGTAGAATATTTATTTTGTTTTATATATTCTAGGTCGTTTTTAGTTGTATCTTCAACATATTTTGAAATTACGTTACTATTTTTGGCTAAATACTTATAAAATAAAACTTTATTACTTTTAAATAAATCAGTAAAAAAATATACTGCTATTCCTGCTATAATAAAAATTAAAATTAATAGGATAACGCTAATTATTATTTTTTCATTTCTTTTCATAATTTAGTCCCCTTTATAATTTCTTTGCTTTTGTGCTTCATATATAACAATTCCTGCTGAAACAGAAGCATTAAGTGAAGTAATTTTACCCTTCATTGGAATTTTTACTAAAAAATCACAATTTTCTTTAACTAATCTTGTCATACCATGTCCTTCGCTTCCAATTACAATTGCAAGTGGACCTGTTAAATCCTGTTCATAATAATACTGTTTTGCCTCCATATCAGTTCCACAAATCCAAATTCCTTCTTCTTTTAATGTACGAATTGTATCAGTAATATTATTTACTCTTGCAATTTTCATATGTTGCACTGCTCCTGCTGAAACCTTGTTAACTGTACTATTTACTGCTACTGCTCTTCTTTTTGGAATAATAATTCCATGAATTCCTGCTGTTTCTGCTGTTCTTATAATAGAACCAAGATTGTGAGGATCTTCTATTTCATCAAGAATTAAAAGGAATGGATCTTCCTTTCTTTCTTTTGCAAGTGTTATTATATCATAAATATCACAATAGTCAAATGGTGGAACAATTGCTATAACTCCTTGAGGATTGCTAGTTTGCGCCATTTGATTAAATTTTTTCTTATCAACTTCTACTACTAAAACTTTTGCTTCTTTTGCTTTTGCAATAATTTTGTTAATTGAGCCTTGTTTTTCCCCTTTTTCTATGAATATTTTATTAATATCTTTAGTCGATTCTAGTAATTCTAAAACTGCATTTCTACCTTCTACTTGATCTTCATATTCTTCTCTTTTATCTCTTATTTCTTTCACACTATCACCTCTTTATTCTTCATCTAGTTTTAAAACACTTAAAAATGCTTCTTGTGGTATATCTACATTTCCAATTTGACGCATTTTTTTCTTTCCTCTTTTTTGTTTTTCAAGTAGCTTTTTCTTTCTTGTAATATCTCCTCCATAGCATTTTGCAAGCACATCTTTTCTTAATGCGGAGATTGTTTCTCTTGCTATAATTTGACCTCCAATAACTGCTTGAATTGGTATAATAAATAATTGTCTTGGTATTACTGTTTTTAATTTTTCTACCATTTTTTTGCCTCTTGTATAGCTAGAATCCTTATGAACAATAAATGATAAAGCATCTACTCCTTCTCCATTTACGCGTATATCTAGTTTTACAAGTTCTGCTCTTCTATATTCTTTGAATTCATAATCAAATGAAGCATAGCCTTTTGTTTTCGATTTTAAACTATCAAAGAAGTCATAAATTATTTCATTTAGTGGTAACTCATAAATAAGTGTTACTCTTGTTTGGTCTAAATATTTCATATCTACATAGGTTCCTCGCCTATTTTGGCATATTTCCATTATATTTCCTACATAGTCTTTTGGTGTTAAAATTTCTGCTTTTACAATTGGTTCCTCCATATATGAAATTTCTTGTGGAGATGGTAAATCTGCAGGATTATATATTTCAAGTATTGTTCCATCTGTTTTATGAACTTTATAAATAACAGATGGTGATGTCATAATTAAGCTTAAATCAAATTCTCTATCTAGTCGTTCCCCGAGTAATTTCTAAGTGTAATAATCCTAAAAATCCACATCTAAATCCAAATCCTAATGCTGTAGATGCCTCAGGTTCATATTGTAAGGCTGCATCATTTAATTTTAATTTTTCTAAGGCTACTTTTAAATTTTCATAATCACTTCCATCAACCGGATATAATCCACAATATACCATAGGATTAACTTTTTTATACCCTTTTAATGGCTCTTTTGCAGGTTCTTCATTAAGTGTTACAGTGTCTCCTACATGAATATCAGATAAATTTTTAATGCTTGCTGCAATATAACCAACTTCGCCTGCTAATAATTCTTTTGTAGGTACATAGTTTCCTGGTTCAAAATATCCTACTTCTGTAACAGTAAAAACCTTATTTGCTGCCATTAGCAGAATTTCATCTCCAACTGCTACTTTGCCACTATCTACTTTTATATAAGCAATTGCTCCTTTATAGTTATCATAAAAAGAGTCAAAAATTAAACACTTCAGTTCTTTTTCTTCATCTCCAGTTGGTGCTGGAATATCTGTTACAATTCTTTCTAATACTTCTTCTATATTTAATCCAGATTTTGCTGAAATGCATGGTGCATCCATCGCTGGAATCCCAATAATATCTTCTATTTCCTTTTTTACTTCTTCTGGTCTTGCGTTAGGTAAATCTATTTTATTAATAACCGGTAATATCTCAAGGTTATTATCTAGTGCAAGATATACATTTGCAAGAGTTTGCGCTTCTACTCCTTGGCTTGCATCTACTACAAGAATTGCTCCTTCACATGCTGCAAGACTTCTTGAAACTTCATAATTAAAATCTACATGCCCCGGTGTATCTATTAAATTTAGCGTATATTCTTGCCCATCTTTTGCAATATATTTCATATGTACAGCTTGTGATTTTATTGTAATTCCTCTTTCACGCTCAAGTTCCATATTATCTAGCACTTGATTTTCCATTTCTCTTTCAGATAATACACCTGTTTTTTCTATAAGTCTATCTGCAAGTGTTGATTTTCCATGATCTATATGCGCTATAATACTAAAATTTCTAATATGCTTTTGTCTTTCTTTCAATATTTATTCTCCTCACTATCTACTTTTTTCTAATAATTACTGCAATATTTTAGCTCTTTCATTCCTTTTTTAATTTATCATTTTATAAAAAATAAACCTTTATATTAACTGCAATCCACCAATAAAGTAAATTGTGTTCATATAAAGGAATAATTGGTTGGGCTGGCTAGATTCGAACTAGCGCATGCCAGAGTCAAAGTCTGGTGCCTTACCGCTTGGCTACAGCCCAATGTATTTTATATGGGGTGGAAGATGGGACTCGAACCCACGGTCTCCAGTGCCACAAACTGGCGCGTTAACCAACTACGCTACATCCACCATTTTTGCGTTGTTACTAATTTCTTAGTAACAACGCTAGTTAATATTTTACCTAACTTTTGGTGGTTTGTCAATATTTTTTTGTTATTTTAAAAATATTTTCTTTTAGCAAGTTTTGTTTATTCTTTTGCCCATATTATTAATCTACCTTTACTATCGTCTGTACATGTAGATAGTGAAATTTCTCTTTTTCCATTTGTATCTCTTGTAATGTAATCTGTATCGGTATCTGTTGTTTTGTAAGTATTATAAATTGTATATTTTATTTTTTGTCCCGAATTATCTGTTATGTATATAGAATCACCATTTGATAGTTGCTTATTCTTTCCGAAAAAAGCTCCGCTTCTATAATTATGTCCTACAAATACTGTATTTCCAACTTGGTTTGGTCCAGGTCCATAGTAGTAACATACTGATGTTTCTAATGCTTTTGGAGTATAACTGCTTAATATAGGATATTTAATTCCTGTTTTTGGTATTTCAATTGTTCCTAATACAGCAAATCCTTTATATGTTGGTGTTTTACGATTATTAGTACCACTACTACTATTGCTATTGCTATTATTGCCTGTTGTTTCTATTTGTATAGAGTTTACTGGTTCTATTACAGTAGTATTTTCCTCTGTTATATTATTTTGATTATTCTGATTATTTTCAACAACATTTAACTCTTCTTCATATCTTGCCATAAATTCTTGAGCATCTTTTTCTATATAATATTTCTTATACATATCATATCCAAAAAATGCAATTAACCCTAAAATTATAATAATCACAACTATTAATAATATTGTTAATACATTACTATATTTACTATTAAACATATTCTTACTCCCCTTTCTACTTTATTATTAATTCAATCTACTACTATTATACCACATATTTGCTTATTTTTCTATAGTTATACTATTTTTTCACCTAATTTTTTTCCTGCTAATAAATGAAAGTGTAAATGCCCCACTTCTTGTCCTCCATCTTCTCCACAATTTACTATTACACGATATCCTTTTTCTTTTACTCCCTGTGCTTCTGCAACTTTATTAATTACAGTATATATTTTCCCTATTAATAATTCATCTTCTTTTTGTAACTCAACTAATGATGGAATATGTTTTTTAGGAATAACTAATATATGAACTGGTGCTGCTGGATTAATATCTTTAAATGCAATTATTTCTTCATCTTCATAAACTATATCAGCTGGTATTTCTCTTTTAATTATTTTACAAAATATACAATCTTCCATTTTTGTTATCCTCCCATTTTTTATTCTTTTATTAAAACTGCCTTAATTCTTCTAATTCCTGCTGAACTTGCTTCTTCTTTTTTTATTTTGAAAACGCCTAATTCACTTGTATTTTTTACATGTGGGCCTCCACATAGTTCTTTAGAAACTTCTCCTATTTTATATACAGTAACTATATCTGGGTATTTTTCAATAAACATACATTCTGCACCTGATTTTATAGCATCCTCTTTTTTCATTTCTTCTGCTGTTACTGGTAATGCTTCTTTTATCCATTCATTAACTAATTTTTCTATTTTCTCCTTTTCTTCATCTGTTAGTTTATGATCACAATTAAAATCAAATCTCATTCTTTCTTTCGTTATGTTTGAACCTTGTTGATGTACATCTGGTCCTATTACTACTTTTAACGCTGCATTTAGTAAATGTGTTGCTGTATGATAACTAATGGTTTCTGGTGTTTGATCTGCAAGTCCTCCCTTAAATTTTTGTTCTGAACCCATTCTTGATTTTTCTTGATGTTCCTTGTATAATTTTTCAAATCCATCCATATCTATTTTGTAACCTTGCTCTATAGCTAAGTCTTTAGTTACTTCTGGTGGAAATCCATAAGTATCATATAGTTTAAATACTGTTTGCCCATCTAGTTTATCCTTATTTTCATTTTTTATTCTTAAAAGAGCTTTTTCAAATTCTTTTTCACCATGTGATAATGTTTTAATAAATTTATCTTTTTCTTCTAGTATTACTTGCTTTATTGTTTCTTTATTTTTATTAAGTTCTGGATACATTTTGTTTAAAACATTTATGTTTAATTCTATTAAATTTCCTAACTCATCTAATGAAATTCCTAATTTATTTAGATGTCTTGTCATTCTACGAATTAATCTTCTTAAAACATATCCTCTATCTACATTACTTGGTCTTCCACCATCACTAATAATCATAATACTAGAACGTAAATGTTCTGCTACAATACGCCTACTTTGTAAATTATCATTAGTTGCAAGTTCTTGTAATTTTTCCATAACTGGTAAGAAAATTTCAGTATCATATGGTGTTTCTTTTCCTTGTAATAACATATTCATTCTTTCAAGTCCAAGCCCTGTATCTACGTTTCTTTGTTTTAATTTTGAATATGTACCATCTTTTTCTTTGTAATATTCCATAAATACATTATTCCATATTTCTACATACTTACCACATGAACAAGAAGGATTACAATGTTCAGAACAAGGTTCTTTTCCTGTATCATAAAACATTTCTGTATCTGGGCCACAAGGTCCTACTTCTCCTGCAATCCACCAGTTATCTTCTTTTCCAAAATAGTAAATATGGTCTTCTGGCATTCCAACTTTTTTCCATATACTTGCAGATTCTTCATCTCGAGGTGCATCTTCATCTCCTGCAAAAACTGTAACAGATAATTTTTCTACAGTGATTCCTAATTCCTTAGTTAAAAAGTCGAAACTCATTTGTATAGATTCTTCCTTAAAATAATCGCCTAATGACCAGTTTCCTAGCATTTCAAAATATGTTAAGTGGCGATTGTCTCCTACTTCATCAATATCTACTGTCCTTACACACTTTTGGTAATCTGTAAGGCGCTTTCCTTCAGGATGCTTTTGACCTAATAAATATGGTACAAGTGGTTGCATTCCTGCTGTTGTAAATAATACTGATGGATCATTTTCTGGAATTAATGGTGCACTTGGTATAATTACATGACCATGTTTTTCAAAAAATTTTAAATATTTATTTCTAATATCAATTGCATTCATTTTCATTACTCCTACTATATAATTTCTGTTTCAAATTATATTACATAACATAAAAAAAAGCAAGTATTTAACCTTGCTTTTATATTATTATATATCCATCTGACTACTTAAAAATCCTGCTGCTGATTGTACTACTTTTAATTCTGCTTCTCCCATTTTTGTGTTTGCATCTTTTGATAATAGTATAACACTTCCAATAACATCTCCTTGTGAAATTATTGGGTATACTACTTGCGAATTATATTTTCTTTCTTTGTTATCATTTTTTGTAATTGGAATTGATACTTCGTTGTTTTCTTTACTTGTGTATATTTCTTTGTCTTCCAATAGTTGTTCTAATTCTTGGCTTAAGTCTTGTTCTAAAAATTCTTTTTTTGAACCACCAGATACTGCAATAACAGTATCTTTATCGGTTATACATGCAATATGCCCTGTTGTTTTTGATAAAGTTTCGGCATAACCTGTTGCAAATTCTGAAAGTTCTCCAATTGGAGAATATTTCTTTAAAATTACCTCTCCTTCTTTATCTGTAAATATTTCAAGAGGGTCTCCCTCTTTTATTCTTAATGTTTTTCTTATTTCTTTTGGAATAACAATTCTACCTAAATCATCAATACGTCTTACGACTCCTGTTGCTTTCAAAATTTTCCCTCCTTTTATTCTTAAGTTTACACTTAGTATTTGTTTTGGGAAACTTTTTATTCATAATTTTGACAATTATTTTAATTTTATTAGTTTGTTGCATATTGACCTAATATATATTCCAAATCTTTTGAAAATTCTTTTAACATTACTATTTTTATTGTTGCTTCTTTATTTTTTGTATAATCATCTACTAATTGTTTTAATTGTCGAATTTTATCCATTTCTGGTTCTATTTCTTGTTTGTATAGTTTTACACGATTTATTAATTTTTCTTTTATTGTTACTATATCTTCATTGCTAGCACAAGAAATTCTTTGGAAGGTTTGAAATACGTCATAATACTTAAATATAGGTACATTCATACATTCTTTATCAAATCTTTCATAAAACACTTCCATACGCATTGGAATACACTTAAATATTTCATCTGCCTTTTCTATATACATTTTGTCTTTTAATTGCATATTTAATTTATTAAAATGCTTTAGAATTTCTTCTATATCCTCATCAACTTCCCCAACTGTAATTTGTGCAAGTTCTTCTTCAACATTTTCACAATATTCTGAAGTTAATGAAGATTGGTTCATACCGTTAAAAAATATACTTTTAATGGTTCGTATATCATAATTAATTAAATTCTTTTTAACAAAATAACTAAAATAAGCAAATAGTTTTACAACATCTATTAATCGAATTTTTCCAAGCTTAACATCGTTTATTATCTCTTCTATTACTCCACTAAATTGATCATCATTAATTTTCCAATACTCTTCTGTAAGAAGTCTTTTATATGCTGGTAATTTATCTGTATCTACAGTGTTAATAATTACCTCCATATTATCTTTAAATACTTTCATATCAAAAATTCTTGTACGCACATACATTTCAATAAATTTGAAGAATCTGTATTCTGCTTTAAAATTATAGTAGTAATTATTATCAAATTCTTTTATATAGAATTGACGATTTTCCATTAATAATACCCTTGAAGATACTAAAATAGCTTTGTATTCTTCGTTATCTTGAATATTTATGAATTTTTCTTTGGTTACTTTTCCGGCTTTAATTTCAAACGAAACTGCTATTGTAAATATTAACATAGTTTGTAATACTCTATTATTTGTGTTTGGATAATATTTATTTACCATTTCAAATACTTTTCTAAAATCGTTTAATGCGTGTTTTAAAATTCTTAGGTTTTTTGTTCCACTTTTATTAAAAGTAGAAATAATCATACCTGTATTTTCGCGTAAGAACCTAATTAGTTCCTCATTTGTTTCATATCGCATTAAAAGCCCATTAATTATATAATTAAATTCGGGCGCATATTCAAAAGTTTCTCCTATTAGTTTTTCTTTTATTCTTTCATAATCATTTGCTTTATCAAATACATATTCTATCTTATCTTGAATTTTTTCTACCATTGGTTTATCGTTAATAGATAAATCTCCTTCTTTATCCAAAAGATATGTTGCAATAAAAGTTTTCATTTCTAAGTTATTGCTCTTGAATTTGGTAGATAATTCTTTTTCATTACAAATAATGATTGTCTTAATGTGATCGTGTTCTACGAAATTATTAATATAACCTAATATATCTATAACATCCACATTTGCTCTTTCTAAGTCGTCAAAACATAATACTTTATCATCTGTTGAGAAAAAGTCTGAATAATCTATTCTATCTCCATTTTGTGTAACACCAAAGAAGTTTGCCATATCTAAACCAGTTTTAGCATATTCTGGTATGCTAGTTTGATTATTTGCAGCCATAAATTTTTTTAAATTTCTATCCATTAATTGTGTAGTTTCAATGAATATTTTTTTACTAATTTCCTCTAAATTAGATATTCCATATAATGACATATAAATTGTTGTATATTGTTTTCCATTTAGTTGCATACTTTCTATTTTATTTCTAATTTTATGATTCCAAAAATAAGTTTTTCCACTTCCCCATTCACCGTTAATCATAATAGCATAATCGGTATACTCATTTCTTATATAATCTAATATACTTTCTACTAAATCTTCCATAAATTACACCTCTTTACACATTTATTTTTAATCTTTTGCAAGGGTTAATACCCCGAATTTCATATGCTCCTGCTTGTTTTAAAACTTTGCTACAAACATCGGCTGTAGTTCCTGTTGTAAAAATATCATCAAATAACAATACTTTTTTGCCTTTTATTTTTTCTTCGTTTTTAATACCATACGCATCTTTTAAGTTGTTTTTTCTATGTTCTTTATCAAGCAAACTTTGTGCAACTGTATTTTTTATTTTATGTAAAACATCCAGTTCTACATTTATAAACTCTAGCTTTTTTGCAAGTTCTTTTGCTATTAGTTCACTTTGGTTATATCCTCTTTCTAACATACGTTTTTTACTAATTGGAACTGGGATTATTATATCATACTTTTTCAAAAATCCACATATTTTTTTATCTTTTATTATAAAATTTACAAAACTTTTATATCTATACGCTTGATTGTTAAATTTGTAGCGTATAATATTTTTTCTAATAAAATCATCATACTTAAATATGTACATGTGATAAAAAAAACTTTTAGATAAATAAATATGCTTTTTGCATAATTTATTTTTATTTAATTTTACTAAGCATTTAGAACAAATATCCTGTTTACAAATTTTATTGCAAACTCCGCAAACATTTGGATAAATAATATTTAAGACAACATTAATAAAGTGCATAAGCACAACCTCTTTTCTTATTTAATTATTTGGATTTTTTAATAGGGATTTCCTATTATTAAAGATAAAATTTCTTAAGTTTTTCTTCTAATTTTTTATAATTACAACATCTATTTTTTAATTTTAAATTTGCCTTATTATATGTAATCAGGTTATACAATTTAATTGCTTTTTTTATAATCTGCTCTTTATTTTCATTGCACCATATATACTGATATTTTAATATTAATCCATAATTTTTATCATCTTGTATCTCTTTACTTATATTTATTTTAATACAACATTCAATTGGTACAGGTATCATATTATTTAGATTTATAATTCCATCTCTACCATTATTTATCTTTACAAAATCTAAACTTGTTTTCATTCTTTTATGTTTCTCTTTTGGTGAACTTAAAGGTGCAAAATAATTAATATTATTAATTTTTAATACAATTCCTACAAACGGTCTTTTCTTCTTATCTTCAAATGATTTCATAACTTTTTTATTGTTTTCATATAAGTAATTAGCATATTTTTCCTTTATTCTATATAAATTTAAATTTTCTATTTTACTCCCTCCTTACAAATAATATAGGAATTAGTACACAACTAATTCCTAACTTTTTCATTCTCCGTTTGTTGTTTGGTGGAGTTTAGACCGCTTTTTCATTCTCCGTTTGTTGTTTGGTGGAGTTTAGACCGCTTTTCTAACCTAAGTTAGTTTTATTAGTATATTCATTATACTATATTTTTATAACTATAACAAGTCCTATAAGCTAAAATTCTTAAGTTTATACATAAGTCCTGTATTTCTTCTTTTTGTATCATTATTTTGTATCATATATTTTATAACTTTTTCTGGCGAAATTATGACTAATAGTTTTTTTGCTCTGGTTAAACCTGTGTATAATAAATTTCTTGTAAGTAACATAGGTGCTGATGGTGGAATTACCATAACTACACAATCAAATTCCGAGCCGTTGTGCTTTGTGAATTGTAATTGCATATGCATGTTCTATTTGGTCTAAATCTGAAAACGCATACCATGCTTCTTTATTATCATCAAATTTTATTTTAACTTGCTTTTCAAAATGATCTATTTTTTCAATAATTCCAAGTTCACCATTAAAAACACCACTTCCATTTTCATATTCTGGTTCTTTTCTTTCCCAATAAATATCGTAGTTATTTCGTATTTGCATAATTTTATCTTGTTCTCTAAATATTACACCCATACTGTTTTTTTCAGCTTTAAAATCTGATTCGGGGTTTAATTCTTTTTGTAATGCCTTGTTTAATTCTTTTGTTCCAAGCATTCCTTTTCTTGTTGGAGATAGTACTTGTATATTTTCAAAAAATTCATAATCGCCAAAATTTTGCAAACGTTCTTTACAAAGCGATAAAACTTGATATAACATTCCTTCGTTTGAATTTTCTTTAATATAGAAAAAGTCCTCTTTTGTAGCATTTTCTTTTGCTTCGTCGTTACTTATAAAATTTTCTCCTGTATTTACTCTGTGTGCATTTACTATAATTTTACTTCTTGCAGCTTGTCTAAAAATTCTATCTAAATGAATAGTTGTAATTTTACCAGATTCAATCAAATCTGCTAAAATACTTCCCGGACCAACTGATGGCAATTGGTCTTGATCTCCTACTAGTATTAATTTCGTACCTTTATATACTGCTTTTAATAAATAATTCATTAAAAATAAATCTACCATAGATACTTCATCAATAATTATTACATCCGCATCAATTGGTGCAACATCATAATCTGTACTTTCAATATTTCCTTCTTCTTCTATTTTTCCTATTTCTAATAATCGATGCAATGTTTTTGCTTCTTTTTTTGTTGCTTCTGTCATACGTTTTGCTGCTCTTCCTGTTGGAGCACATAGTACAACTTTCTTCTTATGTTCTTCATATAAATCTATTATGCTTTTTATAATTGTTGTTTTACCAGTTCCTGGCCCTCCTGTTATAATGCATACATTATTTTCATTTACTGCTTGTAATGCTTCTTTTTGTTTATCTGATAATTTAATACTACTTTCTTTTTCAATTCTTTTTAATTCTTGCTTAAAATTCTTTATTTTTTTTATGTTTTCTTCGTTATCTAATAATAAAATTTTTTCTGCTATATTATATTCTGCTTTATAAAATGGGTATAGATATACAAGTTCTATCTCTTCTTGCTTTTCTATTACAATTTCATTTGTTACATTTAAGTCAATTAAACAATTTTCTATAATAATAGTATCTACATTCAACAATTCTTTAACAAATGTAATTAAATTTTCTTTTTTTACACAGGTATGTCCATTATAGCTTACCCTAATTAAACTATATTTAATTCCGCTTCTTATTCTTTGAACATTATCCATACCAATTCCAATATCTAAAGCCATTTTATCTATTTGTTTAAAATCTACACCTCTTGCAATGTCAATTAATATATAAGGATTTTCTTCAATTTTTTCAATAGCATTTGCACCTAATAGCTTATAAACTTTTTTAGCATTTGCAGCACCAATACCAAACCTTTCTAAGAAACCAACAATTTGCCATAATTCCCAGTTTTCGTTAAAACTCTCCGCCATTTCTATTGCCTTCTCATTAGTAATTCCCTTTATAATAGCTAACTTTTGTGGTTCATACTTAAAAATATGAATTGTTTCCTCTCCAAAAGTATCTACTATTTTTTTAGCAGTAGCAGGACCTATTCCTTTTATTGTACCATTTGAAAGATATTGTTCAAGAGAAGCAAGAGTTTGTGGCATCATCTTTTCAAAAGAATCTATTTTAAACTGTCTTCCATAATCTTGATGTGTAACAAATTTTCCTATTAATTTTAAAGTATCACCAGAGTTAATAAACGGAAGATACCCTACAACTGTTAATTCTTCATCATCGGTTTCGAATTCTGCTATTGTATAACTATTTATTTCGTTTTGATAAATTATACCTTTAAGTATTCCTTGAATCTCCAATCTATTTCCTCTTTTCTCATATTTTTTTACAATTGTCACATTTCACAATTATTTAGTTCCTTTATTTGCCTATTTATTTCTACTATCTCGTTATAATTTTTTTGAAATAGCCCATTTAATACTAACAACTTCTCATCATTAGGGTTTATGCCACTTTTTTTTAATTGTTCTAACTTATCACACAATTTTTTATATTCTCGTGTTTTTAAATCAAGTTCCATAGTTAGACCAACAAGTTTAGTTTGACTTAAATTCATCATCTATCGTATCCTCCACTCTCTATTTGTTTTTGTGCTTTTTTGTAAAGAATGTATTGTTCGTCTGCCATTGCATCTTGAAAACCATATTCAGATGGTACAGTTAAATTCGATGTTGCCTTTTTTAATCTTTCTACTTGCTTCTTTAATCTATTATACCCCATTCCAACATTTATTTGAGTTAATGGCTTTTTAGGATTTTGTTTATCGTATTCTTGTATAAATGCCCTTATTCCTCTTTGAAATGCTTTAAATATCATTTCTCTTGCTTGTTCCTCTGTACTTGTTTCTTCCACATTATATTTTCCTACAGAATTTTCATGATTTCTATATTCTCTATTAATTTCGAAATCATTAATTACTGCATAACCTTTATCTTTATTTACATACATTGTTCCTTTTGATATTATATCACCTTTTGAATTTCTAACAACTATATTTTGTACATCTTTAGCAATAACACTTGAAACCGCAATATCTCTTCCATAAAATTGACTTGTTATTGTTGCACAACAACTACAAAATAATCCCATTATACTATTACGCGGATCGTTTTTACTAAGCCATTCATATGTAAACTGCTTATCATATAATTCTTCTATCATTTCTCTTCCGTTTACTAATTCTTGTTCAGTTTGTTTTTTTATTCTTTCTATACTTTCTAGTATTGTTTCTTCTCTTAAAGTTTTTCCTAATATATGTTTTGGAACATTTGCACTTTCCGCTTTTTGCCTTAGCTTAATTGCTTCATCAAATACTTCTTGTGAAAGACCCTTTCCTCCAAAAACTTGGGCAATATCTGCGTTTTCTTTTGTTACTCCTATATATTTATTACTTAAATAGAATTTCTTTAAAGCTTCTTCCCAAGAAATTTTTATTGGCCTTCCGTTTTCATCTAAACTTTCTCTATATGATTTTGCATCATCAAAGTTTGACATTACCTTCATAAACATACTAGGATAATTTCTTTCTAAATTTAAAATTAGTTCTAAATTTGAAAAACTAGTTTCTTTTTTGATAGTATTTCCTTGTTCATCTTTTATTTTTTTTACTTCTTCCTGTGATATAAATTCTAAAAATTCTTGATTAGGTGTAACATCAAATGGCATTGAATCAAACAGTTCATGATATTTACCTAACCTCATCTCATTTGTTTTTAAAATTTTAGCTAGTAAAGATGATGCTTTTTGTGCTAAAGGTATCTCAGTTTCTTTTCCTTTTTTATCCAATATTTTTTCTCCGCGAAAAAACTCCTAAGCTACTTGCAAATTTAAAAAAATCTAATCTTTCTTCTTCTGGAAAATCTAATAACATTTCATTTATTTTTGGAATTTCATTTCTAAAAAACCTAAAATCACTATTGTCACAAAATAATTTTGTTTTTCCACTTTCAACTAGTGCTAATCCATATACATAAGGTATATTAAACTTATTTCTATTTAAAGTTTCAGAAATTTTAATTATTTCACCTAATTTATCACTTTGCACTAATATACTATAATCAAATCCGTCAAAAGAGTCTGCTAATCTATCAAAATCTATTACATCTTCATATTCATCTTTATCTTTAGGAAGTTCATGTGAAAGTGTTAATTCCCCATTTTTTGTTCTATATGCATATTTAAAGTTTAATCCATCAAAAGCTCTCTTTCCAATAGATTTTATTCCAGAATGTATTACTAATTTTTTAAGTGTTATACAACCATTAAATGCATCATCTGGTATGTCTTTTTCACTATCTGGTATTTTATATTCTATCATTGGCTCTCTTGATAAATTAAATGCCTCATTTAAGAAATTACATTCTCCTGTAAAATTTCCACCACGATTTGCACCATATTCTATATTGCCATTTGACCTAATATTTCTAACATCTATTCCGTTAAAGAATCCACGAACTGAACTATTTTGCCACATTGTACTATTTTTGTCATTTGTGTTGGGATAAAATGGGATATTTGAAATAATTGCTTCTTCTGCTCTTAAATCAAAATATTTTGCTTTTCCATTTCCTTTTGGATTTATATTTTTAGGCATTTCCTCCCAATTTTTTATTACAAAAGAAATTGGCTCAACACTCGCCCATCTTATTGTCCCTTTCTTTCCAGATGGTGTTTCATCTGAATATTTGCTATATTCTGCATTGGGGTATGATACTACTCTTACATATCTGTTTTTTTTATATTCAAATTCTGGACTATGAATTCCAGCATAATCTTTATAGTTTTCTTTTTGACCATTACCTGAATACCACCTGCCAGTGCATAAAATTCCTTCTTGTATTTTTCCTCCGTTATACAGCGATTCCAATGTTCTACTTAAATCTTCATCTACTTTTGTTTTTACATATTCACCAATTTGTAGAGTATGATATATAATATTTCCTTCTGTGTCTATTACTTCTCTTATATCAAATTTTTCACTTTCTGAAATATCAGATGGTAAATAATAATGTAAAGACGGACACAGCCCAATATCTCTGTCATGAGTACACAAACTGTTCCAACCACCGTTCTCAGTTAAAGAACGTACACCGCTACTATGACAATCGGCGCGAAGCCACGTCCAAGTTGTTGGCCTACCAGTACGAGTTTTATAAGCATGATATATACAAGCATTATTCATTTGAGCATAATCAGTAGCAGATATTCTTCTTTCCAAATTTGTTTTTTTACCATCATATTGCTCATTATAGCTATCTAAATATATAAAATCAGTTGTATTAAATTTTGTATTTCCTGTTTCTTGAGATTCATCTGTATTTTCAATAGTAGTTGGAATAATATTACTTCTTAAATCCTTTCTTTTCATACATACCCTTTCTATTTAACCTATTATTTCTGATATATTATACTATAAAAAAAATCAAAATCATATATTTAAATATAAAAAAGATGAATTTGCATTTTTATTTTTGCAATTCATCTTTTTTATCTATATATTAATTTTTTATTCATCATCATATTGGTCGAAATCTTCATAAACTATCTCTTCTGGTACATCATTTTCTCCTGTTTGGTTATATTCAATCTCATATGCTAAATTTTTTGGTTCTCTTGTTCTTTTAGGTCTTGTTTTTTGTATAATTCTTTCTTGTCTTTCTTCTTCTTTTATTTTTTCTTCTTCCTTCTTTTGTCTAATTTCTTCTTGCCTTATTTTGTTTTTCTCTTCTTTTTTATTTTGCATTGCTTTATTCATTAAGTTATTTGCTTTTTCCATTAAATCTGGCATATAATCTAATAATTTATCAATACAAGATGTATGGTCTACTGGTAATAGTTTTACGTTATTTCCTTGTATAATTAGAAATGCTACTGGATTAATGTTTACTCCTGCACCTGCTCCTCCTCCAAATGGTAACCTATATTGAATGGCTTCTTCTTTTTCTTTTTTCTTATATTCATCAATTGTTTCTCCTCTAAATTCACTTCCTCCTGCTGCAAACCCGAAAGATACTTTGGAAATTGGTATTATTACGATATTGTTTGATGTTTCTATTGGTTCTCCTATAATTGTATTTACATCAATCATATCAGCAATACTATTCATAGCTGTAATCATAAGACCTTCTATTGGATGTTCGTTCATGCTTATCAACTCTCCTTTTCTTAAAAAAAACATATATTATATAAATAATATGTACCATTTTTACCTGAATTATACTGTTCAAATTTAATTTTATTTGATTTTTATTATGATAAAGTGGTACAATTTTATAATTATATTTTTCTTTTTTATAATCCTTTATAACAACTGCAAGTCCAATTCCAATACCCGCTGATAGTAAGGCAATTATTGCTGAAGTAATAATAACATCTTCGGTTCCAATTTCTGCACTTAAATTAAATTTCGTAACTTCTACATCTAGTTTCTTGAAAAGTTTTTTTGCTTCATCTTTACTTGGTAGTTCTTTTTTCATATTACTAAAATTGATTTTTTGTAACTTTTTCTTAATATCTAACTTTTTCATTTTTTCTTTATCTATTTTTATAGATATAAATTTTATCTTATTTAAGAAATACAAGTTTAAAAAAATTTTATAGTCATATTTTAATTCATTTTTGTCGTTATTGTTTGATATATCTATTTTTTGCAAATTTATTTGAATAGTACTAAATATAAGTATTAATACCATTAAAATAATAATAGACATAATTATAGAAAAAACTAATACCAAAAAATCACCTTCTTTAGTATTAGTTTTTCCATATTTTTCTTATTTATTCAAGATATTAGAGTTTTCTTCTTATAATTATAAAGTGCTACTCGCATACAAGCACCGGGCGGAAACCGATATGGTAATAGCAGCATCCCATACTGCGAGAGAACGCGAATACACCAGCTGAGGTCCCACTGCTCCATCCTCCACCGCGTCCTGCGAACGAATTGAAAGATTCTAAGAAGCTGTTACCATCGCCAAACCAACTAGAACCATCAGCATTTCCAGCAGTTGATGTCTCCCATATTGCCTCGCCTTTTCTTTTTTTATTTGTTACATTTGCGTAATTAGTATCAGCAGTACTAGTTCCTTCATATTTGCTCTTATATTTACTACTATTTCCACTATTTTCTTCTTTTAACTTTCCACCATAAGTTTGATAATTTCCGGAAGAAGGAGCAACATATCCTGCTGTCCACTCCCACGCTCCTCCTACCATATCATATACTCCAGATATATTTCCTGTTGTACTTGCATTATCCCCTTTTTCAGTACACCACTTATTTGCTACTTCTCCTTTCGTTAATTGATCTAAATTAAATTCTGCTGCATCTGCACTTGTATCATCTGCTGCATATCCTGTTACTGCCCATATCGTACTTGCTCCGTTTGCATGTACATTATTTATTGTTATTTCTGTTTCATTTCCTCTACCATAATCACTATATGATAAGTACGCTACTGCTCCCCATTCACTATTTTTTGTTAAATGACTATCTACTTTTTCAATCTGGTATGGATTATCTTGAGCTGACTTTGTACCAATTTGTTTGCATATCTCATATGCATCACTTATTCCTATATAATTAAAACTTGGTCTACAGGGTTGGAATGTTGGCCATTTTATTTCTGTAGTATTTGCTTCTCTTTTTCCATAATAGTAAGTCTATTCTTTTTGTGAACTTGAGCCAGTCCATGTAATTATTGTACTATATTTTACTGGAGAATTTTTTGCCATACCTGCTGAATCCCCAGCTTCTCCTACATATCCTGCTTCGAACTTCGCCATCCAAAATCCGGGTATCTCTCTATCCCATCCTCCATTTGCATATCCATTTCCACTTTCATTTGTGAATGCTGGATGTACTATATATACGTTTGTGTCACTTTCCGTTACTTCACTTGCTCTTTTTATTGTTATATTTGTAGTTTCGTTCCCTTCAGATGTCTTGCTCGCTGGATTATCTGTTGTTCCCTTTAAGAACACTATTTCTATTTCTCCATTTGTATCTGTGCTTTTTGTTAATTTATACGCAAACCTTGGTATCCATACCCAATAACTTTTATATTCTTCTGAAGTACTGTTTGATATCGCATTTGCCCATGTGTTTTTAGCTAATCCATTTTCACTTTCTGTTTTGTAATTATACCACGAGGTCTTGCTATCTTTTATTTCTGTTATGGTTCCATCTCCTTCTTTTATTGTTACAGGCTGTAACCCTGTTCCTTCTATTTGTGGCTCATTTACCTGCTTCTCTTCATTCCATTCTTTCTCGCTTGACCCTGTTGCTATATACTCTAAACCATAATTAAAATCTTCTAAATTCGCTAGTTCTCTATTTTGCGAATTGGTGTAATTTCTTGCCGCTATTTGCGCTGTTGTAAATATTCCTCTTTCTCCTATCGTTAAATTAATTGTTACTCCGTGCTAGTATTAGTAGCACTATTATTGTTATTACTAGCGCTATTAACGTTATACCTTCGTTTTTGTTTTCTTTCATTTTCTTTTGTTCCTCCTTGTTTCTCTTTTGTTCCATTTTATATTTGGCTTATTTCCTTTTCAAGAGTTTGGAAGACTATCTCTTATCATTTATCTACATAATAATTTGCTTTATGGTAAGCACTTACGCAAAAAAGTAACCATTATTGGTAGTTTTTATTCTACCTCTTTTGGTTACTTTTATATATTCGTTCGTTATTTGTATAGAAGTGCTACTCGCACACAAGCACCGGGCGGAAACCGACATCATAATAGCACATCCCAGTGTGTCGTGTGAACGCGAAGACACCAGCACTAGTTTTACCATAACAAACGCCACCGCGCATCGTGAACGGATGATCCGCGTACACGAAAGAGGAGGCGTCAGAATTCCAACTTGTGTCACCGCCAGCTCCACTACTTGACGTTTCCCATATTGCCTCTCCTTTTCTCTTTTTATTTGCTGGTTCGTTATAATTTTGGATTGTGGCTCCACCACTATATGCATATTTACTTCTATATTTATCATTAGCTTCGTCTTTGAACTTTCCCCCGAAAGATTGGTAATTTTCACTAGATGGAGCAATATATCCTGCTGTCCATTCCCATAATCCACCACTCATATCATATACTCCAGATACATTCCCTGTTGTACTTGCGTCATCCCCATCTGATGTATACCAAGCTTTTGCAGCAGTATGCTCAGTAACTAAATTAGTTAAATTCATAGGAACAGTTCCTCCGCTAGCAATATCTCCGTAACCTGTTACAGCCCATATTCCGCCTTCAGAATTTCCCGCATTTGCACTATTGATACCTACTTCGCTTGCACTTCCCTTTCCATAATCACTATATGATAAATATGCTACTGCTCCCCATTCACTATTTTTTGTTAAATGACTATCTACTTTTCCTAATTTATATGGATTTCCTTGACTACCATTATCACTCCCATCTATTGCTTTACACAATTCATATGCGTCACTTATTCCTATATAATTAAAACTTGGTCTTAATGGTTGGAATGTTGGCCAATCTATCGCTGTACTACTTACGGTTCTTGTTCCAGAGTACACAGTGTCTAATGATTCCTCTCCTTTCGTTTCCGTATAACTTTGTAACGTAGTATATCTTACCGGTGAATCTTTTGCCTTTCCGTTTTTATTACCAATCTCGCCAACATAGCCTGCCTCGAACTTTGCTATCCAAAATCCTGGTATTTCTCTATCCCAGCCTCCATTTGCATATCCATTTCCACTTTCATTTGTGAATGCTGGATGTACTATATATACGTTTGTGTCACTTTCCGTTACTTCACTTGCTCTTTTTATTGTTATACCTTCTGTACTTTCTCCTTCCGATGTTGTGCTCGCTGGTTTGTCTGTTGTTCCCTTTAAAAACACTATATCTATTGTTCCGTTAGCGCCTCCATCTCCTTTTGTTAATTTATACGCAAACCTTGGTATCCATACCCAATAGCTATCATATTCATCTGAACTACCTTCTGATACCGCATTCGCCCATGTTGATAAACCTTCTTCTGTTTTCGTTTTATAGCTATACCAATTATCTGCTTGTTCTCCTACTTTTGTTATAGTTCCTGTTCCATCTGCTATTGTTATTGGTTTTAAATTTGTTCCTTTTATTTGTGGCTCATTTACCTGCTTCTCTTCATTCCATTCTTTCTCGCTTGACCCTGTTGCTATATACTCTAAATCATAATTAAATTCATCCAATTCTGCTAATTCCCTATTTTGCGCATTGGTATAATTTTTTGCTGCTATTTGCGCTGTTGTAAATATCCCCCTTTCCCCTATCGTTAAATTAATTGTTACTCCGGGCTAGTATTAATAGCACTATTATTGTTATTACTAGCGCTATTAATGTTATTCCTTTGTTTTTCCTTTTTTTGTTTTCTTTCATTTTATTTCGTTCCTCCTTGTTTCTCTTTTGTTCCATTTTATATTTGGCTTATTTCCTTTTTCAAGAGTTTGGAGGACTATCGCTTATCATTTATCTACATAACAATTTGCTTTATGGTAAACACTTATACAAAAAGTAACCAATATCGGTAGTTTTTATTGTACCTCTTTTGGTTACTTTTATATATTTATTTTCTATTTGTATCGAAGTGCTACTCGCACACAAGCACCGGGCGGAAACCGACATTATTAGCACCATATCCGACCCCAGCAAGTGAATGCGAAGACACCCCCGTTACCTACACTGTCCCATTTTCCCCCGCGAATTAAGAATGGACCCTCACGGAACAGGAATAGGGACTGGTCGTCATTCCAACCACTAGTTTTATTCTCCCCGTCAGTCGATGTTTCCCATATTGCCTCTCCTTTTCTTTTTTTATTGGTTCCATCTTCGTAATTATTTTTAAGACCAAGCGTCCCTTTAAATTTACTTTTATATTTACTACTATTTCCTCCGTCTTCGTCTTTTAATTTTCCAGCGTAATCAATATAAGCTGAGGTATCTGGAGCAATATACCCTGATGTCCATTCCCATATTCCCCCTACCATATCATATACTCCACTTACATTTCCTGTTGTACTCGCATCATCTCCTGCTGAACTATACCATACGTTTGATGCGGGATGGTCTGCATTAACTAAATCATCAAAACAAATTTCACTTCCACTAATATTTGAGTATCCAGTTACAGCCCAAACTAAATGTGTTCCACTTGCATTTGCACTATTTATTGTTACTTCACTTTCTTTTCCTTTTCCATAATCACTATATGATAAATAGGCTACCGCTCCCCATTCACTATTCTTTATTAAATGACTATCTACATTTTTTAAGTTGTATGGATTACTTTGGCTACCGATTGACTTACATAACTCGTATGCATCACTTATTCCTATATAATTAAAACTTGGTCTACATGGTTGAAATGTTGGCCATTTCACTGCTGTCTCATTAACTGTTCTTTTTGCCTCATTTCCGTAATAAATAGTATCTAATGAATCTAAATTTTCGCTTGCATTCCTACTCCTCAATGTAGTATATTTTACTGGCGAATCTTTTGCTGTAGCTGCTCCAGCTTTATCTGGCGTTCCTACATATCCTGCCTCAAACTTCGCTATCCAAAATCCGGGTATTTCTCTATCCCATCCTCCATTTGCATATCCATTTCCACTTTCATTTGTGAATGCTGGATGTACTATATATACATTTCCCTCTTCCTCCTCTTTTACTTCACTTGCTCTTTTTATTGTTATACCTTCTGTACTTTCTCCTTTCGATGTCTTGCTCGCTGGATTATCTGTTGTTCCCTTTAAAAATACTATTTCTATTTCTCCTCCTGCTGGTGTTCCACTGCTTGTTGTTTTTAATTTATACGCAAACCTTGGTATCCATACCCAATAGCTATCATATTCATCTGAAGTACCTTTTGATATCGCATTCGCCCATGTTTTTGGATCTACTGTTCCGTCTTTGTCTATTGTTTTATAATTATACCATGATGTCTTGTTATCCTTTATTTCTATTATATCTCCTGTTTCTGGTGCTATAGTTACGGGTTGTAGCCCTGTTCCTTCTACTTGGGGCTCATTTACTTGCTTTTCTTCATTCCATTCCTTCTCACTTGACCCTGTTGTTACATACGTTAAATCATAATTAAAATCATCTAAATCAGCTAGTTCTCTATTTTGCGAATTGGTGTAATTTCTTGCTGCTATTTGTGCTGTTGTAAATATTCCCCTTTCTCCTATTGTTAAATTAATTGTTACTCCGTGCTAGTATTAATAGCACTATTATTGTTATTACTAGCGCTATTAACGTTATGCCTTCGTTTTTCCTTTTTTTGTTTTCTTTCATTTTCTTTCGTTCCTCCTTGTTTCTCTTTTGTTCCATTTTATATTTGGCTTATTTCCTTTTCAAGAGTTTGGAGGACTATCGCTTATCACTTATCTACATAATAATTTGCTTTATTGTAAACACTTACTAAAAAAGTAACCATCATTGGTACTTTTATTCTACCTCTTTTGGTTACTCTTATATATTCATTTTTTATTTGTTCAAAGTGCTACTCGCACACAAGCACCGGGCGGAAACCGATGTAGTAACTGCAGTACCCGGCACTGCGATAGAACGCAAATACACCGGCACCAGATTCACTGCCACAACCGCCCCCGCGTACCGTGAACGGATCGTAAGAGCGCACGAAGTCGTAGTAGTCTTTATTCCAACCTGTAGAAACAGTTCCAGTAGTTGATGTTTCCCATATCGCCTCTCCTTTTCTTTTCCTATTTGCATCCTCATTATAATTTGCTGTATCCGTTCCTCCATCACCGTTATGTACATATATACTTTTATATTTTCCATTTGCCTCACTTCTTAATTTACTTCCATAAGTAGAAACATTTCCACTACCTATATCTACATATCCTGCTGTCCATTCCCATGCTCCTCCTACCATATCATATACTCCACTTGTATTTCCTGTTGTACTTGCTTTTTGTCCTTGGCTTGAATACCATATTCCTGCTGGTCCGCTTGAACTACCAGGATTGATATATTCTTCTAAATTTTCAATTTTTTGAGTTGCAGAAGAAACTCCGCTTGCTCCGTATCCTGTTACTGCCCATATTGTTTCTGAACCTTCAGCGCTTATATTGTTTATTGTTATCTCTGTTGCATCTCCTCTTCCATAATCACTATATGATAAATATGCCACTGCTCCCCATTCACTATTCTTTATCAAATGACTATCTACATTACTTAATTGGTATGGATTATTTTCTGCATCTTTGTCACCAATTTTTCTGCACAACTCGTATGCATCACTTATTCCTATTCGATTCATACTTGGTCTACATGGTTGGAATGTTGGCCATTTTATCGCTGTAGAACTTACTGTTCTGTCTTCTCCGTAATACCAAGCTGGATTATTTTTCGAAGTTGATCCATCCCATGTCATTATTGTACTAAATTGTACTGGCGAATCTTTCGCTTTTTTAGCTGAATCTTCGTATTCTCCTACATATCCTGCTTCGAACTTCGCCATCCAAAATCCGGGTATCTCTCTATCCCATCCTCCATTTGCATATCCATTTCCACTTTCATTTGTGAATGCTGGATGTACTATATATACGTTTGTGTCACTTTCCGTTACTTCACTTGCTCTTTTTATTGTTATATTTGTAGTTTCGTTCCCTTCAGATGTCTTGCTCGCTGGATTATCTGTTGTTCCCTTTAAGAACACTATTTCTATTTCTCCATTTGTATCTGTGCTTTTTGTTAATTTATACGCAAACCTTGGTATCCATACCCAATAACTTTTATATTCTTCTGAAGTACTGTTTGATATCGCATTTGCCCATGTGTTTTTAGCTAATCCATTTTCACTTTCTGTTTTGTAATTATACCACGAGGTCTTGCTATCTTTTATTTCTGTTATGGTTCCATCTCCTTCTTTTATTGTTACAGGCTGTAACCCTGTTCCTTCTATTTGTGGCTCATTTACCTGCTTCTCTTCATTCCATTCTTTCTCGCTTGACCCTGTTGCTATATACTCTAAATCATAATTAAATTCATCCAATTCTGCTAATTCCCTATTTTGCGCATTGGTATAATTTTTTGCTGCTATTTGCGCTGTTGTAAATATCCCCCTTTCCCCTATCGTTAAATTAATTGTTACTCCGGGCTAGTATTAATAGTACTATTATCGTTATTACTAGCGCTATTAATGTTATACCTTTGTTTTTCCTTTTTTTGTTTTCTTTCATTTTCTTTTGTTCCTCCTCTTTTCTCTTTTGTTCCATTTTATATTTGGCTTATTTCCTTTTCAAGAGTTTGGAGGACTATCGCTTATCACTTATCTACATAATAATTTGCTTTATTGTAAACACTTACTAAAAAAGTAACCATCATTGGTACTTTTATTCTACCTCTTTTGGTTACTCTTATATATTCATTTTTTATTTGTTCAAAGTGCTACTCGCACACAAGCACCGGGCGGAAACCGATGTAGTAACTGCAGTACCCGGCACTGCGATAGAACGCAAATACACCGGCACCAGATTCACTGCCACAACCGCCCCCGCGTACCGTGAACGGATCGTAAGAGCGCACGAAGTCGTAGTAGTCTTTATTCCAACCTGTAGAAACAGTTCCAGTAGTTGATGTTTCCCATATCGCCTCTCCTTTTCTTTTCCTATTTGCATCCTCATTATAATTTGCTGTATCCGTTCCTCCATCACCGTTATGTACATATATACTTTTATATTTTCCATTTGCCTCACTTCTTAATTTACTTCCATAAGTAGAAACATTTCCACTACCTATATCTACATATCCTGCTGTCCATTCCCATGCTCCTCCTACCATATCATATACTCCACTTGTATTTCCTGTTGTACTTGCTTTTTGTCCTTGGCTTGAATACCATATTCCTGCTGGTCCGCTTGAACTACCAGGATTGATATATTCTTCTAAATTGTCAATTTTCTGAGTTGCAGCTGAAACTGCGTCTGCTGCGTATCCTGTTACTGCCCATATCGTTTTTGAACCGTCAGCACTTATATTATTTATTGTTATTTCTGTTGCATTTCCTCTTCCATAATCACTATATGATAAATATGCTACTGCTCCCCATTCACTATTTTTTATCATATGACTATCTACATTTGCTAAATTGTATGGATTTTCGCTAGCTGATGTGTTACCAATTTGTCTACATAAATCGTATGCATCAGATATTCCTACTCGATTCATACTTGGTCTACATGGTTGGAATGTTGGCCATTTTATCGCTGTAGAACTTACTGTTCTGTCTTCTCCGTAATACCAAGCTGGATCTTCTGTAGTGTTCGATTCATTGTATGTGCGTATCGTACTAAATTGTACTGGCGAATCTTTCGCTTTACCAGCAGTATCATTATATTCTCCTACATAGCCTGCCTCAAACTTGGCTATCCAGAATCCAGGTATTTCTCTATCCCATCCTCCATTCGCATATCCATTTCCACTCTCATTTGTGAATGCTGGATGTACTATATATACGTCTGTGTCGTCATCTGTTACGTCACTTGCTCTTTTTATTTTTATATCTTTAGTATCTTCCCCTTTAGATGTCTTGCTTGCTGGATTGTCTGTTGTTCCCTTTAAAAATACTATTTCTATTTCTCCTCCTGCTGCTTCGGCGGTTTTTGTTAATTTATACGCAAACCTTGGTATCCATACCCAATAGCTATCATATTCATCTGAACTACCTTCTGATACTGCATTCGCCCATGTTGATAAACCTTCTTCTGTTTTCGTTTTATAGCTATACCAATTATCTGCTTGTTCTCCTACTTTTGTTATATCTCCTGTTCCATCTTCTATTATTATTGGTTTTAAATTTGTTCCTTTTATTTGTGGCTCATTTACCCCCTTTTCTTCATTCCATTCTTTCTCACTTGACCCTGTTGTTAAATATGTTAAATCATAATTAAAATCATCTAAATCGGCTAGTTCTCTATTTTGCGAATTGGTGTAATTTCTTGCTGCTATTTGTGCTGTTGTAAATATTCCTCTTTCTCCTATCGTTAAATTAATTGTTACTCCGGGCTAGTATTAATAGCACTATTATCGTTATTACTAATGCTATCAATGTTATACCTTTGTTTTCTTTCATTTTCTTTCGTTCCTTTCTTTATTATTTTTTATGTTCTAATTTTATAGTTTCACTTTTCTTTATTCAATGATTTTCCCCTCTTATGCTTATCATTTTTTTACATAATCTGTAAGCTTTTGCATTATTTTGCCTTTTGGTCTCCTTTAAATTTTTTCTTTACTCAAGTATATTTTTCCTTTTGTAGTAAATACTATAAAAAAATTTAAATTTTATTGGAGTATACGAAATGGATAATGTAAACAAGAAAAAAAATTTATTTAGTGCTTTTAATAATTTATTTGAATATAAAAAAAGAACAGAATACGATTTCACTATTCCGGAAAATGCCGATGAAGATAAAGATAAAAACATATCCTATGAAGAAGAACTAGCAAACCAAAAATCCAAGAATGAACCAAAAAAAATTTTTCCAACTGTTAGTGTTAATTTAGAATATATGAAATCTCGCTATAATTCTAGTATTAATAGTGATATTGTTATTCGTGAATTTACTTTAACTGCTAGAAATAAGCAATATTCTGCTTTTTTGGTTTATATTGATGGTATGTCGGATTCAAAACTTATGAATGAGTTTATTCTAAATCCCTTAATGCTAAAAAATAGAGCAAATATTTTTGATAGTGATGAAACAAAAGTTATCTCTGAAGCTGTTACAAATAATATTACAGTAAGACGTATTAAAAAGTTTAATTTATTAGACTACATTTATAATAGTTTAATGCCTCAAAACAATGTAAAAAAAGTACAGGAGTTTGATGAATTAATTTCTGGCATTAATTCAGGAAATTGTGCTTTATTTGTTGATACTTTAGATACAGCATTTGATATTGATATAAAAGGTTTTAAGCAAAGAGGTGTTGAAAAGCCTGAAAATGAAATTATTGTTAGAGGTTCTCAAGAAGGTTTTACAGAAGCTATAAGAACTAATACTTCTTTACTTAGAAGGTTAGTAAATAATGAAAATTTAATTATTGAAAATATAGACGTTGGAAATTTAAGTAATACAAAGTGTGCTGTTTGCTATATGCAAAATATTGCAAATGATGCATTAGTTGGTGAAGTAAAATATCGTTTAAATAATATCAATATAGATTATTTAATTTCATCTGGTCAATTAGAACAATTAATTGAAGATAATGGAAAATATAGTTTGCCACAACTTGTATCTACTGAAAGACCAGATAAAGCAACAAATTACCTGTTAGAGGGAAGAGTAGTTATTCTTGTAAATGGAAGCCCATATGCATTAATTGCTCCTGGAACATTAATCGATTTTATTTCATCACCAGAAGATTTAAACTTAAAATACCAATTTGCAAATTTGCTAAAAGTAATTCGTATTTTTGCATTTATATTAACACTGCTTCTTCCAGGCTTATATATTGCAGTTACAAATTTTCACCAAGAACTAATTCCAACAGAGCTTTTATTTGCAATTGTTGCCTCTCGTGAATCGGTTCCCTTCCCTATTATTTTTGAAATATTCCTAATGGAATTTTCTTTTGAATTAATACGTGAAGCAGGTCTTAGGGTTCCTGCGCCAATTGGTCCCACACTTGGAATTGTTGGTGCCCTTATTCTTGGCCAGGCTGCTGTTGAAGCAAATATTGTTAGTCCTGTTTTAATAATTATTGTTGCAATAACAGGTATCTCCTCTTTTGCAATACCAGATTTTTCCCTTAGTTTTCATTGTAGATTACTTCGTTTTGCTTACATTATTTTAGGATATTTACTTGGTTTTTTAGGCATTTGCTTTGGTTTATTTGTTCACTTTTTAATAATGTCTAGTTTAAAATCTTTTGGTACACCATATTTACAACCATATGTACCTATAACACGAGATTATAAAGGAATAATGCTCTCTCCTGCTTGGAAAAGAGAACACCGAGCCGATTTTTTAAATACCAAACGCCCTAAAAAACAAAATAAAATTAGTATGGGATGGAAGTATCCATCAAAATAAAGGAGGTTACCAAAAGGAATGGATAAGTATAAAATTGGATCTATAGAAGCTATTTTCTTAATTGCTATTGTAATTTTAAATCACATTGTACTAAATTTACCAAAAAATCTTATAGATTCTTGTGGTAACGCTACTCCACTAAATATAATATATATTACTATTCTTGTATTTGTATTTTTATACTTTATACTTAAGCTATTTAACAATTTTAAAGGTAAAGACATCTTAGATATATCTGAGTTTTTAGGAGGAAAAGTTTTAAAAACAATTATCGGTATTTTATTTATTGGTTATTTTATCATTATTTGTGCTACAGAACTTAGGAATTTTGGTGAAATTTTAAAAGTAGTATATTTTCCAAAACTACCTATATGTCTACTTGTATTAATATTTTTAACTATAGGCGTTATTGCTAATAAATATGGTGGTCACTCAATTATTAAAAGTAATCTTATTGTAGCACCTCTTATTATGATTAATTTATTAGTTGCATATTTTTGTATATCTGGAAGATTTATACCAGAAAAAATTTTCCCTATATTAGGCTATGGTGTAAATGAAACATTCTTTTCTGGTATTAGCAATATATTTGCGTTTACTGGTCTTTCATACATTTACTTTTTACAACCAATACTGAAGAAACAAGAAAATTTTAAAACTATTAGCTACATCGGAATTGGAATTTCTAGTTTATATCTTTTCTTAAGTGTAACTGCTTTAGTGTTATCATTATCTGATGTACTTACAGTTGATGAAATTTCCCCTGTTTATCTTCTTGTAAGAGCTGCAAATTTTGGAAGATTTATACAAAGAGCTGATGCTATATTTTTCTTTGGTTGGATACTTTGTCTTATGTCTCAAGTGGGTATAACAATGTTACTTATTTCAAACATTGGTAAAAAAACTGGAAATTTAGAAGCGCGATTTCCTATTTGTTATGCAGTCGCTACAATTATATTTATTATTGCTTTAATTCCAAAAGGTATGGCTGAAATCCGCTTTATTGAAAATGTTATTTATAAATACTATACACTTATTTTGGTTTATGGAATTTGTTTTTTAATCTTAGTACTAGCTAATATTAAATACAAAAAAACACATAAAATAAATCGTAAGGAGAGTGATTTTGCAAATGAATAATACTTTTAAAAAATATATTGCACTTTTCTTAATATTAAGCATTTCTTTATTCTCTCTTTCTGGCTGTTATGGCCATAGTGTTTATAATATAGATCATTTAGCTTATGCTGTAGCAATTGGAATAGACACCGGAAAATTAAATCGTTTGCGTATTAGTTTTCAACTTTCCATTCCTGGTGGCTCTTCTGAGGGTGGAGGTTCTTCGCAATCTGATAATACTGTTATTAATACAATAGAATGTTCCTCAATTGATTCTGGAATTAATTTGTTAAATAGTTATATTAGTAAGGAAGTCAATCTCTCACATTGTAAAGTTATTGTATTTTCTGAAGATTTTGCTTATAATGGTATTTCTGAATCGCTTTATACTCTTATGAATAACATACAAATTCGTCCAGATTCTAATATCATTATTAGTAGATGTAGTGCTGAATATTTCTTAAATAGTTCGAAACCAACTCTTGAAAAAATTTCTGCAAGGTATTATGAAGTTGCTCCAAGTTCTAGTGATTACACAGGTTACACAGAAGATATTACCCTTAGCAAGTTTTTCTCAAACTTTGCAAGCACTACTTCACAATGTTATGGTATTTTAGGTGGTGTTAATTCTAAAAGTACACAAAATACAGATGTTACTGAAGATGGTAGCAAAAAAGATTCAAACAATAAAGCAAACGAAACTCTAATTACTAGTAAACCTACTATTGAAAATATGGGGCTTGCTGTTTTTAGAGATGATAAGTTAGTTGGTGAATTAACTGGTATTGAAACAATTTGCCATCTAATTATTAGCAATAAACTAAATATTTGTAATATCACCATTAATAGTCCGTTTGAAGATGGTAAAACAATTACTCTACGAATTCGTTTAGTTGATGATACTAAGAATAAAGTTACACTTACAGATGCGGGGCCATATATTAACTCTAAAATTCGCTTAGAAGCACGTGTATTAACAATGGATGAAAATTCAAAATATTTGGATACGCAAAATATTGAAAAACTAGAAAAATATACTACCTCTTATATGAAAAATCAAATATATCAGTATTTATATAAAGTATCTAAAGAATATAATAGCGATATAGACGGTTTTGGTTTACATGTCACAAAAAATTTTTCTACTTGGGAAAAGTGGCGAAATTATAAATGGTTAGATAATTTCAAAAATTCGTTTTTTAATGTAGAAGTTGAAACTAAAGTTAAGTCTGGATATATATTAATGGAAACTTAAATTTTAGGAGGATATAATGAAAATTTTAGTTGCTATTTTAAGTTTGTTTGTATTTTTAAAAACGCTTTATTATGGTATATATGAATTTAAACAAAATAACAATAGAATATCTGGTGTTTCTATAATTGTTATTGCTACAATATGCTTAATTGTTCCAAATATTTTAGTTAATTTGCGTATTGATTTATCGAAATAGAACCTTTAGGACCAGGATAAAAAAGTTCGCCTTGGTCCTAAATAGTTATTATATCTCTTTTTAGGAATGAATCTTTTATTTCTCCTGTTCCTATGAATATATTTTCTTCGTTTCTTATTTTGTATATTCCATTAGGTAAATCCTTTTTTAGTTTTACTCCATTTAAAAATTGTTCCATATTTTTATTTTCAATTGTTATATATTGCTTGTCTTCTAATACATTTTCGATTGTTTCTATATGCTCATTTAAGAATTCTTTGTTATCTTTATTTTGTTTTAGGTCTTCTATAGTAATTGCATCTTTTATATTAAACTTGCCAACTTGAATACGTTGTAGTTCTTTCATACAGCCTATTTCGTTTAAGCTTTCTGCTATTTTTTCGCATAGTGTTCTTATGTATGTTCCTTTTGAGCATTCTACTGTGAATATGATTTCATTATTTTCTTTATCGAAATTATTTAAGTATATGTTATATATCTCTATTTTTCTTGGTTTTATTTGTATTGTTTTTCCGCTTCTTGCATATTCATATAATTTTTTTCCATTTACTTTTATTGCTGAATACATTGGTGGAGTTTGATATTGTTCTCCTTTTAAACTATCTAAAGCATTCTTTATATTTTCCTCTGAAATATTATTATTTACTTCTTTTTCGCAAATAACATTGCCCGTTATATCAGCAGTATCTGTTTTTATTCCCAATTTTAATGTTGACATATATATCTTATCATGCTCTACTAAATACTTAGATAATTTCGTACCTTTTCCAATTAACAATGGTAAAACCCCTGTAGCAATCGGGTCTAATGTACCGGTATGACCAACTTTTTCATTAAAAATTCTTTTAACAATGGCTACTACATCATGCGATGTGTAGCCCTTTTGTTTATTAATTAATATAATCCCATCCATATTTGTTACTCTTACCTCAAATAATTCTTCACTTCTTGTATTAATCTTTCCTTTGCTTCTTCAAGTGGTAGATGGATTGAACACCCTGCTGCATGAATATGACCTCCACCACCAAACATCATACAAACATCAGATACATTCACATACTCATTTGAACGTAAAGAACCTTTAAAGAAACCATCTGCTTCCCTTAATAGTATAGAAACTTCTACACCTTCAATAGTTCTTCCTATATCCACTAACCCATCGTGGTCTCCATTTTTGGCTTGTACCTTTTCTTCATCTTCTTTTGTTATATATGTAAACGCTATTTTTCCATCTTCTAATAATTCTAGCCTGTCAATAGCAATCCTCATAAGGGCAAAATTCTCTTTTGTTCTTATTTCTAAAACCTTTCTATATACATCTGAAACATTTACTCCTATACTTAATAGCCATGATGTAAATTCAAATGTTTCTTTTGAAGTACCTGTAAATTTGAAACCTCCTGTATCTGTAATAATTCCTGCAATTAAACATGTTCCTATTTCTTTTGTTATATCAACACCTAAATACTGTAATACCATAATTAAAATCTGACAACATGCTGGCGCATCTGGATTTACAAAATTGTAATCTGCAAACATTTTGTTACTTCCATGATGGTCTATGTTTATTGTTACTTTTGCGTCTTCAAAAAATTTTGCAAATCCATTTAATCTTTTAATATCTGCTGCATCTAATGCTATTGCTAAATCATAATTTGTAATTTCAGAATCTTTTTTTATTTTTTCAGCACCTGCTAAGAAACTAAAAGTTTCTGGATATTCTGGTATTATTAAATCTACATCTTTATTTAATTGCTTTAACGAATTGTACATAGCAAGCGAACTTCCTACAGCATCTCCATCTGGCGATTCATGCGTTAATATTACTATTTTTCCAGCTTTTTCTATTTCTTCTTTTATATTATCTAGAGTCATTATTCTTCTCCTTTATTTTCTTCTGGTTTGATATCTTTCATAATATCTTTTAAAATTGAATCAATTTTTGCTCCGTATTCCATTGAATCATCAAGTTCAAATATTAATTCTGGCGTAATTCTTAAATTGATTCTTTTAGCTACTTCTGTACGAATATAGCCTGATGATTTTTTTAATCCAGCTAATGTTTCTTTTGTATTTTTTGCATTTAAAATACTTACATATATTTTAGCATATTTTAAATCTGGTGTAATTTTAGCTTTTGTTACACTTATTAATCCTGTAACATTTGGATTGTTTAGCTCATAACTAATTATATGACTAATTTCTTTTTTTAATTCCTCATTAATTCTCTCAAACCTTGTATTGTTTTTAGGCATCTATTTCTTGCCTCCTTTTTGATTATTTTTTTACTTCCTCCATTACATACACTTCTAAAGTATCTCCTTCTTGAATGTCGTTATAGTCCTCTATTTGTAGACCACATTCAAATCCTTTAGTAACTTCTTTTGCGTCATCTTTAAATCTTTTTAATGATATTAGTTTTCCATCGTGAATAACAACATTATCTCGTATAACCCTTATTCCCGCATTTCTTGCTACTTTTCCGTCTGTAACATAGCATCCTGCTATTGTTCCTACTGAGCTTACTTTGAATGTTTGTCTAATTTCAGCTGTTCCTATTACTTTTTCTTCATAAACAGGATCTAGCATTCCTTTCATAGCCGCTTCTACATCTTCAATTGCTTGGTAAATAACAGAATATTGCTTAATTTCTACTTCTTCCTTCTTTGCAACATCTTTTGCAATTGGGTCTGGTCTTACATTGAAAGCTATAATTATTGCATTTGATACTTTTGCAAGAGTAACATCAGATTCTGTAACTCCACCAACATTTGCGTGTATTACTTTTACTTCTACTTCTTCGTTAGTTAATTTCTCTAAGCTTTGTGTTACTGCTTCAACAGAGCCTTGAACATCTGCTTTTATAATTAGGTTTAGTCTCTTTAAAGTTCCTTTTTCTATCTGGTTAAATAAGTCTGTTAGAGTAACTCTTGAAACTGCATTAATAGATTTTTCTCTTTGAGCTCTTTTTCTTCTTTCAATTAAGTGTTTTGCTGTTTTTTCGTCTTTTACTTCATAGAAAGTATCTCCCGCTTCTGGAACTTCTGTTAAACCTGTAATTTCAACTGGAGTAGATGGACCTGCTTTTTTTACTTTCTTTCCTTTATCATCTGTCATAGCACGAATTCTACCAATAGCCTGACCTACTACAATTGTATCTCCAACATCTAGAGTTCCACGTTGTACAAGCATACTAACAACTGGTCCTCTTGCTTTATCAAGTTTTGCTTCAAGAACTGTTCCTTTTGATTGTTTATTTGGGTTTGCTTTTAATTCTTTCATATCTGCAACAAGTAAAACCATTTCAAGTAGAGTATCTATATTAATTCTCTTCTTTGCTGATATTTCAACAAATATAGTATCTCCACCCCATTCTTCTGGTACTAATTCATATTTCATTAATTCTTGTTTTACTTTTTCAGGATTTGCTCCTTCTACATCTATTTTATTTAGTGCAACAATAATTGGAATTTCTGCAGCTTTTGCGTGATTTATTGCTTCAATTGTTTGAGGCATTACTCCATCATTTGCTGCAACTACTAATATTGCAATATCTGTAACTTGCGCTCCTCTTGCTCTCATATTTGTAAATGCTTCATGCCCTGGTGTATCTAAGAAAGTAATTTCTCTATCATTTATTTTTACTTTATATGCACCAATATGTTGTGTAATTCCACCTGCTTCGCCTTCAATAACATTGGTTTGTCTTACTGCATCAAGTAATGATGTTTTTCCATGGTCTACATGACCCATAACAACAACTACTGGTGGTCTTGGTTGTAATTCAGATTCTTTGTCTTCTGTTTCATCAAAAAGTATATCTTCTTCTGTTACAGTTTCTTTCTTTTTAGCTGTTATTCCAAATTCCCCCGCAATTAAAAATGCTGTATCAAAATCAATTTCATTATTAATTGTTGCAAGTACCCCAAATCCTAATAATTTTTTTATTACTTCAGCTGTTGTCTTTTTTATTTCTTGTGCAAAGTCTTTTACAGTAATTGGATCTGGTATTGTAATTTCAGTTAGTTCAAATATTTTTTGTTTTACTCTGTCTTCTTGTTTATTTACTCTTTTTTTGTTTTTCTTTCCACGTTGTGTTGTTAAATCGTAAAAATCTAACATTCCACCATCTTGCTCGTCAAACATATTTGAAAGTCTATCCCTTTGTTTTAGGCTCTTTAATTTATCTTCATCAAAACTTTCATTTCTTTTTTGTTTATTGTTTTTCTTTCCTTTATTTTCTTCAAAACGATTTTGTTTTTGCTTATCTATGGATTTATTATATTCTCTTACAACTTCTTTTTCTACAACATCTGTCATAATGTTTTTAATATTCTTTTCGATTCCCTTTTCATCAAGAGGTCTTTTATTAAACCCATCATTATTTTTGTAACCATTTCTATTTTGATTATTTCCAAAATTTCTTCCTTGATTATTATATCCATTTTGGTTGTTATTTCTAAAACCACCGTTATTATTTCTATTCTGGTGATATCCATTTGTTTGATTATTGTATCCGTTATTTCTTCCTTGGTTATTGTAACCATTATTTTGATTATTATTTCTAAATCCATTATTATTTCTATTTTGATTATATCCGTTTTGGTTCTTATTTAAGTTCTTTGCTTGATTATTGTTTCTATATCCATTATTTTGATTATTAGTTTTTTCTTGCTCTTTTACAACTTCTTTTTTAATAACTTCTTCTTTTATTGTTTCGGTTTGCTCTTGTTCATGTTTTTCCTCTACTTCTTGTTCTTGCTTTTCTATAGTAGCAACACTTTTTTCTTCTGTTTGTGTTGTAGCTATTGGTTCATTTTCAACAACTTTTTTTTCATCTTCATTTTCTTCTTTTTTGTTCTTTTTTAAACCGAACAATTCACTAACTGTTAATGGTTTGGTTGGTTTGTTTCTATACACAATATTAAAATCCTTATTTGTACTTCTTTCTACAAATCCGACTTGTTTATTGTGTTCTTCTATTTTTTTCTTTTTTTCTTCTTCTTCTCTTTTTGCCATTTCCTCTTCTGATATAATAACCTCTCTTCTTATTATAACAGGTGTCTCCTTATTTTCTTTTTTTGATTTCTTTTCTCCCATTACTTCTTCCCTTTTTCTTGTTTGGTTTATTTTTTTACCAAAGCTTTCTTCAATTTTTTTAGCAATATCTTCTTCAACTGAACTTAAATGATTTTTCACATCAATTCCTAATTTAGTTGCTCTTTCAATAATATCTTTACTGGTTAAGTCTAATTTTTTTGCAATTTCGTGTATTTTTATCTTAGCCAATAATTTCACCCCCATTAATTATTTTCTCTATTTGCTCTGCAAAGTTCTTATTTTTAATCCCAATTACTGCTTTATTGTTTTTTCCTATTGCATGGCTTAAATCATCTATATTTGAATAGAAATATATTTTAGTTTCATTTTCATTACATATTCTTTCCATATTTCTTTTGGTTCTTTCAGAAGCATCTTGTGCAACAATTAATAACTTAACCTTTTTGCTTGTTATAAAATCGATACATGCATCTGTTCCAAAACAAATTCCGCCTGCTTTTGTACACAGTCCTAAAAGTCCTAAAACTCTTTTATTACTTTCCAACCATTACACCTCTTAAATTTTCATAAATCTCATCATCTATTTTTTGTTCAAATATTTTTTCAATTCTTTTCGTTTTTATTGCTTTTTCAAGACATTCTACATTATTACATAAATACGCTCCTCTACCTCCGCATTTTTCCTGTTTTATCAATATGAATTTCGCCATCTTTATTTTTTACAATTCGAATGAAATCTCTTTTATCTTTTTTTACATTACATCCCATGCAAGTTCTTTGTGGTATCTTTTTCACATCGATTCGCCTCCATTTTTACTGTTCTTCTTCTTGATTCATATTTGCTATCATTTCTCTAAATTGAGATTCACTCTTAATATCTATTTTCCAGTTTGTTAGTTTTGCTGCAAGCCTTGCGTTTTGACCAGATTTTCCAATTGCAAGTGATAATTGATCATCTGGTACAATAACTTGTGCAAATTTTTCTTCTTCTTTTACATCTACTGCTAAAACTTGTGCTGGAAGTAATGCTGATGCAATGTAGATTGATGGATCACTATTCCATTCTATAACATCTATTTTTTCTCCATTTAATTCATTAATAATATTTTGAATTCTAAAACCCTTTTGACCAACACATGAGCCTACTGGATCAATGTTTTCGTTGTTAGAATATACTGCTACTTTACTTCTATACCCTGGGTCGCGTGATACGCTCTTTATTTCAATTAATCCTTCATAAATTTCTGGTATTTCAAATTCAAATAGTTTTCTTACAAAATCTGGGCATGCTCTAGATACAATTACTTGTGGTGTTCCCTTAAGGCCTTTTACAACATCTAGTACATATCCTCTTACTTTATCATTTACTCTATATTTTTCTGTAGGTATTTGTTCTTTTAATGGCATAACTCCTTCAAGTTTTCCTAAATCCATTACTACTATGTTTGTATCTGCTTTTTGAACAAGCCCTGAAACAATTTCACCTTTTCTATCATTAAATTCTGTATAAACAATTTCTCTTTCCGCTTCTCTTAATTTTTGTATAATTACTTGTTTTGCTGTTTGTGCTGCAATTCTACCAAAATCCTTTGGTATCATTTCAATATCTACATTATCACCAATTTCTAATTTCTTACTAATATTTTTTGCATCAGTTACGCTAATTTGTAATTTTGAATCTTCTACTGCTTCTACTACTTCTTTTACAGCATAAAGATGTGCTGCTCCTGTTTGGTTATCCATAACTACTTTTACATTTTCTGCTGCATCAAAATTTCTTTTATATGCTGTAACAAGTGCTGTTTCAATTGCCTCCATTACATATTCTTTTTTTATTCCTTTTTCGTTTTCTAATTCTTCTAATGCTAAAACTAATTCTTTATTGTCTATTGCTTTCATTTTCCAATTTCCTCCCTTATTCTTTATTTATTCATTTATTCGTTATCCCAATTATATTTGGTTTTTATTAAAGATATGTTTTTTCTTGGGACAATTCTTTTTTCGCCATCTATTAAAAGAATAATTTCATCATCATTAAATCCATCAAGAATACCTTCTAGTTGCCTAATCTTATCTTCTGGTTTAAATAATTTAATTTCTACTTCTAATCCAATACTTTCTTGCAAATGTTCATCTTTTCTAAGAACTCTTTCAATACCTGGTGAAGATACTTCTAAAAAGTATTGTTCTTTAATATAGTCTGCCTCATCTAACAAATCCATAATTCCATCATTTACTTTTTCGCAGTCGTCTATATCAATTCCATCTTTTTTATCTATAAAAACTCGTAAAAAATAATTTTTTCCCTCTTTTGCATATTCTACATCATATAACCTATATCCTAGTTCTTCTATTTTAGGTTTCAAAAGTGTTTCCACTTTTTGTTCAATATTTGCCAAGAAAAAACCTCCCTTATATACAACCGAAGAGTGGGATTTGTTCCCACTCTTCTAGTTTTCATATTTGTATATATATTATATCCACATTTTCCCAAAAAAGTCAATACTTTTTTGAATTATTTTACTATTATTGCCTAAACCACGAACCTATATTATAGAATAAATTATAATTATTTGGTTTTATATCTCCTCTTAAATTGTTGCTACATACTAAACTTTCTCTGTTATTATATAAGTACACATATGGAATTTCGTCTTTATATATATCAATTAATGCGTTATACTTTTCTTTTAATACTTTTTCATCTGAAATGTTTTTTATTTCCTGCATTAATGCTTGTACATTTTCGTTTGCATAATTTGCTAAATTATTTTCACCAAAATAACTTGATAAATCTGGGCTATAACCACTATATACTCCTGTTAATATCATATCGTAATTTTTGCTTTCTAGGTATTTTTTATATTGTGCATCACTTGCTTTTATTATTGTTATTGTTATACCTAAATTGCTTTCTAAACTATTTTTTATGTTTTCAGCAACTGCTACTCTTTCTGAATTACTTGAGTTTACAACTAAGTTAAATTTCAACCTCATTGTTTTATAGTCTTTTACTTTTTGCCATGTTCTTTGTTTGTACTGCCAACCATTTTCTTCTAAAATACTTTTTGCTTTTTCTAAATTGTACTCATTAGTTAGTTTTTCAGCATTATAAAGATAGTTTTCTTCACTTAATGGAAAATTTGAAATATAGTATTTATTAGCATAAATTGCTGATATAATATTTTGCTTATCTATTGCATATGATATTGCTTGTCTTACTTCTTTATTTGCTAGTTCCCTATTGCTACAGTTAAAAGCAATATAGTCTAACTTTCTTCCTCTATATTGTTTTTCGTTATATCCAATTGTACCAATATAATTTTCTATTTCTAAACTTTCTGTTGTAAGTAAATCTATTGAACCTATTTTAAATGCATTATATACTTCTCCCATATTGCCATATTTCATTATATGAATTTCTGTAAGCTTTGCCAAGTCATTTTCTTTGTTCCACCAGTTTTGATTTTGTTTTAGCACAATATCTTCATTATCTAGTGTTACTTTAAATCTTCCTGTTCCTACTGGATGATTGTTTTTCGTAGTTGTTACAAAATCTTCATTTTCATAGTATCTATATGACATAATAGGAAATGTTAAATTATATTCAAAAAATGGTACTTCTCCTGCTAAATTAATTCTTATGGTGTTATCATCTATTACTTCTACACCTATTACATATTGTACATTATATGCATAAATTGAACTTACATTTTCATCTTTTAATCTATCTATTGTAAATTGTACATCTTTTGCAGTAAGCATATTTCCATCTTGCCATTTTATATTGTCTTTTAATTTTATAACATATGAAGTATCGTTCACTTTCGTCCATTCTTTTGCTAGGCATAATTGAATTTTATAGTTTTCATCAATAGTTAATAATGGTTCATATACTAGCCTTGCTATATCTTGTATATTTTGATTTTTGCTTAGAATAGGATTCATTGTATCAAAACTTACTATTGGTAATCTTAAACTTGTTATTATTTGTGGCTCTTGGTTTATATTTCCTACTGTTTCTATATCGTTTTGTACATCATCTTTTTTTCCGTATAATAAATAGATTGAATAAACTACTAGCCCAATTACAATAAATGAAAATATATATTTAATAATATTTGATTTCAAATTCTTCCTCCATTTTTATTTTTTATAGATTTTAATGGAAACAAAAAATCCGTTTACTTAATTTGGTGGTCTGAGGTGGAATCGAACCACCGACACGGAGATTTTCAGTCTCCTGCTCTACCGACTGAGCTATCAGACCGTTTTTTAGCAAACGGATTTTTTTGTCTATTTTTTTTATGTTTTATGGCTCTTTAAAACTTAAAATTCCATTGTTAATGAAATTTTAAGTCCCTCGCTCTACCAACTGAGCTATCGGGACATATAAAAATGGCGACCTGGAACGGGCTCGAACCGTCGACCTCTAGCGTGACAGGCTAGCGTTCTAACCAACTGAACTACCAGGCCGTAAAAAAATGGTGGTCGCTATAGGGCTCGAACCTATGACCCCCTGCTTGTAAGGCAGATGCTCTCCCAGCTGAGCTAAGCGACCTTGTTCTTTCGACATTGCTTAGTATACTAAATTTTGAGATATATGTCAATACTATTTTTCAATTTTTTTTATTTTTTTGTGAAGCAAATTCTTCACTCATTTTAGTCCAATAGTTCATATCATCCTTAGAATATTTAACTTTTGTTAAAACTTTTATTTAGTTTCCTTTATATAAGTTTAATCTTTATCAAGTTTTAAATTTTCGATACTCATTTTAGTGTCTGTTATATAGCAATCAAAAGCTAGTTTTGCAGGCAACATTCTAACTTTTATTTTTTTTAGTCCTATATTATTTAACATATCTAATGAAACATATCCTTTGGTAATAACATCTTCCGATTCAGTCGGCATTAAAAAACAATTTTGAACATTTGTTATTCCATGTTTTAATATAAAGTCTTTATAAGCCAATTGGTATAAATATTGTTTTGTTATAGATTCAATGCCCGGCACACCTCTTAGTATACCTCCTTCTTCCAAAACTGTAGTATAATATTTTGCATCAAATATTACAAAACTATATTGATCATTTTTCTTATAAATAGATATTAAATCTGGAATTAAAGTTTTATTTGCTCTAATATCTGGTACACTCCATAATGGTTTCTCAATAATATCTATTAATTTATCATTTTTATTGTATTTTTCATTAAGTTTAATTGGAAGTTCCAATTTTGAAAGAGAAGTGTTTAAGTTATTGTTTAATATATCTGCACAAACCTTTTCCCATACAAGATTAAAACTATTAGTTCCAAACATTGAAAAGCAATCTAAATCATATAAATGTCCACTTTTATTTACATATGCATATAACGCTTTTAATAAAAGCTGCTTTCTGGTATTATATTGAGTATTTAATTCATTTTCAATACGATATAATATATAATCAGTATCTCCTAAAGCAGATAAATTTTCATCTGAAAGATCTATTTCTGTGATTTCAAATAATTCCAACAAATCTGCTTTCTCCAATTCTTTGGATATTTTACTTAAAACAATTTCATGTAATCTCTTTATATAATCCTTTTCATTTTCTACATTTTTCTTTGTCTGAAGCTCAATGTAATATGGCCTATTATTATTTAATAGTGCAAATGTTTCATTTATAGTTTTATCCCAACAAATTTCTCCAGTTCCGTTTGTTTCAATTATATTATTTGAATTTGTATACAACCCATTTTCATAGTAATCATTAAGTAAAAAAAGTTGTAATGCTAATAAGTTAAATGTTCTAGTATCACCATATCCATTAAACATATGTATTATTTGTTCTTTTGAATTATATTTTTCAAGTACTTTTATGATTTGCTTCAACTCTTTTATTGGTTCAAGATTGCTAGATATATATTTGGGATAACACTTTAATATCTTACCTGCAACAATAACTATTCCCACAAAAGTAAACACATAATAAAAATCATTTTCTCCTATTTCAATATCAGTAATTTCGACATCTTCCTCCACTAAATCAGTCATATCTCTTTGAAAATCATTTGCCTTTACTAATTTTAAAATACCATATTCTTTTAATTTTCTTATGATAGAAATAAGATTTTCTTCTGATTCTTCTTTTAATAAATTACATAATTGGTTTTGAGTATATCTTTTTTGTTCCTGTATAAATTTAGATATCATTCATTCTCCTCCTCAACAATATCTTTTTCGAACTCCTTGCTAATTTCAGCATTAAATACATATACTCCCTTTTCATCAAATTCTTTACATATTGAAGAATATTTAATATTTTTATCTTCTAATGAAAATAATGATTCTCTTCTTTGTTTAGCTGCATCCTCAAACAAATACATTAAAACTTTCCCTTTAAATATAGGCACAAACACATCTTTATCTATCTCTCCTTTTTCATCTGCTTTAATAGCTTTTGATGAAACAAAATATGGTCCTAAAAGCTTGTCTTCATTTACTTTGAAAGAACTTAATTTATTATTTATTGCTTTTCTTAATTTATTCCATTCTACTTTGCGTCTGTATCCTGCATTTCCAAGTATAATATATCTATTAGCTATTTCCTCTTCTTTTTCATCTATTCCTAAATAACTAAATTCCCATCTTCTTTTAAAAGCTGTGTCCATAGGGTATACGCCTTGATCTGCACTATTCATAGTTGCCCATATAAACATATTATCTGGTATATATATTTTTTTATAATTACTTGGTGTTCCTCCTAATTCTTTAGCAAGATATTTTTTTACATCTTCAGAAGCCTCTATAGGATATTCGCTTACATTATTCTCATCACGATCTAGTAATTGAAAAACATCTCCAAATACCGCTGCAACATTTGCTCTATTTATTTCTTCTATTATTAATAAATATGGTTTAACATTATCGGTTTTACTATTTTTTAATGCCTCAACATAAATACGCATAAATGGCCCTGGAACATATTCATATGTTATTCCTTCCTCTCCATCTTCTTTTTTGTATGGAATGGGCTTATATGTTCCTACAAAATTAGCATAAGAGTAATCTGGATGGAATGTAACACGCTCATAATTTTCTTCATTTCCATCTTTTAATAATTCTTCGCGGTCTTTATTTAATCTATAACTCTTTCCTGTTCCTGGTGCTCCAAAGATAATTCTATTATGTGAAAAAGCACTCTTATATCCAGTAAAAGCTTTTTCTCTAAACCATTCTGGTGAAAGGTATTTATTAATACTTTCACTCTTTTCATTATAAATCAACTCATCTGCGTATACTATAGTATTAGTTGATATACTAAAAAATTTATTATTTAACTGTTGAATTTTATCATTATCATAGTCTGGTAATATACCATAGCATTCATATTCAAATTTTTTATATTTTTTTAAAACAATTAAATACGAACCAATATGTAGCATTTTCCTAAACTTTATAAAATTTTTATCATCTAAAGTAGTTAGTGACATTTGAATTTGATCAGCTTGTGATGTTCTTTTACTTCTTACTATTGATGCATATGTATTTATGCTTTCAGTTTCAAATACAATATCTATCTTCTCACTTTTATTTAAATATTTAATATTACTTTCTTTAAGTATAACAGGTATTTGCATAACAAAATATTTTTTCATACCTTCAGAATCCTTCTCAAAATATCCATCTGCTCTTAAATATGGAAACATATTCATTTGTTCTCCAGTAATAGCAATATGTGTTTGCTTGGTTGTCCTACCCTCATCAAGCGTATTACTTGCTTCTAATTTTTTTACAATTATTCCATCATACTCTTCTTTTTTTATATTAGTTCCTGTATCTTCTAGTACTTTTTTTATATTTTCTATAGCTTCATCAAAGTTCATTGTTTATCACCTCTTATATATTTTTTTATAACTTGTGCTATTGTTCTTCCCAACAAAGGTGGGACCGAATTTCCTACTTGCATATATGTTTTTGTATATGCCCCCCTAAAAAAATAATCATCTGGATAAGATTGTACTCTTGCAGCTTCTCTTGGAGTTAATCCTCTAGCTTGTGTAGGATGAATATACATATTACAATCAAATTTCATATGTGCTGTAATTGTTTTACAAACTTTATTATTCTCTAATTTAAAATATTTGTCTTTAAATATATCACTTCTATTTTTATATGGCATAATATCCGCAATCTTTGGATCATCCGACTTATCTCCTTGATTTAATCTTCTGAATATTTCTATATCTCTTTCATTATTATATCTTGCTTTATGATTAAAAATTAATCTGTTTTTTTTGTTTTCATTTATAATCTTCAAATATTCATTTAATTCTTCTGTATTATTTTTTTCAATTTTCTTTCCTGAATTAACTGTATCTTTTTCTGTAGCATTTTTTTCCTGTAAAGCTTCTAATTTTCTAAGTCCATATAAGGCATCTTTCAAAACAAAATTTGGAATTAACTTAGATTTTTTTTCAATTTGATTAAATATTTCTTCATTGTTATATTCTAAATTATTTCCAATAAAAATTAGTCTTTCTCTATTTTGTGGTATTCCAAAATCTTTTGCATTTAAAATTCTACAAGAAACCTTATACCCTATCCTCTCAAAATCTTCTTTTATTTGTTCAGCTACTGAATACATTCCTTTAACATTTTCCATTAAAAAAAATTTAGGTTCTACACTTTCTACAACTTTAACATAACTTTTATATAGTTTATTTCTTGGATCATCTATTATCCTTTGCCTATTTGCCATGCTAAATCCTTGACAAGGAGGTCCACCTACTACTAAATCAATTTTTTCAAATCTTTTTAGTTTATTTACATTTTTTAAAATATTATTAATATCTCCACAAACAACATATTTTCTTGGAAGTTCTGGATGATTATGTGAATAAGTATCAATACAACATTCTTCTATGTCATTAGCTAAAGCCACAATAAAACCGGCTTGTGTAAATCCTAATGATAATCCTCCTGCCCCACAAAACAAATCAATCATTGTTGGTGCTTTTTTATCAAATTTTCTTCTTTTATTTTTTATATTATAATTGCAATATTTTGATAATGGACATTCATCACATTTCTTTTCTTTACAGAATTCCTTATATAAAGATGCTAACTTATTTTCTTGTGAGTTAGGTAGATTATTCATAAAATATTGCATTCTTTCATTTAGATATTCATCTTCTATTTTCGCACATAAATACTTTAAAGCATCCTCTTTTGATCCAACACATTCTATATCATTATTATATAGTTCTTCTAATATACTAATAATCTCTTTTTTATCATTTTCATACTTTTTAATCATTATTCCACTCTCCTAATTTATTTAAAGAATCCTTGATTTGATTGGCCACTGCATACGATACATTAACTGTTACTGCATTACCAAATTGTTTATATGCCTGTGTATCAGATACTGGAATAACAAAATCATCACTAAATCCTTGTAATCTTGCGCATTCTCTAGGAGTTAATCTTCTTATTCTATTTTCCTGTGTAACATAATTATCTTGACAAGCACGATGCATTTTAGCCATTGTTGCACACAAAGGTCTAGCTATTTTTAAATCTATTTCAGATTTTGCATTATACCCTCCTGTTCCGTTCGATAATATAGTAGGTATAATTTTTTCTGATAAAAAATATTTATTATCAACATTTTTTTCCAATAGGTCTTGAAGTGTTAAATTTAATTTTTGTTTTTTAGGAAATTCAAATTCTATATTCTTGTTATCAAAACAAACAATATATGTTCTATTTCTTGTTTGAGGAGTTCCATAATCAGCAGAATTTAATATATCTGAGTATACTTTATACCTCAAATCTTTTTCCAATATTCTTTTTATTGTTTTAAATGTCTTTCCATTATCATGAGTTTTTAAAGAACGTACATTTTCTAATACTATAACTTTTGGTTTTTCATTTTTTTCAATTTTATATTTTATTATTTCAGCAATTTTAAAAAACAATGTTCCTCTTGTGTCCTCAAATCCCTTTTCTTCTCCCATCATACTGAATGGTTGGCATGGAAATCCTCCTATTAACATATCAAAATCTGGTAATTCATCAAAATCTATTTTATTTATATCTTGTAACACAATATTATTTCCAAAGTTTGCTTTATATGTTTCTACAGCATATTTATCAAAATCATTTGCCCATACAATATTAAAACCTGCTTTTAAAAAACCTTGATCTAATCCACCGCATCCACTAAATAATGATAATATTTTCATATCTACTTCTCCTATTTTTAAAGTGCACTTTTTCCACTTTTTATCCATTTATCTAATTCTGAAAGTTTAAACTTCCACACCTTTCCATCTTTATGAGATGGCATATCATTATTTTCCTCCAAACATAGTTTTATTTAAATTATTATATTATAATTTAATTTTTTTTTCAATCTTTTTTTGTTGTTTGTATGATTTTTTTCGTTGAAAAATTCCTTAGATTTCAATATTTTTAGTACTTGCATATTAATTTGATTTTTGTCTTGTAATATTATTTAAATAGTGGTAATATATATATACAAAAACATATAACTATGTGTTTTTTGTTATATATTATAAAAAATGGTGATTAATATGCCACTCTTTACTAAGGAAGGTTTAGCTGCAAATCAAATTTTAAAAAACGAACATATTCAAATTATTGAGGAAAGTGATTTATCTAGTAACTTACTTGAAATTGGGATTTTGAATCTGATGCCTAAAAAAGAGGATACAGAAATTCAATTGTTAAGGCAATTATCTAATACTTGTGAAAAAATTAAGATTACATTTATTAATGTAGTATCTCATAAACCTAAAAATACTAGTATTGAATACTTGGAGAAGTTTTATTCTACATTTGATGAAATTAAGGATAAAATTTTTGATGGTTTTATTATAACTGGCGCTCCTGTTGAACAAATGGATTTTAATGATGTAACTTATTGGAATGAACTAACTAAAATTATGGAATGGACAAAATTACATTGTAAATCTACTATTCATATTTGTTGGGGAGCTCAAGCTCGGTTTGTTTTATCATTATGGTATTTGCAAACATCTATTGCCTAATAAAATGTTTGGTGTGTTTGAACATAAAATTTTAGATGATAATTCACCAATTGTTAATGGATTAAGTCAAAATTTTAAGGCTCCACATTCTAGACATACTGGAATTAATGAAACTGATATTTTAGAAAAGCATGAGTTAAATTTAGTTTCAAAATCGGATGAGGCTGGTGTTTTTATTGTAGAAAATACATCAAAAACTCAAATTTTTATAACTGGCCATTTAGAATATGATATGTATACACTGGATAATGAATATAAAAGAGATTTGTTAGCAGGTTTACCTATTGAAAAACCTAAAAATTATTATAAAAACGATATTCCAGATTTTTCTTGGAAAGATAATGCAATTAAATTCTATTCGAATTGGATAAATGAATATGTTAGCAAAAAAAAGTAGCTTAAACGCTACCTTTTTTATTTGCTTACTTTTTTGCCTTTTATTTTTTTGTTAATACTTCAATTGCCTTTTGTAGTTGATTGTCTTTATCTTCTTCAATTACTAATTCATCTTCTAACTCTTCATCTAGTTTTACTTCTACATCTGGTATAATTCCAACCTTATTAATTTTGTTACGATTTGGAGTGAAGTATTCATTTGTTGTTATCTTTAATCCGCTTCCATCATTTAGTGTTAATAATTCTTGAATTACTCCTTTACCATATGTTTTTTCTCCTACAATTGTTGCCTTTTTATTATCCTTTAATGCTCCTGCTAATATTTCAGATGCACTTGCTGAACTTCCATTTGTTAATAGTACTATTGGTACATCTATTAATGAATCTATTTCTGCTTTTGTTATTTCTTCTTTTCCATTTTTATCGGTAGTAATTAACAATGTTGCGTCTTTTGGAATAAGTGAATCTGCTATTTCTAATGCTTCATCAACAAGACCTCCACCATTGTTTCTTATATCTATTATAAGTGATGTGATGTTTTTACTTTTTAGTTCCTCTAATTTTTCTTTAAATTCACCACTACAACCTTCGTCGAAAGAATTAAATTCAATATATCCAATTGTATTGTTTATTACTTTGCTTTCTACATGATTAATTTTTATTTGCTCTCTTGTTACTTCTAACTCTATAGTTTTTCCATCTCTTAATATTTCTAGTTTTACTACAGACCCCGTTTCCCCTTTTATTTTGTTTGAAACCTCTGTTAATTGTTCTCCTGTGTAACTTATTCCATCCACCTTTGTTATAATATCTCCTGGCATTATTCCTGCTTTATAAGCAGGGCTATCTTTTATTGGTGAAATAATTAGTATTGAATTTGTTTCTACATCTTGGGTTAAATATATACCTATTCCTGTGAAATTTCCCATAACATCTGTATTAAATTCTTCCATTTCTTCTTTTGTCATATACTCTGTATATGGATCTCCAAGTCCTTTTATATAACCTTTTATAGTCTCATTCAGCATATTTTGTTCATCTATTTCACCTAAAAATTTTTGATCAATTATTTTTCTAAAACTTGCAAGTGTATTTGAAATATTACTATCTTTTGAAACAATCGGCACATATTTTATATTGTCTCCAGTATATTGATACATAAATAATGTAGTAGCAATAAACGTAATTACAGCCACTAATACAATTAGCATAATAATTTTATAAACATTTCCTTTTTTTTGTTGTTCCATTTTTTCCTCCTAAAACTTTTTTTAATATTATACTACATTTTTTAATTTATAGTATAATTTTATAAAAATTACACAAAATAATATTAGACTTTATAAATTAAAGTCTTTTGTTTCCTCTTACATTTTGATAGATGTGAAATTAGGACGTACTTGTTCCTTCCGTCCTAATTTCTTTTTATTTTTATGTAACATATGGTAATGGATCCACTGGCGAACCATTTACCCTTACTTCAAAATGAGCATGCTTTCCTGTTGAAAGACCAGAAGATCCAATTGCTAATACATTTTGACCCCTTGTTACCTTTTGACCTTCAGATACATAAATTGCTGAACCATGTCCGTATAATGTACTAATTCCTCCACCATGATCTATAATAACACATTTTCCATATCCGCCATATTCTCTTGCTAAAATTACTGTTCCATCATCTGCTGCTACAAATGGTGCTCCCCATGGTGCCCCTCCAATATCAATTCCTGTATGTAATTTATTCACATGATAAATTGGATGTATTCTATATCCATAATAAGAGTTAATTTTACTAGAACTTGGAACTGGCCATTGCATAACACCATTATATGGCACTGAACTAGAACCACTACTTGATTGTGCTGCCTTAATTTTAGCTTGTAAATCACTCATCATTTGGTCGTATTCATCTATTTGTTGTTGAATTTGTTTTTCTTCTTCTGATAACTTTTGTACTTCACTATTTTTTGTAGCTTTTGCATTTTTTAATATTACATTTTCTTTTTCTGCATCTACTTTAGCTGCTTTTACTTCACTTTTTTTAGCACTTAATTCGTCCTTAGCTGCTTGAATTTTCGCTTTATCTTGTTTAATATTGTCTATTAATTCTGCATCTAATTTTGCAATTTTTTCTATATTATGTAGATTAGAAAAGAAATCTAAGAAACCACTTGGGTTTAGTATAAGACTCCAATATGAAACTTTTCCAGTTTTATATTGCGCAATTAGTCTTTTTTCTAATGTTTCTTCTTGTTCTTGTTGTTTTTCTTCGGCCTCTTGTAGTTCATTTTCTTTATCTTTAATTGATGCTTCTAATTCTTTTACTTTATTGTTTAAATCTTTTAAATTTGATTCACTTTCTGAAATTTGTGAACTTAATTCTTCAATTTTTGATAGTGCTTCACTCTTTTTTGCTTCTACTTCTTCTTTTTGATCTTCTAATTCATCTTTTTTATCTTCTGCTTCATTTTTTTGGTTTTGTAAATCAGTAACAGAAGTTGCAAAAGAAAACATAGTTACATTTAAGCAAAGTGTTAATAAAATTAAACTTACTAATATTTTTTTCTTCATATGCTTCTTTTCTCCTTATACCTCTAAATATTTCCTCATAGACATCATACTTCCAACTACACCAATACCAATTCCTAATGTTAAGAACACAAACATTAATAAATTAAACATATCGTTAAATGTAACAAATGTAATTTCTAAAGTTTTTATAACTTCGTATTCTAAAAATTTTGGTATTAATGCATTATATGTTAATCCTACAATTAAAATTGTAATTAGTGCTGCTGCAATTCCAATTAGCATTCCTTCTACAATAAAAGGCCATCTAATAAAACTGTTTGTTGCTCCTACATATTTCATTATAGAAATTTCTTTTCTTCTTGCATGTACTGTTAATTTTATTGTATTTCCTATAATTACTAAAGCAATAATAATTAAAATAATTAGTAAAGCAAGTGTGAATATTCTTACTCCTTTACTTATAGCCATAAGAATTGCAATTTCTTCATTGCTACTTTCAATAGTATCTAAATCATCACCAACTATATTTTCTACTTCTTTTTGTATATCTTCATTTCTTGATAAATCTGATAAAGTAACTTTATAGGATGCACCTAGTTGTTTAAATTCAAACCCCTCTACAATGCTAGGATCATTTTTAAAATCTTCTTTTAACGCATTTAGGTTTCCTTCTTTAGATACAAATTCTACATTATTAACGCCTTCTATATTTTTTAATTTGTCCCCATATGAAAGTACTTTATCTTCCTCTACACTAGAATTAAAGAACACTGTCATTCCTTGTGCATCTTCAATTGTGTTCATCATATGATTAATATTTTCTCCTATAATAAAGAAAAGCCCAAATACTATCATACATAAGCACATTGTAGTTAACGCAGAAATAGTTGATTTTGTATTCTTAAATATATTTTTAAATCCTTCTCCAATTAAATAACCAATTATATTATACTTCACGGTCATAACCACCTTTTTTATCATCTCTTATGATATTACCTTTTTCGATTTGTATAACTCTTTTTTTCATTCTATCTACAATATCTTTTGCGTGTGTTGCAACTATAACCGTTGTTCCTCTCATATTAATTTCATTTAGCAACATCATAATATCCCAAGCAGTATCTGGGTCTAAGTTTCCAGTTGGTTCGTCTGCAATTAACATTGATGGATTATTTACAAGTGCTCTTGCAAGTGCTACTCTTTGTTGTTCACCACCAGATAATTCATTTGGATACATTTTTGCTTTTCCACTTAACCCAACAAGTGACAACACCATTGGTACTTGTCTTCTTATGTGTCTAGGTGTTGCTTTTACAATGTACATAGCAAATGCAACATTTTCATATACTGTTTTATCCGGTAAAAGCCTAAAATCTTGGAAAACTATCCCCATACTTCTACGCAAATATGGTATCCTGTTTTTCTTTAGAAAAGTAGTATCTTTTCCATTTATAATGATATTTCCTGAACTAGGTTCTTCTTCTTTTAGAATTAATTTAATTAATGTTGATTTACCTGAACCTGAGGAACCTACTAAAAATGCAAATTCTCCTTTTTCAATTACAAAATTTGCATTATGTACAGCTTCTGTTCCTGTTGTATATATCTTATTAACATTTCTAAATTCAATCATATTCTTCTCCTCGTAAAGTTTTAATTCTTTTCCACCCTACCTTTTTAATCATACCAATAAAACTATATTATTGCAACCTTTATAATTTCAAAAAAACGATAATTTTCAGCAGAATTTCGCTTTTTTTACCGTTTTTTTCTCTTTTGTTAAATTTGCATTACTTTTTTATTACATTCTATATATTAGCACTAATTTTAGATTTTTGTTACTATTTCTTTTATAATTCCATTTTTATCTAACCCAAAATGTTCTAGTAATTTTTCTGCTTTGCCAGATTTTCCAAATGTGTCTTTCATACCTAATCTTGTAACTTTTGTAGGATATTCTTCAGATAATACCTCACATACTGCTGTTCCTAATCCACCTATTATGCTATGGTCTTCTATTGTAACTATCCTTTTAGTTTCTTTTGCACACTTTACAATCAAATCTTTATCAATAGGTTTAATTGTATGCATATCTACTACTCTAATATTGATACCTTGTTTTTCAAGTTCTTCTTTTGCAAGAATTGCTTGATGAACCATTAAACCTGTTGCTATAACTGTTGCATCAGTTCCAACTCCAATTTGTATTCCTTTTCCAATTTCAAATTTTTGATTTTCTTCATAAATTACAGGAGTTGCAAGCCTTCCTAATCTTAAATATACTGGTCCATTAATTTTTGAAATTTCTTCTACAGCCCATCCGAGTTTGTATATCGTCAGATACACTCATTACTGTCATATTTGGTAATGCTCTCATCATTCCTATATCTTCTAACATTTGGTGTGTTGCACCATCTTCTCCTACCGAAATTCCTGCATGTGTTGCACATATTTTTACATTTAATTTTGGATAACAAATACTATTACGTATTTGGTCATATGCACGACCTGCTGCAAATACTGCAAATGTACTAACATATGGTATTTTTCCACAAGTAGCCATACCAGCTGCTGTAGACATCATGTCTTGTTCTGCAATTCCCATATCAAAAAATCTTTCTGGAAATTCTTTTTTAAATAATCCTGTTTTCGTTGCTTCTGCTAAATCTGCGTCCATTACAACAATATCTTTATTTTTATTTCCTAGTTCTACTAGCTTTTTTCCATAGCTTTCTCTTGTTGCTATTTTTACATCTAGGTTCATATTGTACCTCCTTTTATTCCCCAATATTATTTCCTTGTAATTCTTTCATTGCTTCATGGTATTGTTCTTCATTTGGTGCTTTTCCATGCCATCCTACTTGATTTTCCATAAATGATACACCTTTACCTTTTATGGTTTTTGCAATAATTGCTGTTGGCTTTTTCTTTACTTGTTTTGCTTTATTAAATGCCTCTATTAATTGTTCCATATTGTGACCATCTACATTTATTACATTAAAACCAAAACTTTCAAATTTTGCGTCTATTGGATATGAACTCATTACCTCTGTAATTTCGCCGTCTATTTGTAAATTGTTATTATCAATAATAACACATAAATTATCTAACTTATAATGGCTTGAAGTCATAGCTGCTTCCCATATTTGTCCTTCTTCAATTTCTCCATCCCCTAGTAAACAATAAACACGCACGCCATCTTTGTTTAGTTTAGAAGAAATAGCCATTCCATTTGCACATGATAAACCTTGACCAAGAGAGCCTGTTGACATATCTACTCCTGGAATATGTTTCATATCTGGATGACCTTGTAAGATACTATCTATTCCTCTAAAAGTTAATAATTGTTTTTTATCAAAATAACCCCTTTGGGCAAGTGTACTGTAAAGTGCAGGAGATGCATGTCCTTTAGATAACACGAATCTATCTCTTGAAGGTGAAGCTGGATCTTCTGGGCTAATATTCATTTGGTTAAAGTACAATGCTGTTAATATTTCTACACAAGATAATGACCCTCCTGGGTGACCAGATTTTCCTGCATACACTTCTTCAATTATTCCTATTCTAATTTCATTTGCTATTTTTTGTAGTTCTGTAATATCAGTAACTTTCAAAAAAATCCCTCCTTTATTTTTTTATTCATATTCTACCTTTACCAAATATAAACCATATGGTGGTAAAGTTTTTCCAGCCTTTGAACGATCTTTTGATTCAATTATTTCTTTTATTTCTTCTGGTTTTATTTTTCCAAGCCCCACGTCTACAAGCGTTCCAGAAATAATTCTTACCATATTATATAAAAATCCATTTCCTGTTAATTCTATTATGATTCTATCTCCTTCTTTTCGAACTTGTGCATTATAAATTGTTCTTACACTGCTTTTACTACTTGTTCCACTTGCCTTAAAAGCTTTAAAATCGTGTTCACCTATAAAAGAAATAATCCCCTTTTGCATTTCTTCTACATTTAATTTTTGTGGAACATAGTATTCCAAATTTCTATAAATTGCGGTTCCATATTCTGAATTGTTAATTACATATTGATATGTTTTTTGTTTACAACAAAATCTTGCATGAAAATTGTCTTCTACTTCTTCTGCTTTTTTTATTACAATGCTTTTCTTTATTTTTGAATTTATAGCTATTGCAAACTTTTCTATTGGTAAATTAGAATTAGTTTTAAAGTTAGCAACTTGACCAATAGCATGAACTCCTGCATCTGTTCTACCGTGAAGCATTTAGTTCTATCTTTTCGTTTGTTATTTCTTCTAATACCTTCTCAATCGTTCCTTGTATGTTTAACTTATTAGGCTGTTTCTGCCATCCGATTAAATTCTTTTCCATCATATTCGATCGTTAGTTTGATATTTCTCATCTTGTTCTCCTTTTCACTTTTCAAAAACGATTATATCATAATTTTTATAAATTTCAAATAAAAAAGACATTATTGATATACAAAATTCAATAATGTCTTTTTATAATTTTCAAAATCTGAACTTACTTTTTCTTATATTATTTTTCCATACTCTCTAATTCTTTTTGTAATTTTTCAATTTGAGCTTTTTTATTTTCAATAGCTTTTTGTCTTTGTTCTTCAATCATTTTTCTACGTTCTTGTCTTCTTTCTACCATTAAATGTGAATTATGCGAAGCTTTACCTACTACTGTAGAAAAGAACTTTCCATATCCATTTTCTTTTTGCATAACTCCTCCTATGTATTTTCCACAAGGTAATTCTGGTGTTTCTTGTAATCCACTTTCAAGGTATTTTTCAACTCTTTCTTTGTCTAATAACCCCTTCATTACCATATTACAATAATTTTGGTCAGTTTGTAATAACTCTAAATCTATTTCTGCTAAAACACCTCTATATTCCTTTGCTCTCAAACTATCAAATTCTCCTGTTTTTGTATCTAACATTTGGCAATCATTTTGCCCATACCAAGAAACAGCACAATTATAAACTTGATGTCCTTCAATCTCTAGTGGTTTTCTATCAATTATTAATCTTGTAGTATCATAAAATTTTTTAAAATCCGCATTTTTATCAAAAAATTCTACTTTTAAATTACCATTAGAAATTTGACTATATCCAACACAAAATGTTAATTGTTTTGATTGTTGGTTATTACTAGCAACATTACTTACATTTTCTTTATTATTTTTTTTAAATCTATCCAAAAATCCCATAAAAATCATCTCCTCTAATTTATTATATAATATTTTACATAAAATTGCAAATTTTATCCATTTAGTATGATTTTTTTGCTGGAATTTTCCTTAATTTTCTATTTCCTCAAAAAATTATTGAACTTATTTATTTATTTTTATTCTTTTATGATATAATACCTCCTATAATATAGAAGGTGATATTTATGAATAGATATGATAGTACAAAAAAAGCAGGATTGCTTGGTATTTTTGGTAATATTTTTTTATTGATTGTAAAGTCAATTGTTGGTTTTGCAAGTCACTCTCAAGCTATGATTGCTGATGCTGCTAATAGTGCTAGTGATATTTTTGCTTCTTTTATGACTTTTATTGGTAATCGTATTGCAAGTGAACCAGGTGATAAATCTCATAATTTTGGACATGGAAAAGCTGAGTATATATTTTCTCTTTTAATTAGTATTTCTATGATTTTTGTTGCTATCAAATTATTATTTGATTCTATTATGTCGTTAATTTTTAGAGAAACTTTTTCTTTTTCTTGGTTTTTAGTTGCTGTTTGCATTATAACAATTTTAGTTAAGATATCTCTATTTTTATATACACATCATTTAACAAAACACTATAAAAATATTTTACTAGAAGCAAATATGAAGGATCATCGTAATGATTGTGTTGTTACAATTTTTACTCTTATTTCTATTATACTTGGTATGTATGGCATTTACTATTTTGATGGAATTGTAGGTATTGGTATTTCAATTTGGATTTGCTATACTGGTGTCAAAATTTTTATAGAAAGTTATAATGTTTTAATGGATATATCTATTGATAACGAAACTGAAAAAAGAATCTTGGATTTAGCTCATAGTTATGATGATATACAAAAAGTTGATGATATTTCTTCTACTCCTGTTGGGTATCAATATATTATTGTTCTTACTATATATGTAGATGGAAATATTTCTACTTTTGAAAGTCATAAAATAGCCGATTCTTTAGAACAAGATATTTCTAAATTAGATAAAATTTATAAAACTATTATCCATGTAAATCCAGTTTAGTTTTACATAATAAAACACCGTAAATTTTAAGGTGGTTTAATAAAAACATGAGAAAATTTGTTTTGATATATTGACAAACACATAAATATATTATAAAATACAAACAATAGTTCATGGTATAAAGTAAAGAAATATAAATATCAATGTGAAATAAGAACTAGAATTTAATAAAAAAGGATGTGTTCTTATGTATGAAAAAACAGATGAAATTGTTTTATTTGAAAATCAAGGAGTGAAATTAGAAGTAAACTTAAAAGAAGAAACGGTTTGGTTAACACAAGCACAAATGGAAAAACTATTTAATGTTAAGCAATCTACATTAAGTGAACATATTAATAATATTTTCAAAGATGGAGAATTAGATGAAAAAACTTCTATCGGAATTTCCGATAAAAGTTCTGGTGGTAGAAAATCTAAAATATATAATTTAGATGTAATAATTTCTGTCGGTTATAGAGTTAAATCCAAAAATGGTGTTATTTTTAGACAATGGGCTACAAAAGTATTAAAAGACTATATGTTAAAAGGATATGCAGTAAACCAAAGAAGATTGGCTTATTTAGAAAAAACAATAAAATTAATAGATATAGCAAATAGAATAGATGAAAGATTAGAAGAAAATGATGCAAAAGAAATATTAAAAGTAATTGGAGAATATTCAAAAGCACTAGATTTACTAGATGACTATGACCATAGAACACTAAAGAAAATTACTGGAAACGTAGATGAAAGAAAAATTGAATATAGTAAATGTATAGAAATTATTAATAAGCTTAGATTTACTGAAGAAAGTGCATTATTTGCAGTAGAAAGAGATAAAGGTTTAGAAGCAATTATAGGAAATATTTATCAAAGTTTTGATGGACAAGACATATATAAAAGTATAGAAGAAAAAGGAGCAAATTTCCTATATTTAATAGTAAAAAATCATGTGTTTGCAGATGGAAATAAACGAATTGCAGCAACACTATTTATTTACTTTTTAAATTTCTATGATATTTTATATAAATTTGGAGAAAAGATTATTGATAATAATACTTTAGCAGCTTTGACTTTACTGATTGCAGAATCAAATCCAAAAGAAAAAGAAGTAATAATAGATTTAGTAATGAACTTTTTAAATAAAGAGTTTGTTTAATTTAAAAAAGCGGGCGCCAATGTAACTTTAACTCCCGCTCTTTTATTATTTTTTTGTAACAACAATTTTATCGTTCTTTATACTTATTTTTGCCTTATCGCCAGATTTAATATTTCCATCTAAAATCTCTTCTGCTAATTTATCTTCTAATTCATTTTGTATTGTTCTTCTTAATGGACGTGCTCCATATGCCTTATCTATACCTTTACTTGCAATAAATTCTTTTACAGATTTATCAATTTTTATTTCCATATCATTTTGCTTTAATCTTTCGATAACTTCTTTTAATAAAATATCAATAATACTTTCAATTTCTGTATCTGTAAGCTTGTGGAATACAATTACTTCATCTATACGGTTTAAAAATTCAGGTCTAAATTGCTTTTTTAATTCTTGTAATACATCTTTTTTTGTTTCTTCATATTTACGCTTTTCGTCTTCTTCTTTATTTTCACTTGAATGGCTAAATCCTAATGTTTTTGTTTCTGTTATAAGCCTTGCTCCTACGTTTGAAGTCATTATTATAACTGCATTTTTAAAATTAACAGTTCTTCCTTGTGCATCGGTTAATCTTCCATCTTCTAATATTTGTAATAACATATTCATTACATCTGGATGTGCTTTTTCAATTTCATCAAATAGAATAACACAATATGGTTTTCTTCTAACTTTTTCAGTAAGTTGACCACCATCATCAAACCCAACATATCCTGGAGGTGCTCCAATTAACTTTGATACAGAATGTGGCTCCATATATTCAGACATATCTATTCTTATCATCGCATTTTCATCGCCAAATAGGCTTTCTGCAAGCGCTTTTGATAATTCTGTTTTTCCTACACCAGTAGGACCTAAGAATAGGAATGACCCTATTGGACGTTTTGGATCTTTTAAGCCTACTCTTCCTCTTCTTATTGCTTTACTTACTGCTGATACCGCTTCATTTTGCCCAATAACTCTTTTGTGTAAACTTTCTTCTAGGTTCTTTAATTTTTCGTTTTCATCTTGAGTTAGTTTCTTTACAGGAATTCCTGTCCAACTAGCAATTACTTCTGCAATATCTTCACTAGTAATTTCAGTTACACTTCTTGTGTTTTTATTTTTCCATTTTTCTTGCTCTTTTTTTAGCTTTTCTTTTAGCTGTCGTTCTTTATCTCTTAAAGATGCTGCTTTTTCAAATTCTTGCACACGAATAGCCTCTTCTTTTTCATTTTTCGCTATATCAATTTGCTCTTCTAAAGTTTTTAGATTGTCTGGCTCTGTAAATGTTCTCATTCTAACACGAGATGCCGCTTCGTCAATTAGGTCTATTGCTTTATCTGGTAAAAAACGGTCGTTAATGTATCGAACAGATAGTGTAACTGCTGTTTTTATTGCTTCATCACTTATTTTTACATTATGATGTGCTTCATATTTATCGCGTACTCCATTTAAAATTTGTATAGTATCTTCGCTAGTAGGCTCATTTACTGTTACTGGACTGAATCTTCTTTCTAATGCTGCGTCTTTTTCAATGTATTTTCTATATTCATTTAGAGTAGTTGCACCAATTAATTGAATTTCTCCTCTTGCTAATAGTGGCTTTAAAATATTTGCTGCATCTATTGCACCTTCTGCTGCACCTGCTCCAACTATTGTGTGAATTTCATCTATGAATAAAATAATGTCTCCTGCTTTTTTTACTTCGTTTAAACATTTTTTTATTCTTTCTTCGAAATCTCCTCTATATTTTGCCCCTGCTACCATATTTGAAATATCTATCGAAACTACTCTCTTATTTTTTAACATTTCTGGAACATCTTCTTGTACAATTTTTTCAGCAAGACCTTCTACTACTGCTGTTTTTCCTACTCCTGGTTCTCCTATTAAACAAGGATTGTTTTTGGTTCTTCTAGATAAAATTTGAATTACTCTTTCTGTTTCATCTTTTCTACCAATAATTGGGTCCAATTTTCCCTCTATTGCTTGTTTTGTTAAATCTGTTCCAAATTGATTTAATGTTGTTGTTTGATTATAGCTTCCTAAGTTCTTTTTTGAATTTTGATTATTATTTTGTGTTGGTACATTTTCATCTTCATTAATTACCTTAACTATTTCATTATATAGTTTTTGCGGATTAACTTCTAAATCTAACATAATTCTTACTGCAACACTATCTGCTTCTTTCATAATTCCTATTAATATATGTTCTGTTCCTATATAATCTGAACCTAATTTTCGTGCTTCGCGAAACGCGTTTTCAATTACTCTTTTTGTTCTTGGAGTAAAACCCACTGTTGCCGAAATCGCATTATTTTCTTCTTTTCCAATTAATTCTTCAATTTCAGATAACACTGCTTCTGGTGTTACATTTTGATTTGATAATACTTTAGCTGCTACTCCTGTTCCTTCTTTAACAAGGCCATATAATATGTGTTCTGTCCCTATATAATTATGACCTAGCTCTATTGCAATATCATTTGCAATTTCAACTGCTCTTTCTGCACTTCCTGTAAATTTATATGCCATTTTCATCACCTTCCTATTTTTCTTTAATAATATTTTTTATAAGTTCTGCCCTCTTTTTATCTCGCACATATTCATCTATTTTTTCTCCAAAAAATTTTTGCAAGTTTGCAGGTTTTGTATAAAGTTCTAATTTTTTTACCTTAAGATCGTTTAATTCTTTTATAATGCCCATATCTGTACCTAATTTTATACTAGATAATAATTCTCTTGCTTCTTTAGAAGATATTTTTTTGCAGTTAGATAAAATTCCGAAAGCCCTGTAAACACTATCTTCTAGTTCTAAATTGTCCTTTGCTAGGATTTTTCTTGCTAATCTTTCTTGTTCTATTATTTTTTCAATTATTAGTTTTAAGTTTTTAATAATTTCGTTTTCTGATATTCCTAGTGTTTGCTTGTTAGATACTTGATACATATCTCCATAGGCTTTTGTTCCTTCTCCATATACTCCTCTTATATTCATTCCAAAATTGTTAATTACTTCTAATATTTTTTGGATATTTCCTGTTTTTGCAAGTGCTGGTAAGTGTACCATAACAGACGCTCTTAGTCCTGTTCCTACGTTTGTTGGGCATGCTGTTAGGTAGCCGTATTTTTCGTTATACGCGTAGTTTAAATTTTTTGATAATTTCTCATCTACTTCAATTGCTAAATTCATAAGGTTGTCTATGTCCAACCCTGCACCAAATACTTGTATTCTTAGGTGGTCTTCTTCGTTAATCATAATGGATATTGTTTCGTCTTCGTTAATTAATAAGGCTCCTTGGTTTTCTTTGTTTAGTGCAAAGTTTGGGCTTATTATATGTTTTTCTACTAAACTCATTTTTGTTATGTCGTCCATATCCTTTAGTTTTAAAAAATGTATACCATAGCCAATGCTTGGAGTTATTTCTTTTATTTTTTCTTCTATTTTTTCTAAGTCTTCTTTTTTAGAGTTTAATATAAATGGGAAGTCTTCTAAATTTCTTGCAAGTCTTATTCTTGAACTTACAACTATGTCTGATTCTTTTCCATTTTGTAAATACCAGTTTAACATAGTTTTTTCCTCCTTTATTTTTAATTTTTTGTTATTTTTCTAGTTTTTTAATTTCGTCTCTAAGTTTTGCTGCTTCTTCGTATTTTTCTTCTTGAATTGCTTGTTTTAGATTATTTTTTAATTCTTCTAATTTGTTTTTTTGTGTTTCTTCTTGTTGTGTTTCTTTTGGTTCATTTTTTATTTTATCTTCTGGTTTTTGTTTTGTTTTTGCTCCTTTAATTCCTCTTCCAATGTGCCTATTTGCTCCGTGTAAGTTTTTTAGTAATGGATCAATTTTGTTTGAAAATACATCATAGCAATTACTACATCCAAACTTACCATTTTTCACAAAATCGTCATATGTCATACCACATTGTTCACAAGTTAGTTGATTTTGTGGAATCATTTGACTTAGGAATGTTGGTTCATTTTCTTCTATGAATTCTCCAAAAAAGCTAGATAAATTAATTGGCATATTAAAATCTAAATGATTCATTCCTATTCCTAACTTTTTACTACATTCTTCACAAAGTATCATTTCTTTTTTTACACCATTAATAATTTGTGTGTATTTTACATTCGCTTCATTTTTTCCACAGTTTTCACATAGCATATTAATCAATCCTTTCTTCTTTATTTATTAAAATCTTCTTCTACTAAGTTTAATAACATATTTTTAAAAATATTTGCTCGCAATTTATCTCGTATGTCTTGCGAAACTATTAAAACATTATCACTTGTTGCTACTTTTAATAATTTAGCCTCTTTCTCAGTAATTATTCCATAAGATAAAAAATTACTAATAAAAATATCAACTTCACTTGCAGTAATTCTTTCTTCCATACTAGCTATTATGTGCATTAGATAGTTGCTTTTAGTTATATTAATTTTTTTTATGCGAATATGGCCTCCACCTCCACGCCTACTTTCTACATAGTATCCTTGCGATGGTTTAAATCTTGTTTGTATTACATAGTTAATTTGTGATGGAACACAATTAAAATGTTCAGCTAGTTCATTTCTTTGTATTTCAACATATTCTTTTTCATCTTTTAGTAAATCTTTAATAAATGCTTCAATAATATCTGACATTTTCATTTTGTCTTCCTCCTTTTTTTTAACTTTGACTTTCTTTGACCTATAATATATTATAACTCAATAAATATTTTTTTCAAGTATTAATTATGTTTAAAATTGTATTTATACCTGACTTTATCTTTCTTTAATTCATATTTACTCAATTTTACTCCTGTTTTCTTTATTTTCTATCTAATACTTATTATATATCTTCCATAAATTCATTGTATTAAATTTTATACCTTTACTTTTCTAATATTTGTAGTATAATATATATATTCAAATTATTCTTTATTTACATTTTATTTTTTTCATTTATTTGATTTCTTGAAATATTTTCAAAAAAGCAAAAAACATTTTATGTTTTATTGACAAACCATGTTTGTTATACTATAATTAAGAAAGAAGGAATGCCTATGAAATTGTATACTTATGATGATTATTTGAAATGGAGAAAATATTTTCTTTTTAACAGCCCATGTATGTTAAAAGAAGACTCTTCTACCTATACAGTCCTCTATAATGACTTAAATGAAACAAAAATTAATGATATTCACGATAAGTCTTATCGCAATTTACTAAATGATAAAGAAGAATTTTCTTTGTTTTTAAGTAATTTCTTGGGTTATACTATTTCTTCAGATAATTTATCTAAATATAATAACGACTTTATTACCAATAACTTTAATAATAGACGTTCTGATATTGTATATAAACTAAACAATAAATCTATATACATATTTGTTGAACATCAATCTACTATTGATTACTCTATAAATTATAGAATTTTTTCTTATTATTCTTTACTTTTAAATGATGTTGTAGATAAAACTAAAATAAAGCAAAAAAATTATAAATTTCCTATAATTATACCTATTTTGTTGTATACTGGTACTAATAAATGGAATCTTGCTCCTAATATAAAAGATAAACAGGTTAATAGTAAAGTATTTAATAATAAGAAACTAGATTATGAATATGACTTTATTTCTATTCATAATTATTCTATACCACAATTACTTAAGTCAAATACTACTATAGGATATATGATGGCAACTGATAAATGTATCTCAAAGGATGAATTATATGATGTTCTAAATACATTGTCTTTACTGGATATATCTGATAGTCAAAAAAAGATATTACAGAGATATATATTTTTTGTTTTTGGTAAATCTTTTTCAAAAAAAATTAGAGATGAATTAATAAAAAAATTTAATAAAGGAGTGGTTGAAAATATGAAATGTGCATGGCAATATCTTATTGAAGATATAAGAAGAGATCGTGATGAAGGTAGAGCTGAAGGATTGGCTGAAGGTAAAGCTCAAGGTATAAAAAAAGGTCAAAAAGAGGAAAAAATTAAGATTATAAAAAAAATGTTACAAAATGGCGAAAGTATTGATAAAATTAAATTATACTGCGGTTATAGTTTAAAGGAAATCAGAGCTATTCAGAAAGAATTAAATTTGCTTGCTTAAAATTAACCGAAGCAAGCGATGCAATGCATCGCTCGTTTCGGTTAAAAAAAATTCTTCACACAAAAACTACAATTTTACCTTATTTCTACTTTGTTAATTTTACTGCATTTAAAACGGTTAAAAATGTTACACCAGTATCTGCAAATATTGCTAACCACATTGGAGACATTCCTAAAATTCCAAGTGTTAAAACGATAGCTTTTACAACTAGGGAAAAAATAATATTTGTTTTAACTATTTTTATTGTTCTTTTAGCGGTTTTTATAATACTTGGTAGTGTTTCTAAATTATTTGATATAAGTATACTATCTGCTGTTATACTTGCAATGTTACTTCCTTCCCCCATAGCAATGCCAAAATCGCTTTCTGCAAGAACTGGGCTATCATTAATTCCATCTCCTACAAATACGACACAATTTTTTTCATTTTTTAATTTTTTTATTTCCTCTTGCTTATCTTGTGGTAATAAATTTGCTTTAACTTCACTTAAATTTACTTCGTTTGCAATAAGATTTGCACTTTCTAAATTATCTCCTGTAAGCATAATGGTCTTCTTTATTCCTACTTCTTTTAGTTTTTCTCCAATATTTTTACTACTACTCCTTAATTCTTCTGTTAAAGTAATATATGCTACTATTTTGCTATCTACAGCTAAGTATATTCCTGTTTTCTCTAATTGTATATTTTCTAAATTAATATTATATTTTTGCAATAACTTTTTATTTCCAAATACTACTTTTTTTTGTTCAATTTCTCCATACAAACCGTACCCAGGTATTTCTTTGTAATTAAGAACTTCTACTATAGGTATATTACTTGCATACTCTGCAATAGCTGTAGAAATTGGATGATTCGATAATTTTTCTAAATTATATATATACTTTAGGGCATCTTCTTTTAAAAATTCTCCAAAAGTATTAACCTCTTTTATATTCATTTTTCCTGTAGTTAATGTTCCTGTTTTATCAAATGCTACAACACTTGCCTTCGACAAACTTTCTATATGCTTTGTTCCTTTTATAATCATACCTTTTTTTGATATTTTTCCTATGCATGTAAAAAATGCAAGAGGAATTGATATTACTAAACTACAAGGGCATGAAGCTACTAAGAATATTAATGCACGCATAAACCACGTTTTATAATCTAAATAACCTAATGTTGCAGGTAAGATTGCTATAATTATTGCAAAGAAAATTACTGTTGGTGTATATATTTTAGAAAATTTAGTAATAAATTTTTCTGTTTTTCCTTTATTATTTGTTGCTTCATATACTAAATCGATAATTTGAGATGCCGTAGAATCTTTACTGTTCTTTAATGCTTTACATGTTATAGCTCCTGTTAAGTTTATACATCCAGATAATATTTGTGTATTCTCTTTTGCAAAAATAGGTTTACTTTCTCCTGTTATAGCTGATGTATCTATTTGAGAATTTCCTTTTATAACTATAGAATCTACCGGAACTTTTTCTCCTGGTTTAATTAGAATAATATCATCTACATTAATTTTTTCCACATCTACAACTTCTATTTCATTATTTTCTTTTACTAAGTTTGCAGTTTCTGCTTTTATTTCTACAATTTCCTTAATACTGTTATTAGATTTTTCTTCTGCGCTTTTTTCTAAAAATTCTCCTAATTTATATAGTATAACTACTAAACAACTTTCTGTATATTCCCCTAAACAAAATGCAGAAATTACTGCTATTGTCATTAATGTATCTTCTTCAAAGTTTAATTTGAAGATGTTTTTAATTCCATTAAATAATAGTTCATATCCTGAAAATAAAATTGATATTATTATTAGAATAAGTTTTATATTAGCTAGGTTTGGAATAACTGATGCTACTAAAAATAATATAGCTAGTATGTATAAAACAATTTCTACCTTACTTTCTTTTTCTTCTTCATCCTTTTCACAATGTTCACAACTCATTACTATATCCCTCCTCTAAAATATGCTCTAAGCTTAAAGAAATGATTTTTTCTATATGTTGATCTTGTAAACTATAGAAAACCTGCTTTCCCTCTTTTCTATATTTTACAAGTTTTGCATTTCTTAGTAATTGTAATTGATGTGATACTGTAGATTGATTTAAGTTTAAAAGTTCACACAAATCGCAAACACATAGTTCTGTATTTAAAATGCTACAAATTATTCTAAGCCTTGTATTATCTGCAAATAATTTAAACATATTTGATAGTTCCTGAATTTGTTTGGTATTTAATTCCATCTTTTTTACCTTGCTTATATTTTGATAATGTGGGCATTTTTCTCCACAAACATATTCTTTATCGTACATAACTTCCTCCTTTATTATAATATATGCACATATGTTCATTTATGAATATATCATAATAAAAAAAAAGAGTCAATAAATATTACATTTTTGTAATATTTATTAACTCTTTTTTAATCTATATTAATTTTACATCCTCTAGTATTTTCCAACTACCTATTTTTTTAGGTATACTTGAAAAAATCATCTCTTCTTTTGTTACAGGATGAACAATGCTTAACTTATATGCCCATAAACTAATCTGCTTTCCTCTTCCTCGTGTTCCATATTTTTGGTCTCCACATAAACTATGGTTTCTACTTGCAAATTGAACTCGTATTTGATGATGTCTTCCTGTATGTAAATTAATTTTTACTAGTGATAAATTAATCTCTTCTACATATTTTAATACTTCATAATCTAATTTCGCAAGTTTTGCATTTTTCGTTCCTGCTTTTACTACTTTACTAATATTATTTCTTTCATTTTTTAGTAAATAATCTTCAAATTCTCCTTTATTTTGCTCGAATTTTCCATCTACTATAGCAAGATATTGCTTTTTAAAGACTTTATTTCTTACTTCTTCACTAAGCCTTGAGGCAGCCTTAGAGGTTCTTGCAAATACCATTACTCCTCCAACTGGTCTATCTAGTCTATGTATTAGACCTAAGTATACCTCCCCTGGTTTATGATACTTATCTTTTATATATTGCTTTACAATTGTAAGCATATCTAAATCGTTTGTTTTATCTGCCTGTGATGGAATATTTGGTATTTTTTCTACTACAATTATGTGATTATCTTCATATAATACTTTTAAATTGTTCATTTTATTTCTCCCAACGCCCATATATTCCGCAAGGTAAAACTAAATTACTGTTAGTCATTGGTAAGCCAATTTCCCCTGCTTCGAATTTTCCTTTTAAACGTTTATCTATATTAATTTTTAAGATATTTTCTAACACTTTTGAAGATATTCCTGTTGTATATGAATTAATTAGAAAGAATAAAGGATTATCTGATAACACATTTGTACACAAATTTACTAAATCATATATATTTTCTTCAAACTGCCATACTTCTCCATTTGTTCCTCTACCATAAGATGGTGGATCCATAATTATTGCATCATAATAATTCTTTCGTCTTATCTCTCTATTTACAAATTTTACAACATCATCTACTATATATCGAACTGGTCTTTTTTCTAACCCTGATGCTATAACATTTTCTTTTGCCCATGCTACCATACCTTTTGAACTATCTACATGACATACGCTTGCTCCTGCAGATAAACACGCAACTGTTGCGCCACCTGTATATGCAAATAAATTTAAAACTTTAATTTCTCTTTTTTCTTTTTGGATTTTTTCTATCATCCAATCCCAGTTAACCGCTTGCTCTGGAAATAGTCCTGTATGTTTAAAGCCCATTGGTTTTATATTAAATGTTAAATTTTTATATTGTATTTTCCAAGCTTCTGGCATTTTTTTATTGAATTTCCAACTGCCTCCACCTGTTTTACTACGATTATATGTTGCATTTACTTCTTTCCACTTTTGTGGATAACTTTTTTTACTCCATATTATTTGTGGATCTGGTCTAATAAGGACTATATCTTTCCAACGTTCTAATTTTTCTCCATTTGCCATATCTAGTATTTCATAATCTTTCCAACTATCTGCTATTTTCATATTTTAAAGGCTTCTCCCTTCTTTTTATTTAATAATATCTTTAATTACTTCTCCTGCAATAATTAAGCCTGCTACTGATGGTACAAAAGAAATGCTTCCTGGTACTTGGTTTCTAACACTACATTTTCTTTTCGTATCCGGTGGACATATACATCCATTTTTACAACTATTTTCTATGTTATCATTTGGTTTTATTGGCTCTTCTTTTGAATATACTACTTTTAGCTTTTTAATACCATGTGATCGTAGTTCTTTTCTCATAACTTTTGCTAGTGGACATATGCTTGTTTTGTAAATATCAGTTACTTCAAATCTAGTTGGGTCTAACTTATTTCCTGTTCCCATACTAGATATAATTGGAATGTTTAGCTTGTCTGCTCGTGTTACTAACTCAATTTTTGCAGTAACAGTATCTATGCAATCTATAACATAATCTACTGTTTCATCAAAAATATCTTTACTATCTTTCATAAAAAATTCCTTAAGTGTTTCTACTTTAGCATTAGGGTTAATATCTAGTATCCTTTCTTTTGCAACTTCTACTTTATATTTTCCAACAGTTTTTCTAGTTGCAATTAGTTGCCTATTTAAATTTGTTAAGCATATTTTATCATCATCTACTAGTATAAAGTTCTCTATTCCAGCTCTTGCTAATGCCTCTACTACAAAAGAGCCAACTCCACCAATACCAAATATAGCTACTTTTGATTCATGTAATTTTTCTACCCCTTTTTTTCCAATTAATAGTTCAGTTCTTGAAAATTGATTTAGCATTTATATCTCCCTCTTATCTTATTTTCACACAAAAATGTATCTACAAGTTTCATTACTTATAGATACATTCCTTATTTTAAGATTTTTTTGAATCCTCTAATGCCTTTTTTACAGCTCTTGCTAATTGATCTGCACATGATGTTCCTTTTACTCCACAAACAATGCCTCCTATTTTTTTTTCAATTTCTTCAACTGTCATTCCTTCAACAAGTTTTGGTAATGCTTGTAAGTTACCTGGACATCCTCCATCTAAAAATTGAACATTTTTTACTATATTTCCTTCTAATGTAAATTTAATTCTTTTTGCACATGTATTTCTTGTTTCTACTATGTAATCCATTTTAACCTCTCCTTAATTTATATTCTAGAATTTTTATACATATAATCTTGTGTTTCAGTATCTCTTAATTTACTTACTATTTCATCTATAGTGTTTTTAGGTACCCCTAATGCTACCACTACCCCAACTTTTTTGAAACGTTTTATATAATTCAAATATAAATCTTCCATTGTTTCTACTATTATCGCATTGTTGCATTCTTTTATAGCTTTTTCATATAATTCATTAGTACTAGTACTATTTTTTGCTCCTATTATTATCATTAATTCCACTTGTCTTGATATCATTTCTGTTTGTGCTACATTACAATTCTTCGTTTCTTTCTCCAAAATTACTTCCATAACAATTCCTTCATTTCATTTTATTGTACTTAATACTTCAAAAAACCAAAATATAAATATAAAATTTAATATACTAAACAATATCCCCATTGAAATTAATAATGTAATGAATTTATTATTTACAATCTGTTTTACTATTCTTCTAAAAATTGGATATTCTAGCTTGTCCTTTTTCTTATTATATCGTATACTAAACACTTCATCTTTTGCATATTCCATAAATAATTTCCCCCTTAATTTTATTTTACATAATAAATATATGTTTATTATTTATGAAATATGACAAATATTATTTAAATAATATCATAAATTTTAGTGTATTTTCAACCAATTTCGCTATTTTTTTAGTTCTTTTAATATATTGTTTGCTAATTGTTCATTAATTCCCTTTATTTTTATTAGTTCTTCTACACTTGATGCTTTTATTTTTTCTATGCTTCCGAAATGTTTTAATAATTCTTTTTTCTTTTTTTCACCAATTCCTGCTATATCATCTAATGCTGATTTTGTAATTTCTTTATCTCTTACTTTTCTATGATATTCTATGGCTGTTTTATGAACTTCATCTTGAAAATTAGTAATTAAATTCATTAAATCTTCAGACAATTCTTGTTCATTTCTTTGTTCATCTATTAATGCACGAGTTCTATGTTTATCGTTTTTTACCATTCCATATACAGGTATTTTTAAACCATATTGATTAATAGCATTTCTTGCTGCTCTTTCTTGAGTAATTCCTCCATCTACAAATATTGCATCTGGAAGCTTTCCAAATCCGCTATTTACAGATTCTATTGAATGTTTTAGTCTTCTTGAAATTACTTCTTCCATACACTTTGGATCGTCCTGTGTAAGTACTGTTTTTATTCTAAAACGTCTTGAAAGTTTATGGTTAATTACACCATCTTGCAACACACACATTCCTGCAACCATATAACTCCCAGAAATGTTTGAAATATCAAATGTTTCTATTTTTCTAGGCATTTTATCTAATTTTAATACTTCTTTTAGTTCCATTAAAAGTTCAAACTTGTCTTTCGACTTATTTTCTAATGTCACCTTTGCATTATTTTCTGCCATTTCTACAAATCGTAATTTTTCTCCTTTTTGTGGTGATTTTAATTCTACTTTTCTTCCAACTTTTTTAGTTAAATATTCTTCTATAACTTCTTTATCTTCAATTTCTTCTTTTAACATAATTCTGTGAGGTATTTCCTCTTTTGTCATATAATATTGCTTTACAAAACTAGATAATATTTCTTCATTTGGTACATCTGTTAAATCATTAAAGAAATAATGCTCTCTGCCTATCATTTTGCTTTTTCTTACAAAAAAGATTTCTATACATACACTAATTTCATTTTTTGCAAGACCAATTACATCTATATCGTTTTCTGTAATATTTGATACCTTTTGTTTTTGCGAAATTCTTTCTATTGCTATCTTTTTATCTCGTAAATATGCTGCTTCTTCATATTCTTGACTTACTGCTTTTTCCTTAATTTGCTTATCTAAATCTTTTAAAATATTATCAATTTTTCCTTCTAAAAGCATTATAATTTGGTCAATTTGTTCTTTATATTCTTCTTTTGAAATATATCCCATACATGGCGCAGAACAACGTTGTATATGGTAATTTAAACATGCTCTTTTATTGGATTTAAAATTTCTACATTGGCGTATTTTAAATTTTTGTTTAATAAAATCCACCATTTCTTTAGCACTTCCTGCATTTGCATATGGTCCAAAGTATTTTGCTCCATCATTTGCAATATTTCTTGTTATATATACATTGGGATAATCAGATTTCACATCAATTTTAATATATGGATACGTTTTATCGTCTTTTAATAATACATTGAACTTGGGTCTATTTTCTTTAATTAGATTACATTCTAGAATTAATGCTTCTGCTTCATTATCTGTTACAATATATTCAAAATGATCTACTAAAGCCACCATATTTTCTATTCTTTTTGTTTTGTTATTTTTTCTAAAATATTGCCTTACACGATTTCTTAAAATAACCGCTTTTCCCACATATAATATTTTATCATCTTTGTCTCTCATAATATATACACCTGGTTTTTTAGGCAATTTTTTTAGTTCTTCTTCAATATTAAACATATTTCCACCTCGTGTAAAAAAAGGGCAGACTGCGAACATTTCCGCCATCTGCCTTTAACTTACTATTCTCTCCTAAGTAAGTTAGCCCCCAATATAACTTGGTTCCCAAGTTACAACATTATTTCAAATACGTTATCCCTATAACGCATATTTATTGTATAACATATTGGCTTATTTGTCAATATTTATTCTTTGTTATCTAACTTTATATGTACATCTTTTAATTGTTCTTCTGTTACTTTACTTGGTGCTCGCATTAATAAATCTCTTGCCTTTTTATTTTTTGGAAATGCTATTACTTGTCTTAGGTTATCTTCATTTGCAATTAACATTACCATTCTATCCAGTCCTGGTGCTGCTCCTGCGTGTGGTGGTGTTCCATATTGGAATGCGTTAAACAATGCTCCAAATCTCTCTTCTACATCACTTCTTGTATATCCTGCTATTTCAAATGCTTTTACCATTAATTCTGGATCGTGATTTCTAACTGCTCCTGATGCCATTTCATATCCGTTGCAAACTAGGTCATATTGATAAGCAAGTATTTCAAGTGGATTCATTGTTTCTAATGCTTTCATTCCACCTTGTGGCATTGAAAATGGATTATGGTTAAAGTCTATTGTTCCTTCATCTGATAATTCATACATTGGAAAATCAACTATTAAACAGAAACGATATACGTCTTTTTCTAATAAATCTAATCTTTTACCAAGTTCTATTCTTACTTCACCTGCTATTTTTTGTGCTGTACTAAATTCGTCTGCTATAAAGAATAACGCTGAATTTTCTTTTGCTCCTGTTATACTCATTATTTCTTCTTTTTGTTTATCGGTTATAAATTTAGAAATTCCACCTACTAAATTATTTTCTCCATCTATTTTTACCCAAGCAAGTCCTTTTGCTCTTAATTCATTTTTTGCAAATTCTCCCATATTATCAAAGAATTTTCTTGGTAGTTCTTCTTTCATTTCTACTTTAATAACTTTTATTGTTTTATCTTTAAAAGCATTAAATTCTGTGCCTTCAAATACTTTTGTTACATCATTTATTATTAGTGGATTTCGAAGGTCTGGTTTATCTATTCCATACTTTTCCATAGCTTCTTTGTATGGTATACGAACGAATGGTCCTTCATCTACTTTCCAATTTGTAAATTTTTTAAATACATCTGGAACTACTTCTTCTAGTACTTTAAATACATCTTCTTGGTTTGCAAAACTCATTTCAAAATCTAGTTGATAGAATTCTCCTGGTGCACGGTCTGCACGCGGATCTTCATCTCTAAAACATGGTGCTATTTGATAATATTTATTAAATCCCCCTACCATTAGTAGTTGTTTAAATTGCTGTGGTGCTTGAGGTAGAGCGTAAAATTCTCCTGGATGTAATCTACTTGGTACTAAAAAATCTCTTGCTCCTTCTGGTGATGAATTGGCTAAGATTGGTGTTTGTATTTCTGTAAATCCTAATTCATCCATTTTGTTTCTTAATGTTTTAATAATATTTGATCTTAACAAAATGTTATTATGAAGATGTTCATTTCTTAAATCTAAAAATCTATACTCTAAACGTAAATCTTCTCTTACATTATTTTGTTCGTTTGAGTTTATTTCAAATGGTAATACATTTTTACATTTTCCAAGTACTGTTATGTTACTCGCTACAACTTCAATTTCACCTGTTGAAATTTTATTATTTTTATTTGTTCTTTCTACAACTTTACCATCTACACAAATACAGCTTTCAGTTGTTAAGCTTTTAATCATTTCTTCTGTAGTTTCATTATTTTCCATAACAATTTGTGTAATACCAAATTCATCTCTTAAATCAATAAAACACATACCACCTAAATTTCTAATTTTTCCTATCCATCCTGCAAGTTTTACTTCTTCTGATACATTATTAATATTTAATTCACCACATGTTTTTGTTCTATACTCGTTCATTCTTTTCCTCCCTCATAAACTACGCATAGTTAGCCCTTCTCTATTAATTTTTGTACTAAATTTTCAATTTTTACTTCTTCTTTTTCTTTAGTTAAATTACTTTCTAATTCAATAATATCTCCTTGTTGTTTATCTCCTAATACTATTAAGAATGGAGTTCCTAATACTTTTGTATCTTTTATTTTTGCTCCAATAGTTATATTCTCTCTATCATCTAAAATTGCTGGTATACCATTTTTGCTTAATTCTTCATACATTTTAACTGCAAGTGCTTTCTTTTCTTCACTTTCTATTTTAGGTATAATTTGAACTTTAAATGGTGCAACCGATATTGGTAAATTAAAACCACAAGGTCCCCATTTCTCATCATTTATAACACATGATTCATATAATGCTGCAACAGTCCTACTAACACCAATTCCATAACAGCCCATATAGTATAATGCTTCTTTTCCATCTTTATTTATAAATTTCCCATTCATCATTTCAGAATATCTAGTTCCTAATTGAAAAATATGACCAAGCTCCATAGTGCGTATTTCTTTCAAGTTAGATATATCCTCTATTCCATACTCGTCTTTTAAATATTGTTCATAATTTTCTTTTTCTAGAATTTCTGTATTAAGACCTATTCCTGTTTTTTCATCATAAAGTATTTTATCTTCACCTTGTTCTGAAATAAGCATAAACTCTTCAGATTTTTTTCCTCCCATTGCGCCATTATCTGCAACTATTGGAATAACTGGTAAACCTATTTTTTCAAATATTTCTATAAATGCTTTTTTTACATTTTCATAAGATTTTGCCATTTCTTCTTCACTTGCATCAAAACTATAGGCATCTAACATCGGAAATGCTTTTCCTCTTAATAAATATCCTCGTGTTCTAATTTCATTTCTATATTTTTCTCCTATTTGATAGTATGTAACTGGTAAATTTTTATAAGACTTAAGTTTCTCCCTTGCAAATTCTAGCATTGCTTCTTCTCCGGTTGGAGCAAGACAAAATGTACCTTTATTTGATTCCGTTACTAACATTGTTCCATCATTTACGTAATGTTCATACCTACCAGAATTTTTCCAAATAGTATCTGGTTGTAAAGTTGGAAGTAATACTTCTATGCAATTATATTTATTTAATGTATCTACAATTATTTTTTCTACATTTCTTCTTACTAATAATGGTATTGTATTATATGCAAATAACCCTGCCCCATATTGAACTAATTGACCTGTTTGTAATAATATACTTTGACCTGGATACATTTCATCTATATTATTTAATTTTGTTGTTCCCATTCCTGTTCCGTGATAATCTCATTTTTCTTCCTCCTCTAAAATTTCATCTATAACAATTTGTTTATTTTCATCCATACGATATCTTGGTAATTCTGGTAATTCTTCTAAATTTGAAAAACCAAACATTTTTAGAAATTTTTTAGTTGTTTTATATGTAGTAGGTTTTCCTGGGGCATCTAGTTTTCCTGCTATTTCTATTAATTCATATTCTAATAACTTATAAATTGTAGCATCTGAATTAACACCTCTTATAGACTCTATTTCTGCTCTTGTAATTCCTGGATTGTATGCAATTATAGCAAGAGTTTCTAAAGCTGCATTTGATAAGTTAGGTTTACTTCTTTTATCTAAGATTGGATATATATATTCATAATACTCTTTTTTTGTGCACATTTGATATCCAGTATCAACTTTAATAATTTCAATTCCTCTATTTTGCTCTTCACATTCTCGTTTCATATTTTCAATAACATTTATAATATCTTCTTCGCTCATTTCCAAACAAGATACAATTTCTTTTATTTCAACTACTCTTCCTGCTGAAAATAAAATGGCTTCTATTATTGACTTTATTTTTTCAATTTCCATAGTATTCTCTTTTCTTTTAAATTATTTATATATTATTACATTTATCAAACAAAATGTCAATAAAATTAGCTCTATTATAATATATTTTAAAACATTTTCAATTATTTTTCTTGTTTTATATTGACAAATTTGGGATATACTATTATAATAATACACGTTCCACTAAATATGGCGACGTAGCTCAGTTGGCTAGAGCATCCGGTTCATACCCGGCAGGTCGTAGGTTCAAGTCCCACCGTCGCTACCAAAAATGTTGAAGTTTTAATACTTCAACATTTTTATTTACTTCTACTAAGTAATTTATTAGTCTTTATTTTTTTCCTTTGGAATAATAATTTCTTGCTTTTTTTCTTCTTTTGCTTTTGGTTTAGCAATTGATAAATGTTTATATACTGGAGAAATTTCTAGTTCTTTTCCATCTCCACTTACAATATTTATTGGTTTTGGTGCATCAGACATTCTATTCACCTCTCTATCTCTATAGCTATATAATATCATATAACTACCAAAAGTGCAATTTTATTTTTTATAAACTTTTTCGTTTGTACCACTTTTTCCATTTTTATCATATAATATACGGATTTATAAAAAATATAAATATATTTTTATATTAGCTTATTTAAAGAAGGTATTCATATGAAAAATAGAAATTATAAATTAGCTGTTGTTGGTGCTACTGGGCTTGTTGGAAGAACTGTTCTTCAAGTGTTAGAAGAAAAAAAATTACCAATTTCAGAATATTCTTTTTTTGCTTCAAAGCGTTCGGCTCGGTCAAGAAATTGCTTTTAATGGAAAAACATACAATGTTTGCGAATTAACTGAAAATTCTTTTGATGAAGGATTTAATTTTGCTATCTTTTCTGCTGGTAGTGATACTTCTAAGAAATATTCACCTATTGCTGCCTCAAAGGGTTGTATTGTTGTAGATAATAGTAGCGCTTTTCGAATGGATCCAAATGTTCCTTTAGTTGTTCCAGAAGTAAACCCCGAAGAAATCGAAAAAAATAATGGAATCATTGCAAATCCAAACTGTTCTACAATTCAAGCAGTTGTTGCTTTAAAACCATTAGATAAAAAATATAGAATTAAAAGAATTGTATATTCTACTTATCAAGCTGTATCTGGAGCTGGTAAAAATGGTATAGACGATTTAGAAAATGGTATAAAAGGATTACCAAATGAAAAGTTTCCTTACCCTATTTTTAATAACTGTCTTCCACATATTGATGTATTTTTGGAAAATGGATATACAAAGGAAGAAGAAAAAATGATAAATGAAACAAGAAAAATTTTAAAACACCCAGATTTAAAAATAACTGCAACTACTGTAAGAGTTCCTGTTTTTAATTCTCATAGTGAAAGTATTAACATTGAATTTGAAAATTCGTTTGATTTAGATGATTTAATAAATACATTGAAAAATTCTCCTGGTGTTATTGTTCAAGATGATGTAAAAAATAATATATATCCTCTTGCCACTTTTGCAACAGGTTATGATGATGTTTTTGTTGGGAGAATTCGCAGAGATTATAGTGTTGAAAATGGAATTAATATATGGGTAGTTGCTGATAACATACGAAAAGGTGCTGCTTCTAATGCTGTTCAGATTGTTGAAAGATTAATTAAATAAATATTGTTTTAAAACTATTGACTTTTCTATACTTTAATGATATATAGTAGTTAATAAAGTTATTGATTTTATGTAAATTTTGTGATATAATCTTATTGTATCATATTACTAATCCTTGTTAATAATATTTAATAGGTGGTAACATGAACATAAAAAAAATTAAAAAATTCAATACAAGGAGGAAATATGTTATGATTAATAAATTGAATGAAAAAACTTCTGTTAAAGAAATATTAATTGATGAAATTGAAAATTCTAGCACTAATGACTGGGATGAATTATGTGATGTATGTTCTTCTCTTGTAAAAAAAGCAAAAATGACAGATGCAGATATTGATAATATTGTAAAAAAGGTTAAAAAAGGTACTTTATAAAATGAGAGTAGTAGTAGATACAAATGTATTTATTAATGGAATATTTAAAAAAGATAGCTTTGCAAAAGCTATTTTTAATTTAAAAAACTTAAATAAGATATCTTTTGTCATGAATAAGGAAATGCAAAACGAATTATTAATTACATTCGGAAATATTTTATTGGAAGCTTTAAAAAAACTAAATAATGATAAAGAATTCAATATTTTTCCTTTAATGGCTACCCTTTCAAAATGCTTATGGCAAGTTGAGGAAATAGATCACATTATTAATACTGATTATTGCATTGAAGATAAATCCGATAATAAATTCATTGATTGTTGTATTGATGGTAATGTCCAATATTTAATAACTCAAGATACGCACATCAATTCTGTTAGTGATGAATTAAAAAAACAATATGATATTGAAATTTTAAGCCCAATGCAATTCTATACTAAATACAAAACACATAAATTATAAAAAATGTTGAAGTTTTAATACTTCAACGTTTTTATTACTTTCACAAAGTACTTTATTAGTCTTTCTTTTTTACCTTTGTTTATATTTTTATACTTATTTTTGTTCCTCATACAAAGGAGACATTTTCCTTAATTTATCTACTACTTCAATAAGCGTAGTTACTAAAAAATCAACATCTTCTTTTGTGTTATCTTCTCCAAAAGTAACTCTTAATGAACCATGTGCAATTTCTGGCTCTAATCCAATTGCTACAAGTACATGTGATGGTTCAAGCGAACCTGAAGTGCAAGCAGAACCACTTGAAGCACATATTCCTTTCATATCTAAGTTTAGCAGTAATGACTCGCCCTCTATAAATTTAAACGAAATATTTGCATTTCCTGGTAATCTTTTTGTTCTATGCCCATTTATCTTAATATATGGAATTTTTTCTTCTACTTGCGATATATAGTAATCTCTTAAATTTTTTAGTTTTTGATTATACTCATCAAAATTCTCATAAACAAGTTCTATTGCTTTACCTAATCCTACAATTCCTGCTACATTTTCTGTTCCTGCTCTTTTGTTTTTTTCTTGATGTCCTCCATCTTGTATTTTATCAAATTTCACACCTGTTCTTACATATAATGCTCCCATTCCTTTTGGTCCATAAAATTTATGAGCTGACATAGATAGTAAATCTATGTTTAATTCATTTATATCTATTTTTACATTTCCTATCGCTTGCACAGCATCTGTATGAAAATAAATATTGTGTCTTTTTGCTATTTCTCCTATTTCTTTAATTGGTTGAATTGTTCCTATTTCATTATTCGCAAACATTATGCTAATTAAAATTGTGCTGTTCGTAATTGCTTGTTCTAATTCTTCTAACCTGATTAAACCATCAGAATCAACATTTAAATATGTTACTTCAAATCCTTGCTTTTCTAAATTTTGACATGTGTGTAATACTGCTGGATGTTCTATCTTTGTTGTAATTATATGGTTTCCTTTTTTACGATTTGCATATGCAACTCCCTTTATTGCTAAATTATCACTTTCACTTCCACAAGAAGTAAAGTATATTTCTTTGTTTGATGCTCCAATTGCTTTTGAAACTTTCTGTCTTGCTTCTTCAACTGCTTTCCTTGCTTTTCTTCCAATACTATATATAGATGATGGATTTCCATAGTTTAACGAAAAATATGGAAGCATTTCTTTTACAACTTCTTCCTTAGTAGGAGTGGTTGCTGCATGGTCAAAATATCTTATCTTTTCCATTTTATTCCTCTTTTCTTAAAGTTATCATTACTATATATTATATGAATTAATTGTATGGATATACTAAAGAAAAAGATTGATTTTTTCAAAAATCAATCTTTTTCTTATTATTTTAAATTTTCGCTACATCTATGACAAATTGTTGGATTTTCTTTATCTTCTCCTACTGTTTTTGAATACATCCAACATCTGTCGCATTTTTCACCTTCTGCTTGTTCTACTTTTACTCCTACAATAGCATCTTTATCCTCTTCTTCTTTTCCTTTAACAATTTCAACTTGAGACACTATAAATATTTCTTTTAAAAGCTCTTCTTTTCCTTTTATAAATTCATATTCTTCTCCATCTGCATAAAGTATTACTTTTGCTGCAAGTGATAGCCCTATTTCTTTATTTGCCCTTGCAAGTTCTAGTTTTTTTGCAACTTCATCTTTTATTTTTATATATTTATCCCATTTAGCTTCTAATTCTCCATTGTCGTATTTTGGATTTGCCTTAGGGTAGTAATCTAACATTACACTTTGTGTATTTTCTCCTTGCTTATGTGGCATATATTTCCAAATTTCTTCTGCTGTATAGCAAGTCATTGGAGCAAGTATTCTTACAAGTGCTGATAATATTTCATACATTGTAGTTTGAGCAGCTCTTCTTTTAATAGAATCTTTTTTAGATGTATATAATCTATCTTTAATAATATCCAAATAGAAAGAACTCATATCTACAACACAGAATTGATTTATTGCATGATATGCATTATGGAAATCATATACATCGTAGGCCTCAGTGCAATCTTTTATTAGTTTATTTAATCTTGACAGTGCCCATTTATCAATTTCTTGTAAATCTTCATAATTAACAGGTGCATTTACATCAAAATCACTAATATTTCCTAATATATATCTTGCTGTATTGCGTATTTTTCTATAAACTTCTGTTACTTGTTTTAAAATATTTTTTGAACCACTTACATCTGATTTATAGTCTGAAGATAATACCCATAGTCTTAATACATCTGCTCCAGATTCATTTATAACATCTTTTGGATCTATTCCATTTCCTAAACTTTTAGACATTTTTCTGCCCTGTTCATCTACTGTATATCCATGTGTTAATACTTCTTTATAAGGTGCTTTTCCTTTTGTTGCAACACTTGTTAAAATAGATGATTGGAACCAGCCTCTATATTGGTCACTTCCCTCTAAGTAAAGATCTGCTTCTGGAAGTCCTCGCTCACTAAGAACAGATTCGTGTGTAGAACCTGAATCGAACCATACATCCATAATATCAGTTTCTTTTTTAAACTCTGTACTTCCACAATGAGGACATTTTGCACCTTCTGGCATTAATTCCTTCGTAGATAATTCAAACCACGCATTTGAACCTTTTTCTTTAAAGATTTCTTGTACTTTTTCTAAACTCTCTGGAGTTACATATTCTTTTTCACACTCTGCACAATAGAAAATTGGTATTGGAACTCCCCACGTTCTTTGACGAGATATACACCAATCGTTTCTATCTTCTACCATTTTAGAAATTCTTTCTTCTCCCCATGCAGGATACCATTTAACACTTTTAATTGCCTCTAGTGTTTCTTTTCTAAATCCATCAACTGATGCAAACCATTGGTTTGTTGCACGATATATTACTGGATGTTTACATCTCCAACAATGTGGATAAGAGTGGTTTACGTCCTCAGATGCAAGTAAATATCCATTTTCATCTAGCCATTTGATAATTTCTTTATCAGATTTTGCATAATACATTCCTGCAAAAATTCCTGCTTCTTCTGTTTGATGACCTTTGCTATCAATTGTAACTACAATATCTAATCCATTTTTTAATCCACAAAGGTAGTCCTCTTTACCATATCCAGGCGCGGTATGAACTGCTCCTGTACCTGTATCTAATTCAACAAGTATAGTATCATCAGAACCTAGTACTACTCGTGAATCTCTATCTAAAAATGGATGTTTACAAATAATTCCTTCTAATTCTTTTCCTTCAAATTCTGCTACTATTTTATATTCACTTATTCCTGCTTTTTCCATTACTTTAGGAACAAGTTCAGTTGCAATTATTACTTTTTCGTTTCCTATATTTACTATACTATATTTATAATCAGCACCAATTGTAATTCCCATATTTCCTGGCAATGTCCAAGGTGTTGTTGTCCATATTACAAATGAAGTATTTTTTTCATCAAATTTTCCTTTTGCATCTTTAACTGGAAATTTAACATATGCTGTATGTGAATTTATGTCTTTATATTCAATTTCCGCTTCTGCAAGGGCTGTTTCGCAGTCTGTACACCAGTATACTGGTTTTAATCCTTTATATATATATCCTTTTTTATACATATCTGCAAATACACCAATTTGTTTTGCTTCCATTTGTGGTTGATATGTAATATATGGATTATCCCAATCTGCTAATACACCTAAACGTTTAAAGCCTTCTATTTGTTTATCTTTATAATCCATAGTAAATTGCTTACAAGTATCTCTAAATTTAGTTACTGGTATTTCGTCTCTATTTAATCCTAATTTTTCTATTGCCTTTTTTTCAGTTGGCATACCATGTGTATCAAAACCTGGTATAAATGGTGTATAATATCCCTGTAAATTCTTATATCTTACAATAGTATCCTTTAAAACTTTATTTAAAGCATGCCCTAAATGAATTTCCCCATTTGCATATGGAGGCCCATCATGTAGTACAAATGGTTCCTTTCCTTCATTCTTTTTAAGCATTTTTTCATATAGCCCTTTTTCAAAAACACCTTCAAGTATTTTGGGTTCATTTTCTGGCAGGCTTGCCCTCATTGGAAAATCTGTTTTTGGCAAATTTAATGTTGCGCCATAGTCTTTCTTTTCTTCACACATATTTTTACCTCCTATACTTCATAAAGTTTTACATTTTATGCTGTTTCGCTATTTTTTTGTATTACTTTTCTCTTTTTAATGTGCTTTTTTGAAACTTTTGCTTCATTTAAAATTAGTTTTGGTTCGTCTCCGTTTTGTACTGTTTCTTTTGTTACTATACATTTTTCAATTTTAGGATTAGAAGGAATATCAAACATGATATCTCGCATAATGTCCTCGATAATTGAACGTAATCCCCTTGCTCCTGTATTTCTTTCAATTGCTTTATCTACAATTATATCTAATGCTTCTTTTTCAAATTCTAATTCTACATCATCTAATTCTAATAATTTTTTATATTGCTTTACTAAAGCATTTTTTGGTTCTGTTACAATTTTAATTAGAGCTTCTCTATCTAATTCTTTTAATGTAGCAATAATTGGAAGTCTTCCTACAAATTCTGGTATTAACCCGAATTTTAATAAGTCTTGTGGTAAAAGTTCACTATAAATTGCAGCTTTGTCTACTTCTTTTTTGCTTTGAATTTTTGCTCCAAAACCTATTACTTTTTTTCCAATTCTTTCATCAATTATTTTATCTAATCCTTCAAATGCTCCTCCGCATATAAATAAAATATTTGAAGTGTTAATTTGTAAAAATTCCTGATGTGGATGCTTTCTTCCTCCTTGTGGTGGTACAGATGCAACTGTTCCTTCTACTATTTTTAATAAGGCCTGTTGTACTCCCTCTCCACTAACGTCTCTTGTTATAGATGGATTTTCAGATTTTCTTGTAATCTTATCTATTTCATCTATATATATAATTCCTTTTTCAGCAAGTTCTATATCGTAATCTGCTGCTTGTATTAGTTTTAATAATATGTTCTCAACATCTTCACCTACATAACCTGCTTCTGTTAAAGTAGTTGCGTCTGCAATTGCAAATGGTACTTTTAAAATTCTTGCAAGAGTTTGTGCAAGTAATGTTTTTCCACACCCTGTTGGACCAAGTAATAATACATTGCTTTTTTGAATTTCTACATCATTAATTTCATCTTCACTATTAATTCTTTTATAATGATTATATACGGCAACTGCAAGGGTTCTTTTGGCTTCTTCTTGACCTATTACATATTGGTCTAATGTTTTTTTAATTTCTTCTGGCTTTGGAAGAGTACTAACTTCTTCAATTGTATAACCTGTATCTTCATCTTCTAAGTAATCCTCATCTATTATACTTTTACATAGCGAAATACATTCATCACAAATATATACGCCAGGCCCTGCTACAATTCTTTTTACATTATCTTGTGTTTTACCACAAAAAGAACATTTTATATTTTTTTCACTTTGATTTTTTGCCATTTTTTCCTCCTAGATTTTATATATAAGGACAATTTTACTATAATTTATCCCTGTGTTACATTCTTTTTTCCATAATTCCATCAATTAATCCATATTTTAAAGCCTCTTGTGCTGTCATATAGTTATCTCTTTCTGTATCTTTTTCAATAGTTTCTAAACTCTGACCAGTTCTTGCACTTAATAATTTATTTAATTTTTCCCTAGTTCTTACCATATGGTCTGCATGTATTTTTATTTCAGTTGCTTGACCTGAAATTCCATTTCCTCCAATTAATGGTTGGTGTATAAGTATTTCAGCATTTGGTGTTGCAAATCTTTTTCCTTTTTCTCCAGATGCAAGTAAAACTGCTCCCATACTTGCTGCCATTCCTATACAAATTGTAGAAACAGGGCATTTAATATAATTCATTGTATCTACAATACCCATTCCGTCTGTTATAGAACCTCCTGGTGAGTTAATATATAAACTAATTTCCTTATCTGGATCTTCTGATTCTAGAAATAATAATTGTGCAATTACTAAACTTGCTGTTGTAGGATTTACATCTTCTCCTAAGAATATAATTCTGTCTTTTAAAAGTCTTGAGAAAATATCGTATGATCTTTCTCCTTTATTTGTTTGTTCAATTACATATGGTACTAAACTATTTTGTAACATTTTTGTTTCCTCCTTATAATATAATTTTCTTTTGTAGGGATTATACCCAAACTTTGAATTTTAAAACTTAAAAATCAGAGGTATCCTTTTATATACTTTATTACATACCTCCGACTTTTGTTATTATTTTATTTTTGCATTTTCTACAATAAATTCTATAGCTCTTTCATTTTTTAATGATTCTTCTATGTATTTTACGAAACCTTCATTTTGTTTTAGTTGTTCTTCTTTTTGTCCATACATTTCAGCCATTTCTTTTATTTTTTCGTCTACCTTTTTAGAATCTGCTTCAATGTTTTCTGCTTTAATAATGGCTTCTAATACTAATTTATTTTTTACAGATGTTTTTGCTTGTTCTTCATATTCTTTTCTAAATTCTTCGGTTGTTTTACCTAGCATTTGTAGATAATTTTCTAGTTTCAATCCTTGGTATGAAAGTCTTTGTTCAATTTCTCCTGTCATATTATCTATTTCTGTTTCAATCATTCCTGATGGAATATCTAATTCCACATTATCGCATACCGCTTTAATGGCTGCATCTTCTGTTTCATATTTTTCCTTATTTTTGTTTTGTTCTTCTAGTTTTTCTTTGATGCTTGCTTTTAATTCCTTTAATGTATCAAATTCACTAACATCTTTTGCAAATTCATCATCTAAAGCTGGCATTTCTTTTTTCTTTATTTCATGTAATTTAACTTTAAATGTTGCATCTTTTCCTTTTAGTTCATCTGAAAAATAGTCATCTGGGAATTTTACTTTAATATCTCTTTCTTCATCTATTTTCATACCAATAATTTGGTCTTCAAATCCTGGTATAAATGTATTACTTCCTATTGTTAATTCATGATTTTCTGCCTTTCCACCATCAAATGCTACTCCATCAATAAATCCTTCGAAGTCGATTACAGTAATATCATCTTTTTCTACTGCTCTATCTTCAACTGAAACTAATCTAGCATTTTTTTCTTGCATATGGCCAAGTTCATGTTCAATATCTGCTTCAGATACATTATACTCAACTTTTTTTAATTCTATACCTTTATATTTTCCAAGCTTAACTTCTGGTTTTGTTTGAACAACTGCTGTAAAAATTAAGTCTTGTCCTTTTCCAATTTGTGTTACTTCAATATTTGGACGGCTAACTGCTTCTATATTATTTTCTTTTAATTCTTTTTCGTATACTGTTGGAACTACTTCGTTAAAAGCATCTTCATAGAAAATTTCATCTCCATAATATCTCTCAACAATATTCATAGGAGCTTTTCCTTTTCTAAATCCTGGTATATTAAAATACTTTGCACTTTTTGAATATACTTTTTTAATAGCTTCATCGAATTTTGCTGCTTCAATTGTAAATTCTAACTTTAATTCGTTTTTGTTTTCTGTTTTTTCAACTTTTATACTCATTTAATTCAAATCCTTTCTCATTTTGAAATTAGCCCTTATATTATATCACGTTTTTTTTATATTGCAAGTGTTTTGGGTAGATTTTACACATACTTTTCAACATTTACTACTAGTTTACCCTTTTTTGTATTTCTTTCTACATCAACTATTTTAAATCTGCCTTTGCCTCGTATAGTAATTATATCTAATTCTTTTAGCATTTTTGAATCTTTAGTAATATTTTCAAAATTTACAAATACTCTTCCTTGTCTAATAATTTCTTCTGCTTTTGTTCTTGATGTTTTTGCAATTTCTGATACTATATTATCTAATCTTAATGAAGATATAATTATTTGTACTATTTCGGTCTTTACTTCTACTTCATGCAATTCATTTATTTCTTTTATTGTTATATTTGCTTTACTAAATCTTGTTAAATTTGATAAATTGGTTACAATAAAATCCAATTTTTCATTTAATACAATAATATCTGCACCTCCTTCAAATACAATAATGTCTCCAATTTTTTCTCTTTTAATTCCAAGTTTCATTAATCCACCAAGATAATCTCTATGTGTATATTTTCTCGTTAAATCTTTTGGCAATATAATTTGGACAATGCTCATAATTTGTTTATAGTTCTTTTCCATAATATTTTCATTAAATTTTTCTGGGTAGAAAATTACTACTGTTCGTTCTACATCATCATTTCCACCATAGAACATATAATTTGTGCAATGTATATGATTTAATAAATTTTGAATAATATTTTTTTGGTACATATCCAAAAAATCCGTATTTGCTATCTTATTTCGTTTTTTAGATAACTCTAATTTATCTAATACTTTTGCTACCAATAACCTATCCTCTTCTTTTTTGTATGAATTTAAAATCTCTTGTTTATTCATATTATTCCTCTCATATTTTTATATCTTCTATAATATCATAAAAACACACGAATTTCTACTTATATTAAGTAAATTTCGTGTGTTTTTTATTAAAACCAAGCATCTTCTTTTAAATCTTCTTCTATATTTAATAGCCTATTATATTTCGCAACTCTATCTGTTCTACATGGTGCACCTGTTTTTATTTGACCTGCATTTGTTGCTACTGCTATATCTGCAATTGTTGTATCCTCTGTTTCTCCTGAACGATGTGAAATAACTGCTGTATATCCATTCTTTTTTGCAAGTTCAATAGCATCTAATGTTTCAGTTAAAGTTCCTATTTGATTTGGCTTAATTAAAATGCTGTTTGCAACTCCTTGTTTTATTCCTTTTTTTAATCTATCTTTATTAGTAACAAACAAATCATCCCCTACTAATTGTATCTTATCTTTTAATCTATCTGTAAGCACTTTCCAAGATTCCCAATCTTCTTCTGCAAGGCCATCTTCTATTGAAATAATAGGATATTTCTCTGCAAGTTCAGTAATATAGTCTATCATTTCATCTTTTGTTTTAAAATTATCTGTTTTCCAAAAATAATAGCCATCTTTTCCTATTTTCTTCGCCTCTTCATACATTTCTGTACTTGCTACATCTAATGCTAATGCTATATCTTTTTTAGTCTCATATCCTGCTTTTTTTATTGCTTCTATAATTACCTCAATTGCTTCTGTTTCATCTGTTAAATTCGGAGCAAATCCTCCTTCATCGCCTACTGCAACAGAATATCCCTTTTGTTTTAAAACTTTCTTTAAATTATGATATACCTCTACCCCCATTTGCAATCCTTCTCTAAAAGTAGTTGCTCCTACAGGAATAATCATAAACTCTTGAATGTTAATATTGTTATCGGAATGTTTTCCGCCGTTTAAAATATTCATCATTGGATGTGGTAGAATTTTACTATTTACTCCACCTATATAATTATATAATTCCATTCCTAATGAATTTGCAGCAGCTTTTGCAATAGCAAGTGATACTCCAAGTGTTGCATTTGCACCTAATTTTGATTTGTTTGGTGTATCATCTAGCATTATTAAAGTTCTATCAATTTCTAATTGATTATATACATTCATTCCTTCTATCTTTTTTGCAATTTTTTTATTTACATTTTCAACTGCTTGTAAAACTCCTTTACCTAAATATCTCTTTTCATCACCATCACGCAACTCCACTGCTTCGAAACTTCCAGTAGATGCACCAGATGGCACAAGACTTACTCCAACAAAACCTCCTTGTGTTACTACTTCTACCTGCACAGTAGGATTTCCTCTTGAATCTAGTACTTCCATTGCCTTTACACTTCTTATTTCTAAAAAATCTCTCATTTGCTAACCTCCATATATATTTTTATATATTATGTAGCACTTTTTTGAAATTTATTCCATTTCTTTACAGTTTCCTCTACTATCATTTATCTACATAAAAATTTGTTTTATGGTAATCACTTACAAAAAAGCAACTAATCTTGTGAGTTTTTATTTTACCTTTATTTTCATTTTAATTTTTTCTTTTGTGCCATTTTTCAACATCTTTATTGTTATAATACCATATTTTATCTTCTAATTTTTATTAAAATAAAAATTAATCATATTTTTTTTTATTTAGAATATCTTATATTATCTTATTTTACTTTAGAAAAGAGGAATTTGTATGTTTGTTTGTAATTTGAAACTATCTCCTAAATTAGTATTTAAAATCGTCTTTATAATTTTATTTATCATTGTAATTACTATAACTGGATATTCACTTTATAATATATTTAATAATTCATCTTCGAATCACTGCACTTACGAACCAGATGTAGCGAATATTACAAGTGATAACTATACCAATATTTTAAAATCGGTACATGATAATTTAGATGAGCATATTGGTCAAAAAATTCATTTTTCTGGATATGTTTATAGGGTTTATGATTTTAACGAAACGCAATTTGTTTTAGCACGAAATATGATAATAAGTTCAGATAATCAAACTGTAGTTGTTGGATTTTTATGTGATTATAAAGATGCAAATAAATTTGCTGATAATACTTGGGTTGATATTACTGGAAAAATTACAAAAGGTGATTATCACGGTGATATTCCTATAATTGAAATAACAGATATAAAGGAATGTAGCAAGCCTTCAAATGAATATGTATATCCACCAGATGATAATTATATTCCAACAAGTGCTTTGTTCTAAGTAACTAAAAAACGGATTAAGAGTACAAACTCATTAATCCGTTTTTAGTTACTTAAGCATTAAAATATCTTTTTAATAATCCTTCAAAACCTCTTCCGTGTCTTGCTTCATCTTTGCACATTTCATGAACTGTATCATGAATTGCATCATATCCTAATTCTTTTGCACGAGTTGCAAGTTCTTTTTTACCCATACATGCTCCACATTCTGCTTCCGCTCTTAACATTAAATTCTTCTTCGTATCTGCAAAAACAATTTCTCCTAAAAGTTCAGCAAATTTTGCTGCATGTTCTGCTTCTTCAAATGCATAACGCTTAAAAGCTTCTGCAACTTCTGGATAACCTTCTCTATCTGCTTGACGACTCATTGCAAGATACATTCCTACTTCTGTACATTCTCCTGTAAAGTTATCTTTTAAACCTTTAACAACTTCTTCATCTAATCCTTTTGCTACTCCAATTATATGTTCATCTGCATATTCTTTTTTTCCTGTTTCTTCTTTTAATTCAAATTTATCTTTTCCTACACCACATTGAGGACATTTTTCAGGTGGTTCTTCTCCAAAATGAACATATCCACACACTTTACATACATATGCTTTCATAACTTAATCCCTCCAAATTTTGTTTTAATGATATGATTTTATATATAAATTATAATTTTGTCAATATTTTTTAATTTTACTTTTCTTTTTTATTTTTTTATGATAGAATATGTGTCGAGAAACAAAAGATTATGTTTTATTTTGAATTTTGGGGGAATATTATGGAATTTAAAAAATGTAAACGTTGTGGATGTTTTTTTCTATCAGAAAATACAGTATGTGAAAATTGTACACAAAAGGACAGTTTTGAAATATCAAAACTAAAAAATTACTTTGAAGGTGAAAATTATTCTAATAATATAGATTGCATTTCTGTTGATACAGGAATTACTGTAAAAAATTTAAATAGATATCTAGAAAACGAGGAATTTTCTGATTTATCTAGTAAATTAAATATAGGTACTAATATTAATTTATAAAAGTTATCTAGCACGGTACCCCGTGCTTTTTATTTACACTTTAGGAAGGATTGTGAAAAATATGGAAAACGAGGATTTACGAAATGCTTCTATTTATGATGTATTAAAAGAAAGAGATTTAATTAAACAAATACCTTTTGAAGAAGAATTTAAAGAAATGGTAAAAAAAGAAAAAACAAAGGTATATTTAGGAATAGACCCAACAGCAGATAGTATTCATATTGGTCATTTTATTCCTCTTATGATGATGTCTTATTTTCAAAAATGTGGTCATACGCCCATTATATTAATTGGTGGTGGTACTGCTTTTATAGGTGATCCTAGCGGAAAAACTGATATGCGAAAAATGCTTTCAAAAGAAGATATTTCAAAAAACGTTGATAATATTATTAAACAAGTAAGCAAATTTGTTTCTTTTGAAGGAGATAATGCTGCAATTATTGTAAACAATGGTGATTGGATATTAGATTTAAATTATATGGATTTTATTCGTACTTATGGTATTCATTTTAATGTTAATAGAATGCTTGATGCTGAATGTTTTAAGCAACGTATGGAAAAAGGTCTTACATTTTTTGAATTGAATTATATGTTAATGCAAAGTTACGACTTCTTACATTTATTTGAAGAAAAAGGATGTAAAGTTCAAATTGGTGGAGACGACCAATGGTCTAATATGTTAGCAGGTGTAGATTTAATTCGTAAAATTCATAAAAATGGTAGCTTCTGTGTTACTTGTCCTTTACTTTTAAATTCTGAGGGTAAGAAGATGGGAAAAACCGTAAGTGGTGCATTATGGTTAGATGCTAAAAGAACTTCACCTTATGATTTTTATCAATATTGGAGAAATATTGGTGATACAGAGGTATATGATGTATTAAGAATGCTTACATATCTTCCAATGGACGAAGTAAGAAGACTTTCTAGTTTGAAAGATGAAAAAATAAATGAAGCAAAACAAATAGCAGCTTTTGAAATAACAAAGTTAATCCATGGTGAAGAAGAAGCTTTAAAAGCTCGTGAAGCTGCGAATGCCCTATTTAATGGAAACGGTTCTTTAGAAAATATGCCAACTGTAAAATTAGAAAATATGAATATTTCTATATTAGATGCAATTATTCTAACTGGCATTGCTCCATCTAAAGGGCAGGCAAGAACTCTTGTTATTCAAGGTGGTATTAGTTTAAATAATAAAAAAATTGATGATACGAATTATATGTTGGCTAGTTCTGATTTCTCAGATGGATACGCAATATTGAAAAAAGGTAAAAAGGTATTTTTTAAACTAGCTATTTAATAAAAAAAATAGAAGTAGCACTCATTTACTCTTCTACATAAGCCTTCGATTTAAGTGCTTCTTCTATTTCTTTTACTTTTTTTAATAACGAATAAAATAATGGACCCATTATATAGTTTAAATGTTTTATTTGATTTATTATGTTCATTCTCATTCCTTTTGCCATAAGGCTGTATTTGATGTTCGTTATTTCATTTCTAATAATTGGAATAAAGGTAATTGCTATACTAATCATAAGTGTTATATTTTTTCTATTTATTCCAAACCATTCAAGTGGATATAATAATTTTTCGATTCCTTTTGCAATTTGCATGCTAGAGGTTGTTTTTCCAAAAATGTAAGTAATGTGGCAAACTAATGTAAGTCTAATTCCAATTTGAATAGCAGATTTAAGCCCCATCGCAAACCCATTAAAAACTGCTGTAAGCAATATAAATGGCATTAGATGTATGATTACTTCTATTGCTTTATCCCAAGCTATACGGTATACAAACATTAATATTGCTTGAAATATAAAAATACCAATGAATACATATACATTTTGTACCCAAAATAATAATATTGTGTATATTAAAAATACTATAAACTTAAAAGCTATTTTCATTTTCTTATTTCCTTTACTATTTCTTTCGTAAGTTCTTCCATCGTCCATTCTTCTAATTTTATTGAAATATTTTCTTTTTTTAATTCTTGAACACAAGAAATAATTTCTGGTATTTTTATTCCACTTTGCTTAATTTCATCAATATAATTCAAAATATCTTCTTTTGGAAAAGTATGCTTTATACTCCCTTCTTCCATAACCCAAATATTATCAGATAATAAAATTTCATCAATCATGTTAGTAATATAAATAATCGTATACCCTTCCTGTTTTAGTTTTTTTACAATTTCATAAATTTCAACTTTTCCTATTGGATCTAGCATAGATGTTGGTTCATCTAAAACAATATATTTTGTTTGCATAGCAAGTACTGTCGCAATTGTTAGTCGTTGCTTTTGACCAAGTGATAGTGTATATGCTTCTTGTTTTTCTTTTCCAGCTAGTCCTACTTTTTCTAGAACATTCTTTATTATCTCGTCTTTTCCTTCTATTCCTAAATTTTCTAATGGAAATCGCATTTCATCTTCAACAGAATTGAAGATAATTTGATTTTCTGGGTTTTGAAAAACAATTCCTACTTGTTTACGAATTGGTAAGAAATTTTCTTTTTTCTTTGTGCTCTTTCCTTCAACTAAAACTTCCCCTTCGACAGGCTTAATAATACCTGCTATTAGCTTTGCAAGAGTAGATTTTCCAGAACCATTTTTTCCAATAATGCTAATAAATTCACTTTCCCCTATATTTGCATTTATATTTTTTAATATTTTATTTTTTTTTTCATAACCATAACTTACATTTTTTAGTTCAATCATTGCTTAATCATTCCTTTATTGTTTCCATTACTTCTTGATATGTATAAAAACTACCAATTATAAATATAACTTTATTATTATCTTCTTTTTTGCATTTTCTTATTGCATTTTCAAGTGTATCCATATATATTTTTTCTTTTCGATACTTTAAAGCTTCTTTGTACAAGTCCTCTTTTCTTGCATAGCATTTAACCTCATCTTGAACCTTAGTTCCATCAGTAAATATAAAAATAGAATCTTCATCTTCCATTAATTCTTTTATAACTTTTTTATAGTCTTTTGTTTTTAAAATAGACAGTATATATATTTTTTTATCTTTTGCATAAAATTGATTTATTGTTTCTTTAAGATTTTTTATGGCTGGTTCATTATGCCCTCCATCAAATATAATGGTTGGATTATTGTAAATTGTTTCAAACCTTGCTTTATGTATAACCTTTTTTAATCCAGCTCGCATTTGTTCATCTTTTACTACGAATCCTTTTTTATTTAAAACATTTATTGCTTCTAACACCATACTTGCATTTTGTATTTGCTTCCTACCTTTTAAGTTTATTTCAATTTGCTTTTTATCTTGATAATCGAAACTTTGATATTTATTAGAACATTTTACATTTTTTAAATCTTTTAAATTTATAAAATGTAGTACATTATTCTTTTTCTTACAAGTTTCTCTAATTATCTTATTAATTTTCTCTTCCTGCTCTACAAATATTGTTTGCGAATTTTCCTTAATAATTCCTGCTTTTTGAATTGCAATTTCTTCTAAAGTATTCCCTAAAATGTCCATATGATCATATCCAATAGATGTAATCATAGATAGAATTGGATGTACAATATTAGTACAATCATACAAGCCCCCTAATCCTGTTTCTAGTACAACAATATCGCAGTTGTTCTTCGCAAAATACAGTAAAGCCATTGCAGTTTCTAATTCAAATAAAGTAACATTTTCTTTATGGCTTGAGTTATACTTATTAACAAGCGGATCCATTGTTTTTAGTAAATCTTCTAAGTTCTCATTAGATATATTTTTATGATTAATACGAATTCTTTCATTAAATTCAACAATATGTGGAGACATAAATTCTCCTACTGTATAACCTGCTTGCTCGAGTATTGTAGATAGCATTTCAGTAACACTACCTTTTCCATTCGTTCCTGCTATATGTACAATTTTTAACTTTTCTTCTGGATGTGATAATTCCTCCATAAAAAACTGCATAGCATCTAAACTTGGATCTTTTGTTCCTTTAAAAAATCCTGATAAATACTCATTAATATTCATTATTTTCACCATCATACAAATATTTATTTACCATAGGCCTCGTTAATTTTTCTAAGAAGAAAATAGTTATAACACGAATTGGAAGCATAATAACTTGCGCGAGAACTCTTGTAGATACAACAACTAAATATGCTTTACCATACATAATATTTAGCCAAATTGAAACTACAAAAATTTCAATAATACCTAATACTAATACATTGCTAATAATTAGTTTTAATATAAACTTTGAATTACTAACTTCCTCTTCTTGTTTTTTATATAAAAACACTCCATAAATAAGGCCACTAAGCCCTGCACTTAAAGTAAATCCTGGAAAATACGTTCCAAATGGAAATAAAATTGCCCCTATAAAATCGCCTAATGCTGCAATAATCGTACTATATTTTGGACCTAACCAAATGCTTGACATCATAATTGGTACAAAAGAAAAACTAATTACTAGGAGTGGTGTTTTAATAGATATAAATCTATTTAAAACAATAAGTAGTGCAAGTAAAATTCCAGATAAAATAATCTTTTTTAATTTTGACATAAAAAAAATCCTCCTTTTTGTTTTTTTATTAGCATTTTTGTGATATGATATATATAATTTTTAAGATACGAGGTAATTATATGGAACACAAAAATAAAAAAACTTTTAAATTTATGAAATTAATATTTTTAATTATATCACTTTTATTACTTGGGTTTTTGTCTATAAAACTCTTTCCCCTTTTTCTTAACTTAGGTACAGATGAGCGGTCAAAGAGAATTTAAAAATCAAATTGAAAACTCAGGTATTGGTGGAATTTTTATTATACTTGGTTTACAACTGTTACAAATTCTTGTACCTATCCTTCCTGGTGAACCAATTGAATTTCTTTCTGGAATGTGTTATGGAACAATTGGAGGTATGTTAATAATATTCTTAGGCGCTTTTTTAAGTTGTTTTTTAATATTTTTTTGTGTACAAAAATTTGGTAAGTCTTTTATTAATTCTTTTTTTAGTGAAGAGTCCATTCAAAAATTTGAGAATAGCAAATTATTTTCTTCTCCTGAAAAAATAGAATTATTTTTGTTTATTGCTTTTATAATTCCAGGAACACCTAAGGATTTATTAACTTATATTGCAGGATTACTTCCAATACATCCTTTGCGTTTTATACTAATTTCAACTTTTGCTCGCTTCCCTTCTGTTATATCTTCTACCTTTGCAGGAAGCAACTTAGTTTCTGGAAATTGGAAATTATCTGTTATTAGCTATTTATTAACTTTTTTGGTTTCTGGCATTATTTTACTTATTTACCGAAAGAAAAACAGTTCTATTTAGATTCCTTTTCATAAATTTGCTTTATAATTTGGGTAAATACTATTAAATAAATAACTGATAAACCAAAACCGCCTATTACATCACTTGCATAATGTACACCTAAGTAAATCCTGCTAATTCCTATTAAAAATATTAATATTGCAAGTATTATGCACAAACTCCATTTTGCATATTTATTTTGAACTTTATGGTATAATATATAAATTAAAAAACCATAAAAAGCCATACTCACCATAGAATGACCTGAAGGAAAACTATATCCCCCTTGCTTAATAAGCTGATATTCGTTTGGTCGTGGTCTTTGAACTATATATTTTAAAATTTGATTTATAGCTGCAATTACTAACAAATTAGCTGCAACATACCATCCATATTTTTTATTTTTCACAAACAATAATATTCCAACAGTTATTAATACTATAATAATTGGTCCTCCAAAATTAGTTACTATTTTTAATATACTTGTTAATGGTTCTGATATATACCTTGCTATATTTTCATATATAAAATTATCAAATTTTTCTATTTCCATATTTACCTCTTTTGTAATATTTATGTGTTATTTTACTATTAGTTATTGTCTATCTTTTTTGTAATCATTTTTATGGCTTTTTGTCTTTCTAGTCTAATAACATGACCACACCCTAAACATTTTAGTTTAAAATCTACCCCAACTCTTGTAATTTCCCATAACTTACTGCCACAAGGATGTACTTTTTTAGTTCTTACAATATCTCCAATATTATAATCCATATCATCACCTATATACTAGTTGCATATTGCAATCTTTCTTTAACTGAGTCACTACCTAATACTTTCATAATTTCATACATATCTGGTGTATTACTTCTTGCAGTTAAACAAATTCTAATAACTGTACTAATATCTCCTACATGCCCTTTGTAATTTTCTGGGTTTTGCTTATAGTCTTTTACTTCTCTTGCATAACCAAATTCTTGAGCTAAATCTTTCATCTTATTAAACCATGTTTCTTTATCATCTTCTAAATTAAAATACTTATCTATATATGTTTTAACAATATTTTTAATTTCTTCTTTATCTTGAATTTTTTGAAATTCATATTGTGGATTATTTTTAAAAAATTCGTCGTCATACATATATATTATGTTTTCTTTTACATCAGACCATTTTGCAATGTCTCTTCTTGGTTTAACATTGCCACGTTCAATTCCTAATACTTTTAAAGAATATTCTTTATCTTGTTCTAACAAATGCTTTAAAGAAACATCGTATTTTTCTGCCCATTTAATTGCTTCATCATAAACACGTTCTTTGGTATATTTAGATATTACTCTTTTTGAAATATCTAATAGTTTAATGATATCAAATAATGCTCCACTAACGCTCATTTTATTTAATTGTAATTCAAATTCTTCCATTTTTGCATCTGGATTTTGTCTTCGCCATTGTTCAAAGTTTGAATTTGCTATATTTAATAAGTATTCATTTACTGCATCTGTTGGTATTCCTTGTTCTGCATAATAGCTTACTGCTGCTTCTGGATCTTTTCTTTTACTTAATTTTCTTTTTGCTCCATTTTCTTCTTTCATAATTGGTGCAATATGTGCATATTTTGGTGCCTTAAACCCTAAGCATTGGAATAGTTGCAAATGCAATGGAACAGAAGATAACCATTCGTCTCCACGAATAACAAGTGTTGTTCCCATTAGGTGATCATCTACTGCATGTGCAAAGTGATAAGTTGGTAATCCATCAGATTTTATTATAACAATATCTTGGTCATTTTCTGGAAAATCTACATTTCCCTTTATTTGATCATGATGTTTTATTTTCTTTTCTGGATTTCCTGGTGATTTAAATCTTAAAATAAATTCTTCACCATTCTTTACTCTTTCAATTTGCTCATTTACAGGAATATGTCTACATTTTGACCATACACCATAATAGCCTGTTCTTAATTTTGCCGCTTCTTGTTTATCCCTCATTTCTTGAAGTTCCTCTGCTTTACAAAAACAAGGATATGCCATTCCCTTTTCAACTAAAAACTTTGCATAACTTTGGTAAATTTCTTTTCTTAAAGATTGCTTATATGGCCCATAATTTCCTTTTTCCTCTTCTTCATTTATCATTCCTTCATCTGGTTCCATACCAAATTCTTTTAATGATTCTATAATACCAATAACTCCATTTTCAACTTCTCTTTTTTGGTCTGTATCCTCTATTCTTAAAAAGAATACACCTTCAGTTTGATTTGCTAATTTTTTTGCAATAACAGATTGGTATAATCCACCTATATGTACAAACCCTGTAGGACTTGGAGCAAAACGTGTAACTATAGCCCCCTCCTTTAGATTTCTTTTAGCATATTTTTCTTCATAATAAGAAATATCCTTAACATCTGGAAATATAATATCTGCTAAATCTTTATAATTCATTTATATCTCTCCTTCTCCTAAACTTGTACTATTATACCAAATTTTGTCTTACTTTACAATGCTTTTTATGGGATTTTGCTAATACTCATAAATATATAACCCCCATTCGTGCTATCGCATGAATGAGAGTTCTTTAACACACATTACTTTTTCTTTTTTCTAACTTCTACTTTTCTTAATTCCTGATATTTTTTGTTTGTAATATACATTATGGTTTCAATTGATAATAAATCGTTTTCTACAGCATACCTATTCCATTGCTTACCGAGTTTCAAAATTCATCTCCTTTATTTTTTGTAGTGATTTTTCCAATACATCTTGCATATTACCACCTCCATAACATTATTGTACCATATTATGTAAAATAATGTTGTCGAACTCTGTCGTATGCAAAAATTTTTTTGCTTTTAATTATTTTTCATAATCTCTCTATAAATTATTTTTTCAACATATGCTAATGCTTCATAACTACTTATTAATCTTCCCGCATGCCTATTAACAACTTCTGCTCGTATTAATTTAATATGTTGGTTATATCTTCTTTTATAAATTTCTGCTACCTTGTTCTTGCTTAATCCACTTCTCCATAAATAAATAACCTCATCACTGCGCATTCTCTCACCCAATTTGTAGTATATGGATATTTATTTAGAATTATGTACTAAAAAATACCCTGCATTAGCAAGGTATTTTTCTATACTTCCATAAAAATTGGCAAAATCATTGGGTTTCTTTTTGTTTTTTGATAAATATAATCTCTTAAATTATCTTTTAAATTAGATTTAATTATAGACCATTCTTTTATATGTTTTTGTGAACATTTTTCAATTTCATCTCTAATAACTTTTTTCACATCGTCCATTAAGTTTTCAGATTCACGCACATATACAAATCCTCTTGAAATAACATCTGGACCTGCTATTACCTCTCCTGTTGCTGAGTTCATTGTTAAAACAATAACAATTAAACCATCTTGAGATAAATGTTGTCTATCCCTTAATACAATATTTCCTACATCTCCTACACCTAGTCCATCTACTAAAATTTTTCCAGATGGTACACTTCCGGTTAGTTTTGCATCATTTTCATTTAATTCTAATATTCTACCATTAGTCATAATAAATGTGTTTTGGCTATCTATTCCCATTTTTTTAGCTGTTTCAATATGAGCAATTAACTGCCTATATTCACCATGAACTGGAATAAAATATTTGGGTTTTACTAACGCTAACATTAGTTTTTGCTCTTCTTGGCACGCATGACCTGATACATGTACATCTTCTAAAGCACTATATACTACTTCTGCTCCTATTTTCATTAAATCATCAATTACTCTTGATACAAATTTTTCATTTCCTGGTATTGGATTTGCTGAAATTATAACTAAATCATTTGGAGTAATTGTTACTTTTCTATGTTCTCCTGCTGCCATTCTTGTAAGAGCTGACATTGTTTCTCCTTGTGAACCAGTTGTAATAATTACTAAATTTTCATCTTTATATTGATTAATCATATCAATATCAATGAATACATTATCTGGAACATCAATATATCCAAGTTCCATTGCAGTTTGAATCATATTTAACATACTTCTACCACATACTGCAATTTTTCTACCATATTTTACGCTTGAGTTTACAATTTGTTGCACACGATGAACATTTGAAGCAAATGTTGCAACTACAATTCTTTTAGTACAGTGTAAAAATAATTTTTCAAATACTTCTCCTACTTTACTTTCAGACATTGTGTATCCTTTTCTTTCTGCATTTGTACTATCTGACATAAGAGCAAGTACTCCTTTATTTCCAAGCTCTGCAAGCCTACCAAAATCCATTCTTTCATCATCTATTGGTGTATAATCAATTTTAAAATCTCCTGTATGCACTATTGTTCCAATTGGTGTATGAATTGCAAGTGCAACTGCATCTGGTATACTATGGCAACTTCTTATAAATTCTACTTGCATTTTTCCAAAGTTTATAGTTTCTCCTTGATTAACAATTTTTAATTTTGTACTTCTTACAAGCCCATGTTCTTCTAATTTATTTTTAATTAAACCAACTGTTAGTCTTGTTGCATAAATTGGAATATTAATTTGTTTTAATAAATATGGTATTGAACCAATATGGTCTTCATGACCATGTGTGATAACTAAACCTTTTATTTTTTCTTTATTTTTTTCTAAGTAAGTAATATCTGGTATAACAAGGTCAACTCCTAGCATATCATCTTCTGGAAATGCAAGTCCACAATCTACTATTATAATTTCGTTTTCATATTCAAAAACTGTTATGTTTTTACCTACTTCCAATAGGCCTCCTAATGGTATAATTTTTAGTGGACTTTTCTTAAAAACAAATTCATTATCTAAACTTCTAGTTTCACGCTTAGCCCTCGTTTTGCTATTTTTGTTTTGTGTTTTAGAATTAATTTCTTTTTTTACTACTTTACTTATAGAATTATTTTTTTGAATATTTCTTGTTTTTCTTGTATTTTCGCTTTCCTGCTTTTTTTCCTTTCTTACATTGTTATTTGGTGAATATGCTCTTTTCCTTGTAGCACCATTTCTCGTTTCATTCTTTTCATTTTTACTTTTACCATTTTCTTCTGTTTTTGATTTTTGTATCATTTTTTTATCTCTCCTTTTTCATACACAAAAAAATCAGTTTAAATAGTATAAACTGATTGATTTTGAAAAATAACTATTTAACATTAGCTATATTATATAAAGTGATATAGCACAAAACCCGTACTTGCTATACCCTTTTATATGTTACAATATCTCTTTTTTATTTTTCCGAATCAATACATATTAATCTTATCTGTCTTTTTTTGCATTTTTAATCTCTTCTTTACCTTTTCGGTAATAACTTTTTCTATTATATAATGCTTTTTCTTAAAAGTCAATACAAAAAGTTATATCTTATTCCCTTTAGCAATGATAATGTTTATACTATCATCTTTTGCATATTTTTTTATAATATCACCTGAAAAACTAGCAACTTCATTTGATAAAATAATTGTATGATAATTTTGTGAAAGCTCATTCAATTTTTCATCAGTTTTTTCTAAATCTTCAATTTCAAATACATCAAGCCCGATATTTTTCTGAAATCTAAAACTTCTATCATCTTCTTTTGATTTTAACCACGAAATTCTCATTTTTATCACCTATATTATTTTGCATTTTTTTCAAAATAATATACGATTTTTACATATTTACAACTAACCTATCAAACTTAGAATGAATGTATTTTTCTAATTTTCCGCATAAATTCTGTTGGCTTTATTTCTTTTTTTGCAACCATATCAAGCCCTTTTTCCCAACTTGCTGTTAATTTTGGATTTAACATATCTGGCATAGAAGATTTTACAACATCATAAATTATCTCTCCAAAGTTAGTTGGAGTTATAATTTGAGTTTTAGAATTAATTTCAATATATTTTATTTTCTCTAGTTTTTTTATAATTTCTGCTCTTGTTGCACTTGTTCCAATTCCTGCTCCTTTTATTTGCTCTCTTAATTCTTCATCTTCTATTAATTTTCCTGCATTTTCCATAGCAAGTATTATAGAACCTGAATTATATCTTGCAGGTGGACTTGTTTCTGCATCTTTGGTTTCAAAATTTTGAGAAAATATAGTTTCTCCTTTTTTTAGAGTATTTAATATATCTAAGCTATTATTTGGATTTTCTTCTTGTTTTGTTTCAGAATTTTCATTATTTTCTTCTTTTTTAGGTTTTAAAATTTCTAAATATCCCTGTTTAATACACACTTTTCCACTTGCAGAAAAAACTTCATTCTCAATATTAATTACAACAGATATTTTATTAAACTCTGCTGGTGGATAAAAAATTGCTAAAAATCTTTTTACTATTAATGTATAAATCTTTTTTTGTAATTCTGGCAATTTATCATAATTTTCATAACCTTGACCTGTTGGAATTATTGCATAATGATCGGTAATTTTTGAGTCATTCACATATTTTGTTTTTAATAAATTTGTAGAATATTTTTCCTCGCTCATTTTTTTTATATAAGCTTGTACTTCTTCATTTTTAAAACCTTTAGCAATACCATTTAAATTTTTAGTTATTTCTTTTGCAACTGCACTTGAAAGTACTCTTGCATCTGTTCTAGGATAGGTCACTAATTTTTTTTCATATAAATTTTGAATTATTTCTAGTGTTTCATCAGGTTTAATTTTAAAACGTTTAGTGCATTCATTTTGAATTTCTGCAAGGTTAAATAATAGTGGTGGATTTTCCTTTTGTTTAGATTTTTTTACTTGGGTTACTTTTGCTTCTTTTCCTATTAGTGTAGAAATAAAATCTTTTGCATCTTTTTCATTTTTAAATCCTGTTTCATTATATAATTTACTACTATTATACATTTTTGAAGTTTCTTGTACTTTCCATTCTGCTTTAAAACTATTTTCTTTGTTTCCAAATTCTCCAATAATTTTATAATATTTTGTTTTTACAAAATTTCTAATTTCGCGTTCTCTTTCTACTATCATTCCCAATACACACGTCATAACACGTCCAACAGAAATAGATGCTCTATCTTGATTAATCTCTTTTGCTACTCTTCTTCCATAAATGATAGATAATAATCTTGAAAAATTTATACCTATTAAATAATCTTCTTTTGCTCGTAAATATGCTGAATCAGATAAACTATCATATTCAGATAATGCTTTTGCCTCATTAATTCCTCGCCTTATTTCTTCTTCTGTTTGTGAATCTATCCATACACGTTTCATAATAGCTTTTGGATTTGGTTTTGCCATCATAAAAACTAATCTTTGTATATATTCTCCTTCACGTCCAGAGTCTCCGGCGTTATATATTTCAGTTACATCTTCTCTTTTTAATAGTCCTTCTACAATATTATATTGGTTTTGAACTTGTGGAATAATCTCGTATTTCCAGTCATTTGGAATAAAAGGTAGGGTATCTAATCTCCATACCTTTAGTTTTTCATCATATTTTTCTGGATAACTCATAGTAACTAAGTGACCTACGCACCATGTAATAATCCATTCTTCTGATTCTAAATATCCATTTTTTCTCCCGTGCATTTATTTTTAATGCTTTTGCAAATTCCATTGCTACTGACGGTTTTTCTGTAATTAGTAGTTTTTTTGCCATTTTTAACATCCTTTTTCTATTTATTTTTCTAAACCCAACTTCACTTCTCTTGCAATTGCTTTTTTTGCCCAATATCCTTTATAGCTCATTACATTATTCACACTAAATCACTCCCATATTCTACTCATATATTATATCCCTTTATTTTTATATTGGCAACTAAAAATCAGTTGCCAATATAAAAACAAGAGCAAAAATTGCTTTTTGCTCTTGTTTTTTGCATAACCTTGGACATTCGCATACTGCTACTAGAACAATGTTACTGTTTATGTGTTTATGATATAAGAACCTGACTTTGAAAGGAAAGATACATATTTTTTAGCATAGTCCTTCGCTCATACCACAGGAATTACATCTCTTTGATACATTTCACTCGGCACCCTCCGTAAAAAAATGCCCCTCTGGAACGAATTTATTTTCATAAATTCAAGTTGTATCGAAGTGCTACTCGCACACAAGCACCGGGCGGAAACCGATGTTGTAATTGCAGTTCCCTGCATTGCGATTGAACGCGAATACACCGGCATTAGCTCCATTGCCCCAATTGCCCCCGCGTATCGTGAACGGATTGTCAGAGTTCACGAAGTTGGAGTAGTTCGATGCAATCCCTATATAAATTTTGGGCGCTAAAGCGCCCCTACTTATACCCTACTATTTAAACATATATCCCGATTTATTTCAATACCCAACACACTCAAAATTTATGATTAACTTACAACAAACCTTGTACCCGTATTTATTTTTGCCCGAAGACCCTGGTACTCTAGGAAAAAAGGGAAACTAGGATCGAGGTCACGGGCAAAGTGCTACTCGCACACAAGCACCGGGCGGAAACCGATGTTGTAATAGCAGTACCCACTGCCGCGACCGAACGCGAACACACCGGCATCAGCCCCATCGTTCCACCTGCCACCGCGTATCGTGAACGGAGCGCCAGAGTCCACGAAGCTGGAGTAGTCGCTGTTCCAACTGTTACTAGCAGTATTTCCTTGCGTAGATGTCTCCCATATTGCCTCGCCTTTTCTTTTTTTATTTGATTCTACACTATAATTTTGGCTCGGATCTCTTCCATTGTTGCTATGCGCATATATACTTTTATATTTCCCATTTGCTTCACTTCTTAATTTACCTCCATAAGTAGAAACATTTCCACTACCTATATCTACATATCCTGCTGTCCATTCCCATGCTCCTCCTACCATATCATATACTCCACTTGTATTTCCTGTTGTACTTGCTTTTTGTCCTTGGCTTGAATACCATATTCCTGCTGGTCCGCTTGAACTACCAGGATTGATATATTCTTCTAAATTGTCAATTTTCTGAGTTGCAGCTGAAACTGTGTCTGCTGCGTATCCAGTTACTGCCCATATTGTTTTTGAACCACTAGCGTTTATATTGTTTATTGTTATCTCTGTTGTATTTCCTCTTCCATAATCACTATATGATAAATACGCTACTGCTCCCCATTCACTATTTTTTATCATATGACTATCTACATTTGCTAAATTGTATGGATTATTGTCTGCATTTCCATTACCAATTTGTCTGCATAAATCGTACGCATCACCTATTCCTATACGATTCATACTCGGTCTACAACCTTGAAATGTTGGCCATTTTATCGCTGTAGAACCTGTACGGTTTATTTCTTCGTAATACCAAGTTTGATCGCTCTTTGAAGATACTCCATCCCATGTGTATATTGTACTAAATTTCACTGGCGAATCTTTCGCTTTGCCTCCTGTATTACTGCTGTCTCCGACATATCCCGCCTCGAACTTCGCCATCCAAAATCCTGGTATTTCTCTATCCCATCCTCCATTCGCATATCCATTTCCACTTTCATTTGTGAATGCTGGATGTACTATATATACATTTTCTTCACTATCTTCTACTTCACTCGCTCTTTTTATTACTATATCTTTAGTATCTTCCCCTTTAGATGTCTTGCTCGCTGGATTATCTGTTGTTCCCTTTAA
>CANRBJ010000002.1 GCA_947628815.1 uncultured Clostridia bacterium | reverse complement strand
AAAGGATCGGAAAAGATAAATTCTAAGAATTTCGACAAATAGGCCAAAATTAGTAAGATTGATCTTCAATCTTTACAAAATCATTAAAATTTAAAAAAAATTTCAGAAATTTTTTCAAACCCCCTTGACTTTTTGACAAAAAGCCCTTATAATATACATGTAGGGTCAATCAATAAGGTCTGATCTTCAAATATCAAGAATTATCAAAGATATCAAGAATTATCGAAAAAAGGAATGAAAAAAAATGAAAAAATCAGAATTCGCAAAGACCAAAGAATTATTCACCGCCTATACAGGTTATAAAGAACCGCTGACATATGAACAGTGGCTGGCGACAGCTACTGATCATAAGTCGGCGGTTTTGTATTGTCAATTTTTTGACATTATTACAAGGGCTTGGTATAAGCTTGCAAGCGTCTATTCGACAGAGGAAGACGGGGTCGCAGAAGTAATGCAGTACTTAGAGAAGAACGTGCCACTTATTATGAGCGACAAAGAAAGATTCAAACCCGCATATATTTATAAAGTCGTTTACAACTGCTTATACTGCTTGTGTAGAGATCCTAACAGATTCAAGCAGGCATACGAAAATGAAACCAGCAACATTGCAGTTGGCGCTGACGGAGACGAATACGATTTGTTCGATAGCGTAGGCATATATGATGAAGAGATGAAGAATGCTAAAGAAGCCGCTCGTGAAAAGATCTGGAAGACAATCGATGATCTTTGCAAAAAGGATAAAGAGCATAAGAAAGACTATATAATAGTAGTAGCTTCGTTACTCGGAGACAACCTCGACTATACAGGGGAGTATCATGATTTCGACTTTCGCCCAACAGATCCGAAGAAGGTTGAAAAAGATAAGAGAGTATACAAGAAATCTGAAAATTGCAGTCCTGCAAGAGTTGAAATCAAAAAAGCTGCAATCAGATCCAAGTATGGGGAAAATCTTGTCAGTGAAACATTCATAGAAGAGCATAAGACAGATGAGCAAGGCAAGCCTTTTGTAAGACTCAAATATTCTGTTCGAGAGGAGCGTCAATATACAGGCGCAAAAGCTTTTACCGAAAGTGAAATTAAGAGCGTATCCGAATCAAGAAAAGCGCAGATCATATCTGAGCTTGCAGATGCATTGAAAGAGGTTAAAGATTTCTTCATATAATAAACAAGTAAATGAGTAGTATATAATCATAGGAAAAGTGCAGTAATGGAATCATCTTAGTCGATGACGCTTTAGGCTACATCGATTATTAATCAAATCGTTACATATGTAAGGAAAGTAACAATGAAAAATCAAAGAAAGGAATTTAAACGCAATGACAAAACAACCAACATTTAAAACAGAATTTACAAACGCAAAGGGACGCAAGACAACATTTCACGAATATGATTGTAATAATTGTGACATGATTGTATCGTCATCATGTGATGGTAAAATGATTGATTTATTCACCGTTGAACATTATTATGAAGATGGTATATTATATACTGAATTATATTCATGCCGTACACATACATTAATAGCAACATTTGAAACAGATTATAGGCAGGAGGGATAACAATGAAAATATATAGAATTCGTAGTAAAAACATGATACGTGGATATTACAACACAATAGAAGAATGTAAACAGGTATTTAAAAAATATAAAATTCACGTTAGAATTGAATATTATAACAACGGTTATTGGTATTTATATAATTTAAGGCGTGCTAATAATATTTAATTATATTCTATAATCAGATGATAAGTGAAGGGAGGTGAATAGATGATGTCAACTACTGTATCATATCGAACAGAGTTTGAAAGTAGCTATATACAAGAGTGTGAGTTACATTCTCATAGATATCGTTTAGAGGTAACTGTAGATGGTCCGCAGAGACTTAAGGATCATGGTCGTGTTATTGAATTCAAAGATCTTGCGAGGTTAGTTAACCAAGTAACTTTCGATAAAATGTTTCTTTATTCTACAAAGCAATCTGCGCAAGAAAAGAAAGTAATGGAAGCGATAAATGCTCTTGGAATTCCTGTATATGCATTTACATGTGAGTTATCTGTGGAGAGCTTTTGCTTCAAAATTGCAAGAAATCTTCAGTCATTGCTGGATGAGTTTGAACCTGGTGTGAGAGTCATCGAAGTGAAATTACGAGAAACTAATGATTCTTTCGCCACTTGGTCAATCAAGTAGAGTCGAATCGTTATTATAATAACACATCAAAATATATCAACTAAATAAAGGAGAAATGTATTATGGCATTTAAAAGTGTAAAAGAATATAATGAGGAGCGGTTCGGTGGTCTTTTCCTGCTCCGCAATCATGGCGACTACGCAGATGTAGTGTTCTTGTATCGTAATCTTGATGACGTTTTAATCGCAGATACTCATTATATAAAATCTCCGGATTATTCTGGATATGTTCATTGCTGCGGTAGAGGTTGTCCCGCTTGCGAGCGTAAGATTAGGGTTCAATCAAAGCTTTTCATTCCTGTTTATAACATCACTGCAAATGAGATTCAGTTTTGGGATAGGAATGTGCGATTCGAAAATCAGTTGAGCACAGATGTGTTTGAAAAGTGCCCTAATCCGAGTGATTTTGTCTTCCGAATCACCAGAAACGGTGCATCTGGTGACATCAACACTACTTACAACATTCAAGCAGTAGGTAAGAATACGTCAGCGAGCTACCAAGAGATTCTTAACGAGTTCAACGTCAAGATGCCTGACTACTATGAAAACATCTGCAAAGACATTTCAGCGTCTCAATTATTGAAGATGATTTCGTCTTCGTCGTCGAGGGATTCTTATAGCGAAAGTCTTTCAAGTTATCAAGTTACTCCCAGAGTATCGGCTCAGTCAAATGTTCCTACTAAATCGACGCAGATTCCCGATTTTTCGACAGTCAAGGAACCGAACAACGAGATCCCAAGTTACACTCCTGTAGGTAGCGATATGCTACCATCTGACAATGACGAAACTGCACTGTCTGATTCTGACGAAGATATCGACAATGTAGTATTCTAAATGAATCAAATGGCTGGTAATGTCTTACAGATATTGCCGGCCTATTATCTGAAAAGGAGGTAAGACGTTGGCTATTTTTAATCTTGTCTCTCAGGCAAAAAGAGCCGATATAGATGAGATAGCAAAGAGGAGCCTCCAGCTGAACGAACCTGCAAAGCCAGTCAAATCAAAGAGTATCAGCTCAGACATCAAAGAGATGTCGCAGAAAGTTATTGATTACTTTCAAGACTCTTCAGCTATCTTGATAACATCTGTAGAAGAGCTGCATGATTACGTCACCAAAGCTATCGAATCTGCGTATGTAGGAATAGATACAGAAACGACAGGACTTGATAGAATCAAAGACACCGTTGTCGGAGCATCTCTCTATTATCCAGGGGGTGTAGAGTGTTACATCCCCATGAAACATTTGGTACCTATCATAGACGAGCCTTACAAAGGGCAGTTGACTTATGAGCAGGTAGGAAAAGAATTACAGAGGTTTGTTGACTCAAAGTCAAAGATGATATTTGCAAACGCAGATTTCGACTTGTCGATGATACATAAAGATTTGAAGGTCGACATGTGTGATGTTTGCTACTATGATGTGATCCTTGCATGGCGTTGCTTAAAAGAAAATGAGATGGATAACACATTGAAAGGACTTTATAACAAGTATGTGCTGAAAGGCAAAGGAGATCCAATGAAGTTCCGGGATTTCTTTACACCACAGCTGTTTCCTTATTGCAGTCCTGATGTTGCAAAGCTGTATGCAGCAAATGACGCAAAGATAACATTTGAGCTGTTTAAGTGGCAGTTACCTTATGTTACTCCTGACCATCCAAAGTGTAAGAAAGCACATCTAGAGGCCATTGCATCGCTTGTTTGGGATGTAGAGATACCTCTCATTAAAGTATGTCAGCAGATGCATCGTACAGGAATCTACTTGGATAAAGATATCTCCAGTGTATTGATTGATCGATATAAAGGCGAAGAGCGCCGCGAGATGGCGATCCTTGCGGGTATGGTAGATAAATTATTAGACGAATCTACCTCCATATCTTCATTCGATAAGAAACCATTCACACGAGGTGATGATTTCAATCCAAAATCTCCGGTGCATGTGAGATATCTTCTCTATAAGGTCATGAATCTGCCGAAAGGCAAGGGTGGAGAGTCAACAGACAAATCAGTCCTCAATGATCTCAACTTGCCAGTAACAAAGCAGATATTGAAAGTACGAAGTTTAGGCGTTCTTATTTCTACATTTGTGGAGAAGCTGCCAAAGGCAACTACTTCTGACAGTAGAATCCATGCCCAGTTTAAGCAGATAGGTGCAGACACAGGAAGAATGTCAAGCGCAGATCCAAATATGCAGAATATCCCTTCTCATGCAGTAGACATCCGCCATATGTTCAGAGCAACTGCATCAAGAGATGATGTCAAAGATGCTGTAGAGGATGGCGATAAGATAACTGTTACTCTGTTTCGTTATGATAAAGTATACACCGATACTCACGAGGAGAAGAATTCTGAAGACCTAAGGGTCGGTGATATTATCGAAGCTATCGAGAACGGAACTAAAATATTTCTTCAGATACTCGATGTAGTCAGAGCATCTAAGGATATCAATTTGACAATGAGGAGGGTGTAAAGATGGCAATTAGAATTCCAGTACGAACACCCGCATATGTAATGCTTAGTAGCGACTACTCACAACAGGAACCGAAACTCACTGCATTTGTCAGTAAAGATGAAAAGATGATACAGGCTTTCAAAGACAACAAAGACATCTACGCAACAATTGCGAGCCTCGCTTTCAATCTTCCTTATGAAAAATGTTTGGAGTTTCATCCTGAAACTGGAGAGTATCAGCCCGATGGTAAAGCGAGACGAGGGGAAGCCAAAACAATTGTGCTCGGCATAACCTACGGTCGTTCCGTTGTAACTATCGCAGATCAGCTATTTGGTACAAATGACAATATGACTCCAGAAGAAAAGATAAGCAGCGCACAGAAGATATATGATTCGGTACTGAATGCTTTTCCTAATCTTCGTACACTCATGACAAGTGCTCAAAAAGCTGCAAGGGTTCAAGGATATGTTGAAACGATTCTTGGAAGGCGCAGACATCTCCCCGATATGCAACTACCGGAATTTGAATTCAAAGCGATGCAAGGATATATCAATCCAGATGTTGATCCGCTTGACCCGTCTACTTTGAATAACAAAGACGAGATACCAGAACGTGTTGTCGCTGCTCTGAAGAAGGAGTTTGCTGGCTACAAGTATTTTGGGCAGATTGCAAAGAGAACAAGAGAACTCTATGAGGAAGAGCATATCAAAGTAATCAACAATCGTCCTAAGATTACAGATGCTACTCGGCAGTGTGTGAATTGTGTAGACGCGGAGACTGAGATACTCACCGAAGACGGCTGGAAGCGGTATGATCAAATACATGTAGGCGAGGAGATACTTGCATATGATGTAAATGAGCAATCTGTCGTACATGATTCCATAGAGGACATCATTGTTTCTCATGAGCCTGTTGAAATGGTTCAATTCAAATCACCTACATTTGATGCTCTTACAACTATGAATCATAGGTGGGTTTCCTCTACATCAAAAACAGATCCGAGGATAGTAGAAACTTCTAACATATACAAGAACCGGTGGCCTGACTATCCGATACTTAGAGTAGGCGACAACTGCTTTGAAGACAATTTGATGTGGTCTGACAACGAGTTGAAGTTGCTTGGGTGGGTGATGACAGACGGTTGCTACTCCAAACAAGGCAGCGAAACTACAGGAAACATCCACTATGGTATTCATATTTACCAATCCACGAAGCGAAAGAAAAATGCTAAGGTGTATGCCTCCATGATTTCGACATTGTCGGAGTTACAGATTCCTTTCAATGATAGATGCAGTGATGGTGTTTATCATGAAATATACTTGAACAAAGTGCAGACTACTGAGAAGATATGGAAAACATTTCCCGATAGAGTATTGACATATGATTTCATATTTTCTTTGTCTGAGAGACAAGCTGAAATCGTGATGACTTCTATGATTGAAGGCGACGGTACTTTGGGTGACAATGCAGGCAATATAACTTACACCTGCAACTCTGCTTTGAAGAAGGATCTGTTTCAGGCATTATGCTTTGTTGCAGGAAAAGCGTCAAATGCTTATGAAATAACTCCAGAGGACATAGCAAGGTGGAAGAATCCTAATGCTGATTATTCTGATTCTTTGCCTAGTAAACAGACAAATGTGCAAACTAAGAATCCATATTGGACAGTAAACATCCTCAGAGTAAAGCGAGCACAAATCTATCCACGTCATAAATCAATGACGAAGTCAGATATGTGTTGGTGTGTGCAGACAGCTACGCATACTTGGATAGCCAGAAGAAATGGCAAAGTTTACATCACAGGAAATAGTATCATTCAAGGCAGTGCCGCAGATCAGACGAAGTTAGCCCTTCTTAGACTCAAAGAGAATCAAGAGTGGAATGATATTGGAGGCAGGCTTCTTGTACCTGTACACGATGAACTGATTGCCGAAGTTCCTATTGATCAATGGGAGCGTGGTGGTGAGATACTCAGTGAAATGATGGTACAAGCTGCTGATTTCCTTCCATTCAGCAGTAAATGCGATGTAACAACTACATTGAGGTGGTACGGATTAGAGTATCCTTGTCCATACAAGAAGCCTACATCTTTAGATACAGTAGAACCCGAGGAGGTTAAATGGTTACAATATTGCTTGTGCGAGCTTGAATATAAGTTGCCTGTATTCAAAGATGAGAACGGCGATAAGCCAAGGGGAGATGCTGCCTTAGGTGTAAATGGTATAATAAGCGATGCTTATGACAGCGCCATAGCTCATTATAAGAAACGATATAACCTCAAGACCGATGAAGAATTTATTGACCACATAGAGACAAAAGTCTTCCAAGGTCGCTGAATCGTTATAGTAAGTATTATTTAAAAGGAGAAATCAATCATGATGAAATTTCAAACGAACACTAAACCCTTTGCTGATGCCCTTGCGTTAGGCATCATCAACTCTAATGTATCGAATTTCCATAAAAAAAGTTGCATCGTTCAGGTCAGTGCTGATAGCAATATGCTTAAAATTAATATCGAAGCATCTAGGATCTGCACAGAGATCCACCTCAAAGGTTCCGGTGAAGGCGAGCCTGCAACTATCTTTGTTGATAGCTTGCTCTTGAAACAGCTTGCAAGTACTCTTGAGTCTTCGACAATCACTCTTGAGTTTGAAGAAGGCGGCCTGATTATTCAGTCCGGTAAATCTAGATTCACTCTTCCGAAAATGCTCGATGTAACAGAGTTTGAGCTTCGATCTCCTGTGCTGCCTGATTACAATCCGACGAGCATTGATATTGACAAATCGGATTGGAAGTTTATCAAAGACAATCAGATGTATGCAATTTCAATGGCGTTTGTGCATCCTGTATATACTCGTGTATGGGTAGGTGAGAAAGGCCAAGTCTTGGTAGGTGATTTTGACTCTAGTTTGTTTACATATTCTAACAAGAGCAAGCTTGGAACTACTTGCTTGTTGCAAGATTCTATTATCAATCTTTTCAATTCACTTCCTGAAGGTGCAAAGCTCATCAAAGTTGAAAAAGATTATCTAGTCCAGCTTTCCACTGATGGATATTCATATGTGACACAATTTACACCAGAATACGAATACGATGACAATGTTGGTAGTTACAATGCTGCTATATTTCTTGAGATGATGCAACATCCAGATACATTCTCTACAGTGAGCGTATCTGCTGTGACTAAGCTTTTGAATCAGGCTATCCTTTTGTCCTCTACTTCTGAAGATAGCATCAAATGGAAAGTTAGCAATAATGTTCTCAACCTTAAGGATAGAAATGTGGACGGTAACATCCCTGTAGATGGTGAGGAGTCAATTGATTATTCTGTTGAGTTCAAGCTTGAATCGCTGAGAAAGGTTATTGCTAATTACAACGACGAAACTGTTTGTATCAGTCCGATGTCACAGGATGATCAAGTTATTGGTATCCTTGTTTGGAATAAAGACCTTACAACAATTATAGCAGGGGTGGAGTAGTATGGCATTTAGAAGCTGGGAAGCTCAACACTTAGCTCGATTCAACTCTGCGACAAGTTCTGAATTTCTTGATTTTTACGAAGAGTATATAGATAATAAGATTCGGGAGGCGGCAGCTCGCCCCTCCCATTCTACTTTTGCAGCGTCTTCGTTTAGATGTAATAGGAGGTCTTGGTTCAGACTTCGGGGAGTTGAGCCAGATAATGTCAAGGTAGTCGACAGAACTTTGAATTTTACTGCAGAGATAGGAACTGCTTGTCATAGAATCATTCAAAGTAACTTGAAAGATGCTTTGAAAGACGATTGGATCTCGGTAGAAGATCACTTGAAGTCAATCGATTTTCCTTATCAGTATTCGCTGAAAGTAGATGACAGCGGTTTTGAGCACCAGATAGAAATCGTCAGTCCGCCTATCAGATTTGCATGTGACGGAATTATACGGTGGAGAGGAAAGAAGTATCTCCTTGAAATAAAGACATCAGAGTTTTCTTCTTGGAACTCAATGACAGATCCGAAAGAAGAACACGTTGATCAAATAAAGTGTTATGCAACACTTCTGCAGCTCAGCGGAGTTCTCTTCCTCTACCAGGATAGACAGTACGGAGAATTCAAGTGCTATGAGGTTAAAATCACTGACATAGAGCGTCAAGAAGTACTCAACAGATTTGAATATGTTATGGACATGGTTAAGAAGAATCTTGCACCTGAACCTCTTCCAAGAGGTGATAAGTGGTGCACGTCTGCTATGTGTCCCTACTATAAAAAATGCTCTGAGTACGGTAGGTGATTTTTAGTATATTTGGAGGTGAGAATGCATGGCAAATTTAGCAGTGAAATATAGACCAAAGACTTTTGATGATGTTGTAGAGCAGACATTGGTAGTGAATATGATTTCAAACCTCTGTAAGCGTCCGGAGCTTGACAGTCGAAATTTTCTTCTTATCGGACCAGCAGGGACTGGAAAGACAACAACTGCTCGTATCATGGCTAATGTGTTGAACGAAGGAGAAGGAGAGCCAATTGAGATGGATGCTGCATCTCACAACGGTGTAGATAGTGTACGAGAAATTGTTCAGCAGGCGAGGTCATATCCTGTAGGCAGTAATTATAAGGTGTTTATTCTTGATGAAGTACACTCTTTCAGTAATCAAGCGTGGCAAGTTCTTCTGAAGACGCTCGAAGAGGGTCCAGCAAAAAGTGTGTTTATTCTTTGCACCACTAACCCTGAGAAGATACCAGCAACTATCCTTTCGAGGGTTCAAACTTTTCAGCTCTCTAAAATCAGCTTGGAAGGTATCACTAATCGGCTTGTGAAAGTTATCGAGATGGAGAAGTCTGAAGGAAGGAATATTCAATATGATGTAGATGCAGTTAGCTACATCGCAAAGATGGCCAATGGTGGTATGAGAGACGCTTTGACACTACTCGACAAAGCACTGGCCTATAGTGATACGATCACGTCTGAAACGCTGATGTCTGCACTGAATCTTCCTGAATACGATGATTATTTCGAGCTGCTGTCTGCCTACGCTAAGAAAGACAACAAGACAATTACATCAGTCATTCATAAAGTATATAATTCAGGAGTAAACTTCGTCAAATGGTTTGAAGGATTTCATTCTTTCGTTATTAATGTCGTGAAATATATTTTCCTTCAGGATATCGAGAAGACAATGATTCCAAACCAGTATCTTAATAAGATCTCAAATTACGGAATAGCACATTCGGCTATCTGCTTGAAGCTTGCTAATAAACTACTCAAGTTGAATGCTGATCTTAAATCTACTCAGTATCTTCAGGAGATTGCACTCACCTATCTTTGTAGTGTTCCGAAGAAAGGGGATAAGTGATGTCTACTATATCTGAAACATTTGATCAATACAGAGAAGATGCAGAGGCAATTCATGAATTCTGCGAAGATTTATATTCAAAGAATTTTAGTGTATATTTTGATGGTGTACGAGATCTCTACACTAGACTGAAATCAAAGACGCATCCTATCTCTAATGAGGAACTTGCGTATATTTTGACAGATCTGCCGCTTGAGCTTTTCTCTGCGGCTGAGAATCTAAATAAATTGAGACTTGACCATGAAGTTGTCAAGCTCAAAAATAAGGAGACTCTTGAGAAGACTCGAAGAACTTTGATGGAAGAGGTTACTCAAGTAGAGCAAAGTAAGTCTAGTAGACAAGAGATTGTCAGTAGAGCTCTCAACGAAAAGATGGTTGAGTATGAAATTTTGCTTTCAGCGTATAACTCAGTTATTACAAGGGTAGAGAATGAACAGTCTTTCGCTAGAGAACTCATCATGGGAGCTAAAAAGATTTGGGACTCTAGGAGAGGCGCAGAGTCGTCTGATCCTGTTGGGCCTGTCGTTCCCGAAGACGAATCAGAGTTGCCAGATTATCGACTCCCAAAACAATATATCAAGTGATATTATTGTATTCAAGTATCGGAGGTATTAATATATGTCAAGTTACTCAGATATAATCAATAAAAAGAAACGAGAGTGGCAGTGTTCTGGACTCATGGATGGAGCGAATGCAGATCGAGGAAAGAAGTTGCCGTTCTCTAGCCCTCTGCTGAACTATTCAACTTATGGTGGTATTCCAAGGAATATGATAACAGAGTTTTTTGGTGACCCTGGTGGAGGTAAATCTACAACTGCAGTAGATATCTGTAAGAATGCAAGACAGATATTTTTAGATGAGTACAATGCAAAGCTCAATGATCTTGAAGATAAAGTGAGCAGAGGCAACAAGGCGTTAGCTCCCGAACTTGATGATTTGAGGGAGATTGGACCGAAGAAAGTACTTTACATCGACCTTGAGCATTCGTTTGACGGAGCTTGGGCGAGAAAGCTTGGCATTGAAGAAAATGAAATAGATATCATGCAGCCGCCTGATGTTACTGCTGAAATTATCTTGCAGACTGTGCAAGAGCTGATAGAAACTAGCGAGCTTGGACTTGTAGTTCTGGACAGCATTCCGTCCCTCATAACATCTCAAGAGCTTGATAAGAAATATGGAGAGCGTACGGTTGCGTCCCTTGCAGGGTTGTTGACTGTGTTTTGTAGAAAGATTGTACCTATCTTAACAAGATGCGATTGTACATTGCTTGTTATTAATCAGGTTAGAGATAATATGGATAATCCATATGTGGTAAATACTCCTGGCGGAAAAGCCCTCAAGTTCTACTGCTCTCTGAGAATTCTCTTCAGAATCGGATCTCCTGTAGATTTCCTGGGGAACGAGTTACCGTCTAACGCAGAGAATCCAGCAGGGTACATCGTCAATGCAAAGATCGTGAAGCAGAAATCTGCTCCTTGGGATAGACGAAACGGCTCTTATTACTTGATGGTTCAATCAGGCATCCGAGTAGATATGGACTTAGCAATGCTTGCAATTTCTAAATATGGGATCATAAGAAAATCAGGTGCTTGGTTCACATTGTGTGATCCGAATACAGGTGAGCTAATTGAAGATGGCGAAGGTAGGCCAGTCAAGCTCAATGGAAAATCGAGAGTTTTCGATTACTTGCAGTCAAATCCAGAATATTACGAAACACTAAAAACATTCATTTTGAACGATATTGAAGGCAAAGGTATTTCTGATGGCGAAGAAGAGTAACAAGGTTTTCAGCGATAAACAAGAAAAGTCTATCGCTGATTTCTTAGATTGGCAACAAGTAAAAGGCAGCGGCGCAAGACCGATTGTTACTGGTGATGTAGAATGTGACAGTTGGTTAGGGGAGTGCAAGACACACACTACTCCAGATCATAAGATACATTTTGACAGCAAGATATGGTCTAAGATAGTTGACGAAGCAGCGGCGAAGTTTCGATTCGCAGCATACTTTGTAGATGACGGTTCACAGAAATTAAATCGAACATGGGTTATTTTTTCGATGTTAGATATCTCGCACAAGGGTAAACAATTTGCACCTCTACCGTCATTGTTGTCAAAAAGAACGTCGATGAATACACTAAATTTCAGTCATTATGAATTAGCTAAAGGAGCTGTATACAAGATCAAGCTAGGCGATTCGTTAGTGTTGTTATCAGATATATCGACATTTAGAGAGGTGATACGATGTTGACGATACAAGAAGTAGGTACAGATATACTCGGTAACAAGCCGAAGAAATTTTATATCTTTGCAGGATCTGAGCAAGGTATCAAAGAGAAGTATATATCTATTCTGGAAGAGCACTACGGAGCGAAAAAAGAGTCGCCTAGTGTTTCTCAGATTTTGGATATGATGTCAATGAAGCATTTTGTTCCCTTGAAGCCTACACTCTATGTCATACGATATGATGAGGAGTTTCTTGCTTCGCTTTCTGATGGTACTAAGCGAAAGATAGAGTCTACTGATATCGTTGGAACTATAGTTTGCTTATATGACAGTACATCAAAAGGATTGAACAAAGCATCGAAATACCTCGGAGATTATACAGTAAGCATAGACGCTGTTAGTGAGTCTTTCGTGATAAAGTATCTTCATAGTGACTTTTCGAACCTACCAGATCGCTTGATCTCGCTGGCCGCTCGTATAGGAGCGAATTATGGAGATTCGAGAAATATTTGTAAGAGTATGTCAACAGTACGTCCTGAAGAGTTGTTTGCTCTAACAGATGCCCAGCTGACAGCGTTATTTGGAAAAATTACAAGTGTATCAGATGCAGAATTCAAGAAAGGTATAGCATCGAGGAATTTTTCCTACCTCAATAACTTACTTGAAACATATACAGGAGAGCTTGATTCTATCTTATACACAATTTTGTCAACTATGATCGAGCTTGAAAGGCTTCTGAGCAACAGCTACACCCAGTCGGATATTCGAGAATATGTAAAGCGTTGGACAAAGAAAGATGTATACAACATGTTTATGAATACTTACGATGTGATCCGAAAGTTACGGTCTTACGCCACTGATGTCAAGTCGAGTTTGATTTACCTTTTCGGCTTACTGCAGTTTTCTGAGATACCTGATATAGGAGAGATGATATGAATCTGAAATTTCAAGAAGAATCAATAAAGGAGTTGCAGTCGCTTGCGAAGGGAAATCGTCATAGTGTGTTGATTGAAGGACAGGTAGGCTGCGGTAAATCCTATCTTGCCAAGCAATATGCACAGATGCTCGGAGTATCTGATTTCTATACTGTGCACCCAACGGTGCAGTCAATCCGAGATGTAATTGATATAAGCTATAACTTATCGAATCCTGTAATGTTCTGTATAGAGAATCTAGATACAGGTGTAGCAGGTTCGTCGTTTACACTTTTGAAATTTTTAGAGGAGCCTGCCGAAAATGTTTATATCGTAGTGACTTGCCGAAATCGATATAAAGTCCCTGATACTATCATCAGTAGGAGTGCTTGTGTGAGTATGTCATCTCCTATAGGAGCAGATATTAAAACTTATGCAGAGGTTCGAGATGCTGCTAAGTATATGAAGTGTAGTAATCTCCTTGTCTGGAAGGCTGTTAAAACATTGAAAGATGTCGATATGGTGTACCAATTTACAGAAGATCAGTTTAGATACTTCGATGAGCTTTTAGAAATAGTAAACTTCAAGGATACAGTTTCTAACATAGTTTGGAAGCTTGGTCATTTCAACGATAATTCAGAAAATGATCCAGCCTTTGTTATTAATTACATAATGAGCACATCTAGATCCGACAAGGTGAGAAAGTATGCAATGAATTGTATAAGGGAGTTAAATTCATATCGAATTGCCTCTCATGCAGTTCTAGCGAAATTTGTATTTGATTGCAAGTACGGAGATTGATGTAATCGTTATAAAATTTGTAGGAGGTTGGCATATATGAATAACAAACTGTTCCTATTAACTTATGATATGAATGAGACTAATCAAGAAGATCTGAAAGAAACATTCAGCCAAGTAAGAGAAACTTTATCAAAAGATTGTAACTTGATAGTGATGCCTAGATCGTTTCAGCTTACAAGGCTCGACACAAAGACACTTTCAGATTTGAAAGATCATATAGAGTCGATTCTTTACAGCAGATATCATCAAATGGAACAATTACCCACATAAGGAGATGAGCATATGGAAAAGTATGTGTTTTCAGGTTCACTGACAGATGAGATGCACGATATGTTGATTACAATGCCTGATTTTGAGCCTTTGGATATTCTGATATCGCAGCTGGATAAAAGTGCAATTAAGAAAGCAATCAAGTGGAAACATAGCGGTTTTTGCAGATGGTTATTTATAGATTCAGGTGCATTCAGTATTCATACAGGTAATGCGAATACAACTGCGGATGAATACATTGAATATCTAAATAGTATTGATGATGATATCGATGTGTTTGCACAGCTTGATAAGATTCCTGGTCAATTTCAAAAACCGAAGTCGAAAGAAGATTATGAGGAGTCTGCAAGGCTCTCCTGGGAGAATTTTCTTTACATGAGGAGCAGAGTTAAATCGCCTCATAAGTTGATGCCGGTATTCCACTATGGTGAAGATTTCTCGGTACTCTGGAAGATGCTTTCTTGGAAAGATGACGAAGGTAATATGCTTGACTACATTGGAATTAGTCCGGCCAACGATGTGAATCAGCAAGCCAAAAATGTCTATTTGAACGAAGTTGCAAACACAATAAAGATGTCAAATAATCCGAATGTAAAGACTCACCTTTATGGCATGACCAGCCTTGATGCTTTATCGAAGTATCCTTGCTATTCTGCAGATTCAATCAGTCACAGATTGATTTCAGGTTATGCAAAGATATTGTCAGAAAACTTCGGAGTCATTTCGGTATCTAAGCGGATTCGTACATCTTCAACTAAGTCGAATCTAAGCTTTGTTGATACAGCTGACGAATACAACTTGAATCTATTGAAGAAGGAGATTGAATCGCTTGGATTTACATTGGAGCAAATTCAGGATTCTTCTTCTGCAAGAGCTGCAATGACAATGCATAATATTCAGAAGATGATAAAAACTCGATATGCTTATAAGGAAGACCGAGTTAAACGGTCAAAAAAATTATTTTCATTATGATAGGAGATTTCTAAATGAGTAAACTTCACACAGACGAAGCAAAGATTTTAGATTCTGGTTCACGAAGAGAATTCAAAAGCGGTGCTGTTAGGGACATTGTAGATGGAAAGGGTCGGTTCGATCTTGTTCCGCTGAAGGAGCTTGCAGATGTAATATCTTCTACACATAAGAATTGTGGAGCTATTATAAAAAGTATTGGATGTTTCTGCGATACAGGTGACGATGAATGCTTAATTGATGCTATCAATCAGTTTTCTGATAAATTCAGCGACGGCGATATCTTTACGGTAGCACTTGAGGTAGCGAAACACTATGAAGAGGGCTGCAAGAAATATGGAGAGCGCAACTGGGAGAAAGGTATTCCGCTCCATTGCTACATCGATAGCGGTGTTAGGCATCTGATGAAATACTGGAGAGGAGATACAGATGAGCCTCATGGTAGGGCATTTATCTGGAACATGTTAGGCGCTATGTGGACTATGAAAAATACACCCAGTATGATAGATATTTCTTTTAAAAAGTAACATCAGATATGTTTGAATCGGACACGAATAATCAATAAAATGTTAGGTTGAGGTATAAGGTTGGTGTGGAGATCTCTGTATCAACCTTTTATATTTATATATCAGATCAGTTATTAGAGGTGGTATGATCTTATGGCGTTGATACAATCTAAAGATATGACAACTCTTTATGCTGCAGATACACTTGTAGATGTAGCAGATTGTGCCGAATTAGCACATGAGCAGATGTCAATAGCTCACGCACTCAATAATGCGGCCAATACTGGGGAGTATTCTACTGAATGGAACAAACCAATCAGTAAGGAGATGATGCAGATTTTAGAAAGTTACGGTTATCTTGTAGAAACTCGTACTGATACATCTATTACAGATTCGATGTATATTATCAAGTGGAAAAAGAAGGGATAGCATGTCTGATTATCCTGTAACTAAATTAGAGGCCTGTAGATACAAAGATATATCTTCTAATACTAAGGTATTTAATCTTCAATCTTTAGATTCCATCATATGGGTTCATCTTCCAGAAGATGTATCTATATACTGTGAATTATATCAAATTGATATAATAGGCGATACCAATAAGGAAGTACCTATATCCAGATATATACATAGAGAGTGTAATAGACCTTGGATCAAGATAAATAAGGAAGCATTAGATACTTCTATAGGTCAACATATATACAAGTTATCGTTCATAGATACGAGTACCGAGATTATTTATAGTCTATTCTTCTCTTATATAATACAGGATGATAATCCGGATAGGCCTTATATCTACATGAATAGGGATAATTGTTAGATTGAAAAGATTACTTACGAATTTCTACAGATGCGATGCTGATATGAGATAATGATATGAGGTGGTCAAATATGCTAGAAGCTATATATTCCTCTAAATTATATAGAGCCCACAAGAAAAAAGATAAGATACGAGCTGCTATAGAAGATCCAGTCAATCGAGAATTGGTTCAGCAGCTTAGACAGTATCTAAGGGATGATGCAATCAATAAGGAAGTTCAAGATAAGGTTGATAAGGGTAAGTCTTCGGAAGATAGGAAAGCTAAACCGGCTCAATTTACCTCAAATACCTCTAACATTCCAGATGATACAGATGATACTAGAGATGATACAGACGATACTAGAGATGACAAATCGGAACCTACAGAAGATGCAGATGATTCTTTAGAATCATCTCGCAAAGTAACTCGCACTGCTGTAGTCTCATCTACAGAATTGGATACTAGTAATCTTGTAAATGAATTAAAAGGTACATTGAACTCTAGACAAGATACCTCCGGAGTGGATAGAATCCTTCTCAGAGAGAATGAGGTATGGGTGTATTATAATGATAAAGTAAATCTAAACAATGTAATGGGTTCTGTGTTAGAATTTCTAAATGCATCCGGATACACGTATTTAGATTTTAATAGATTAGCGAGGACTGATAATGCCATGGTATTTGAATTGTCTATATCAGATACTTCGAATAGCATTAAGAGTCTGAAAGAGGTAGAAGATGTCAAGTAATAAGTTACCTATCACTGAGGAGCTGGATTTTCATTATTTACTAGGCCTTATGCCACCTTTACATGATGTTCCAGAGTATGCGTGGTTACCTGAATTATTTTCTATTATAGGTCACGAAAGTTTAATTAATTTGTGTAAGTATGCTGGAGGGGAAACTATAGCTATACCTACTCTTGAAGAGTTATCTAGAAGTATAGATGCCCTACAGTGGTTATATGATGTGGAGATAAAGAAGAGTAAATCTTTGATAGATGTACCCCCTTCTCTTCATCAGTTATTTTTCAAGTTAAGGAACATATATAATGCTGGAAACAATTAAAGATTATATTTCATCTAGTCCGAATGTGCCATTTGAAAAATTTTATTTGGAGTACATGATGAGAGTTCAAGATGAGAACATAGAATATGAGATGTCTTACATGCTACTAAATAATGATATAAATGCTCTAATACTTAGTAAAGTAATTGAAAATACTTATGAAGGATTGAGGGATTATGTTAAGTTCTAATGATTTACAGTCTGTTTACATAAAGTTGTATAAGAATTTAAGAAATTATATATGGGATTTTCAAATCGTTGAGATGATCGCAAATCTTGAGATATCAGTTTATAAAGTATTTCCAGATGTTAATGAGATTAGGAATAATCTTATATCTTTGAAAAATAATATAAAAGATGTGCTATCTGATGATGAGGATTTGAGTGTATCATTTCAAAATTTTTCAGATACATTAGATTCCGAAGATATTACAATATATGCTAAATTGAACCAATTGCGAGGAGTGATTCAATCATGAAACTAGAAAAGAAAAATCTAAAAGTTGCTGCCGATACATCTCCTAAAGATATCAAGGCCACCATAACTGGTAAATATGCTGTTAGTAAGAAGTATATTTTATCGGCTATTGATGAATTAGGAAAGATAGCAAAAGATGATACAGTTGCTAAGGAAGCAATTGCAAATCTAGGAGTAGTATTATTTGATCTAGATTAATAAAATTAGGGGGAACTTACATTGTCGAACCTCGATACTTTTGAGGGGTCAACTCCAGAGATATTAGACCCGTTATATAGGCATCAAAAAGAGGGCGTCAGTAGAATGCGGACGTCCTTGTTGGCTTGTTCAGACGATCCTATCACCACAAAAAGAGCTATCCAGAATATTACTACGATGAGAGTTTATCATCAAATAGCCAGAATCATAAAATACCTAGAATTAATGGATAAGTTAGAGGATAAGCTGTATAAGGCACTAGAGCATACTATAGATAATGCTAAAGAGGATAGCATGTCCACTTGGATGATGTTACTCAATGCTCAAGAAAGATTACAGAAAACTATGATTGAATCTCATAAGCTTCTACAACCTTATTTGGATATTCAAGAATTCAGTATAGTTGAATTGACGTCTAATAACGAAGAAGTTAATTCAACTAATTCTAATATATTAATAGGTGCTGAGTCTAGAGAAAAGATTAGGACTAGAGCCCAAGAGGTGCTGGCTCAATTGGTGGTGTGATTATATTTTATGTCGTTCGAATTGCAAGATCAAATGGATGATCTACCCTTCCGAATTAAGGACATATATGCAAGTTGTTCAAAAGAAGAACAAAAATACTTAAGGCAGATACTTGAAGAAATAAGCATAGATGGTTATTCCACTACATATGAACAAATATGGTTGGCAGATTATAAAGAGATACCAGTATCTATAGACACTTTCATAGAATCTGATACTTATTTAGGTAAGACAAATAGAAATGGTGAGGCTGTATATCCATTTTGGAGAAAGGTTTTAAGGGATATATTTAATTCCGGTAATCAGTTTCACGAAGTGATATTAACTGGTGCAACTCGTATTGGTAAATCTTCCACTGCTATTACAGGAACCGCTTATATGTTATATAGGTTGATGTGTTTAAGAGACCCACAGAAATTCTTTCATAAGAAAGAGGTATCTAAATTCTCTATATTATTTTTCAATATAACTAAAGATCTTGCTAAAGGTGTAGCATATAGAGAATTCAACGACACTCTAAAAGAAAGCCCTTGGTTCTGCGCTCACGGAAGTTTTTCCAGGAGTGAGAAGAATTTTTATTACATACCAGAAGGTAATAAGATAGTAATAGATTATGGCTCAGATGCTTCTCACGGATTAGGTCAGCAGGTATTTGTAGGTTTTATGGACGAGTGTAACTTCAGTAAGGCTGGAATAAAAGATATATCTAAAGCAAAAGCAACAATGAAAGATACTTATAATACTATTTCAGCTCGTGTAAAGGGCACATTCCGTCAAGATGGGGATGTATATGGTAAGATATTTGCTGTAAGCTCTAAGAGAAGTGATAGTGACTTTATGGAAGCATATGTACAAGAACAGATCAATGCTGGTGCTGGTGATCATATGTACATATCAGATGCCCCTCAATGGGAAGTTTTACCTCCTAGTACTTTCAGCCCCGAAAAATTTTATATAGCAGTAGGTAATCGCCATCAAAAAGGTTTTGTAGTACCTGATAATCAAACTTTTCCAGAAGCTTTAGATGAATTAAGAAATCAGGGATATAAATTATTAACCCCTCCTATAGACATGAAGCCAGATTTCTTAGCTGATTTTCATATTGCATTGAGAGATTTAGCAGGAATATCTGTAGCAGGTGCATTATCGTTTATATCTCAGGAGTCTATTACTAGGTGCATAGGCAACAGAAGAAATCCATTCTTCATGGATATACTTCAAATAGGTACTCAAGATAAAGTAACTATAGAAGAGTATTTCCATATGGAAGTAGTAGATCCATCCCTCAAACAGGCACCTATGTTTATACATTTGGATCTGTCGCTTAATACAGATAAAACCGGTATATCTGGGGTAGCTGTAACTGGTAGAAAGGATGTGGAAGATGAGGGAGGTAAGAAAATATCTCAACCCGTTTATTCCCATGTATTCAGTTTGTCTATTGAGGCCCCCAGAGGGGATAAGATAGCATATTCTAAGATAACTTCATTCATATGTTGGTTGAGACGATCTGGATTTAATATCCAAGGAATAAGCAGAGACCAATTTCAAAGTGAGTATATGGGTCAGTTATTAGAAGATCAAGGTTTTAAAGTTACTAAATTATCGTTAGATAGGACCCCTGATGGTTACGAAGCTTTTCGTTCTATTTTATTAGAAAAAAGAATAGATATGTTAGATGTGCAATTACTTCAAGATGAATTGATACATCTTCAAAGAGATAGTATAACTGGAAGGATTGATCACCCAGTTGGAGGAAGTAAAGACGTGGCGGATTCATTAGCTGGTAGTGTATGGAATGCTACACAGAATAATCCAGGAGTACTAGTAAATACTAAGACTGTAGTAAATGTTATATCTAAATTAAATGGTAATAGATTGGGTGGAGGCAATAGATCAAATAACCAAGGACCAATTCCATCTGTCTTTAATAGTCCATATAAAAAATTTCAATAAGAAAGAGGTAAAGATTTATGAAGGGTAAGAAACTGTCTACTCCAGAACTTATTAACTTATTTGGGGGTGATGTACAATGTATGTAAGAAATTGTCTAAATCCTGGAGACCACCTAACGGTACTTCCATTGGGACTTAATGTGACTCTTCAATACAATTCTAATGGCATATTGGAGAAGATTCATTCCGGATATGGTGACCTAAAGAAATCATTATCCCTTGATATTACCCAGACATTCCGAAATAATGCTACTGCTCCTGTATCTATATCTATCTTAGGAGGTACCACTTATGTATTCGGGGTGCTATATACTTCTGGCGTTTATCAGACAGAGGGTTCTCTGCCGGAATCTGTAGAGAATAATTTGGTATCTGCTTACTTAGATAATCCTAACAGATTCAATTTCTTTGCAGCAACAGTAGATAGCAATGCTACTCAATTTAAAGGAGCCTCTCCTATAAGAAATTGGTTAAATATGTCTAAGTTTCATGTTCTACCTGGATATATAGTTCCATCTGATTTAACTAGAGAAAGATTCATTAAAATGGTTAATACAGATAGTTTTCCTTTCAAGTTCCCTCTGATCTCTGGTTATATTGTACATCGTAATGATAAAGTATCTTATGTTTCTACCGAATTACGTCAATATATTGTGAAATGTGTAAGCAGATACATCGATGCTTATGGAAATTTAAAAGCTAAGATATCTTTTAAAAGTGATTGTGAAGATATATTTGTTGATTACTCTCAAGTAGTTAAGTATAATATTCATACCAACACACTTTTGGTCATGGATAAATATAATAATGTAATTTATGCGGAGACGACTGATAGTAAAAAACGAGATAAAAGAAGTACCAATGTAACTTGTCAAATTTGTGGTAATACTTTTAAGATTGATCCGAACTCCGGAGAAGATATAAGATGCACAGATGTACATTGTATGTCTAATCAATTACCAAATATCAATCATTTCTTATCATATTTTAAATTACCTACGATTTCAGCTGAAGATTACTTTGGTTATTTTATTTCTAGTAAGACGCAGATGTTCTTTAGATTTTCAGATATAGCAAGTTATTTAAAATCTCAGGATATAACTATTGAGACTACCCCACACGACTTACTAGAGGCGATGGTACCGGTAGGTTGTACAGATAAAGCCTCCATTTCTTCTTTTACAAATCAGTGCAATAATAACATTCAAAATATTATTTATTATATTCAACATCCCGATAGAATGGCATCATTCATTAGATTAGATGGACGTTATGGCAAGAATCTTATGGAATGGTTATCTGATAAAGAAAATGTTATAGATATATGTAAAATAGTAAACTCAGATATATTATCATTTGTAGAGACGAATAAGAAATTTGAGGGAGCTCCTATATTTAGAGGTAAGAAGATATTGATAACTGGAAATTTCTTGCACGGTTCTACTTCTGATATAATAGCTATCTTGAAGAGTTATTCTGCTGAAGTTTATACAGAATGGGTTGATGGTATTCAATGCGTCATTACAGGTGGTACTATGGAAGAAATGAATGGATCAGCAATTCGTAAGGCTCGAGATATTCGTATTCCTATCTATGATGAAGTTAGTTTCTTTAATCTTTACGAAATTGATAAAGATTTGAAAGAGAACCTTTAATATCGATGTATTGAGGTGAGTAATTTTGAAGAGTAGATGGTACGATAAACTAGTAAATCGTAATAGATCCGATCCAACCTCTTATTTAAGAAGGGTCATAGGAGGTTCTATATTTAATAGGTCTGATTTAAGGGGTAACACCAGTTTAGCAGATATACATACCCAGATAAATGTTATGAGGGCGTTAGCGAGAGATTCTCAAATAAACACCGCATTGTCTTATTATGCTACAGATGCTACTACTTGTAACACTGCAGGGGATATAATATGGGCGACAGCGAATGATGTTAAGCATAAAGAAGTAGCTACTATCATAAATGCTCTATTCAAGAGGTGGAAGATAAATGCATATGCTCGAGACCACATATTGGAATTAGCTACTATAGGAAATCTATATCTTCCCTCTACTATGTTCTATCGTGAAGATAGATCATTAGGTTCTAGCAAGAAAATAGTATTAGATAATAATACTATACCGGAAGAAGATTATGATATAATTCCAGCATACAAGATACCACCAGAGGATATATTACATATTTGGTTAAATGGTGAACCAAAGGGTTACATGTATCAACCAGAAGATGGTGGGAGTGATCTAAAGATATATCCAGAAGATGCTGTTATCCATTTTTCACTTGGAGGTATTTTAGGAGATTATACTATAGACGCTATGATGTCTGATGGCAGTACGGAGACGTATGATATTCAATTTGCTACGCCTTTGATGGATAAAGCAGTTCAACCTACTCAGACATTATCGTTATTAGAAGATTCATTAGTACTCTCTTCTTTATCTAGAGTAGTTAAATTTATAAATGTAGAATGCGGGTCACAGGCAGAAGAACCAGAGATTCGTGACACACTTCAGCAGATAAAAGATGTAATTGAACAACAGTTATCTATTAATACCAATAATGGAGATGCTCAAAGTTTTGTCAATCCTCAATCTCCAAATAACCTGATATATTTACCAAAAGTAAACGGACAAGATGCTATAAGTATAACAGATCTAAATATGGCAGAAGCTAATGATACAGATTCTAAGTTACTGGATTATTATCAAGATAAAAAGTTATCAGTATTAGGTGTACCTAAAGAGGCCATGAATTTCTCTTCAAATGAAGGGTTAGGCGGAGCCGGTTCTGTATTATCTCAAAGGTCTGCTCTATATGCAAATTCTCTTCAGAGATTGGAGACAGCTTATAAAACAGGGTGGACTGATGCTTTCAACAAATACTTTATTAATAGGGGACTATCCTCATATGTAGATACTTTTACCTTACATATGAACCCTATCATAACTACTCAAAGCACTATTCAATTTGAGAAGAGAGATTCTGCTTTATCTCAAGCTACTCAATTGGTAGATATGCTCAAGAATCTAAATGTAAAAGATAAAGAAGATTATTTAATTGCTCTACAAGAAATCTTATCAGAGGTGTTCCCGCAGATAGGAGCTGCTACCTCTTCTTGGAGTATTGATCCTCAATTAAGCGACAAGGAAGGGGACTGGGAAGGAGGAGAGCCTGATGGTTTCTAGTACTAAATTAACTAATATCTTCTTTCACGATCTAAAAAAATATAATTCTACTAACTTCAGGAATATACAGAAGGCAGATCTAAATGATGTAGATGCTAATACTCTTAAAGCATTTAGCGCTGTCGTCACTCGATATTTCATATTTTGTGAGAATCATCCGGAGATAGATATTACAGATCTAAGGGTATTATATTATACACTCCGGATTGATCTAATAGCCAGGTACTTTTCAGAATACCCAAGTCCTGATATAGATGCGACAGATCATCTTAGGTTATTTCAATTAGAATTGCAGCATTATCTTAAAGATAATAGAGGAGGTTTTCATGTATAGTATTGATCAGCCCTTGCGATATCAGATAAGTGATTGGCATCAATTGACTGGATGTATATCAAATACAGCTGGACCATCCTTAAGAATAAGGGTCGCAGATTTCATTATTGACCAATACAATGATATGATTTCAGGGACTCGTATTGAAGTGCATCATGATAGTTTTGGTACCTTATTCGCCTGTATAGTAGATGGGGGAGGTCGTATGATGAATATAAGAGATGGTGATTATGCTCCATTTGAATTATCCCCCGATCAAATACTCTCTGAATTAGAGAAATATGGATTTTTTGTAACCTACGATAAAAGAGCTAATCTTAGTGGTGATCAGCTTAGTTTTTTGATGACTATAAGTAGTCTTCATTTCGATAAGTTAAGGATACTTAAGGTTCGATGCTTTGATAGAAAGACCAGTCAATCTTACATAGAGAATCACATAGTAGTATTTAAAATCAAGCAGAATCCACTATGGATTGATAATGCATTTACAGAAGAGCAGTCTAATTTTATTAGATCTCTAAAGGAAGGCAGTGCAATGGATATTTCTACCATAAGCGAATCTAGAAAATATGATTGGTCATGGTTAGACTATGTAGCTAATATATCAGACATATTGAAGGACAACGCATCATGAAATAGTACTCAAATATGTATAGATGTCCTTATATTACATAAGGAGAGGTTAATATGTCAGTTAATCTAATAGGTGAAGATATTGAGATTATGAGGAAACGATATGACGAGGCCCTTCATATGCAAGGCATACCTTGTCGATATCAATATCCTCTAATGGCTGGTACAAATGTTCAAGGTGAGTCTGTAGCAGATAGTTATTCAGAGATAATAGATACTTATATATTTTTTGATGGAAGTCCCAAAGCCAAGACTTATAAGAGATTAGGTTGGGTAGTTGAAAATGATAAAGATTTACCTTTTTTGATAAGATGTAGTTTTAATCTACCTTATCTTCAAAAAGATAGTCTATTTCGATTATCTGGTCAATATACTTCTTTACCTGATAGAGTATTTAGAGTAACTGAATTAACTTGCGATATTCAAGCTCCTGACCATATGGTTGCTCAAGTTGTTCCTGTATATGATCAGCAACCTGTAGGCTATACTGAGCAGGAAGTTAAGAAGAAATATAATAAATCAAATCATTTCTTATCTATACCTACTGATTACAGGGGTAATTATATTACAGATGAGAAAAGGGAGAGATAATCATGTTATATCTATATGATAATGCTATAGTAAAGGATTTACAGAATAGCTTTGATTCAGATAATGCAAATGATTCAGTGGTTAAAGTAATCTCTCCTGAATCAATCATCTCACTAGTAGCCCAAATGAAGGAAGATGCTGTGAAATTTCCGGTAGTAGCGTTAGACAGAAAACCTGGTACTTCTATAGATACAAATAGGACTAATTTCACTAGAATTCATAAAGGTGTCCAATCTGTAATTGATCCAGAAACTAATGAATTGTATTATGAAAAAGCCATTCCGATAAATTTGGAGTATGATATGTCTATACTTACTACTAACACAGCAGATATGGATGAATTAGTAAAGGAAATATTATTTAAATATACTTCTATGTATTTTCTAACCATCAATCTCCCTTATGAGTGTAACAGAAAAATTAGATTTGGAGTAGTAATAGATCCAGATGGTATAGAGAGAAAATCTGGAAGTTATGAATATTTATCAGCAGGTCAGTTATATGAGACTGTGATTCCTATTAGGTGCGAAGGTTGTGTATTGGTATCATATACTCCTGCTAAGCTGGTTAGAGTAACTCACGAGATTGAACCAATCATAAAATAAACCTTTTATACTATAGAATGAGAGGTGTTACTGAAATATATGTTTTATTATAAGAACAATACAATGATATCTAAGACCTATTATGGAGTAACTTTTGAACCAGGGGAGATAAAAGAAGTAGCTGGCCCTATAAATGACCCAAAATTCATTAGATATCCAGATGGTATCGCAAAAAGATTAATTAAATCTAATACTCAATTGAATATTAAGAAACCAAGTCCAAATCCAAAGCCCAAGGTTTCTAAAATAGATAATCAAGCAAATAATCAAACAAATTCACAGGAGGCGAATTTAGATGGCTAATATTACTATAAATGAGATAAGCCAAAATTATACTTATAATATTGGTAATTCATCATTTGCCACAGTAGCTCTCCCTATTACAGCTAGTTGGGGTCCTGCTTATGAATATCCAGCAGATAAGGAGAATGATGAACAGATTGAGTCTTTAAGGTGGGAAAGATTTCCCTCCACTCAATCAGGACTAGAGAACTTTGTATCTACATATAGAGGTCCTGCATCTATATATAGAGCTGCTAAAGATTATTCTTATCAGATGGCAATGACTTTATTATCTTCAGGATATGATGTGCTTGTGTGTCGTCTGTGCCCAGGAGCTAAAGCAGAGGCTACTATAATAGCTAAAGACGCAGTAGACGGTACCTTTAAGAAATTTGCATTGAAAGCAAAATATGCTGGTACTTTCGGCAATAATCTGAAGGTTAAAATTAATAGCGGCAAATATATTAATTCCAGCGGTAAATCTTGTTCATATTATAATTTCATAACTTACGTTGTAGATTCATCTGGTGTAGAGACTGCAGTAGAAAATATAATCATTTCTTTAGATCTAGATGACGAGTTATATACTTATTATGAGGATGCAGATTCTAATTTCTTAACCATAGATCTAGATGAAATCTCAGATGAGTCTCATGCCGATAGTGGTGTGCGTCTATCTGGTGGTACCGATAATAGAAGTTGGGATGCTGATACCGTTAAGGCTTGGGTAGATAGGTATACTAATTATACTTCGGCCGAGAACATTTCTAACATTAAAGATAATTTAGATTCTGATGAAAGTAAACGAAATATCATAGGTTACCGAGAGTGGATATTCGATTCTATGTGCAATCAAGGTATATATTACCTTCTTACCGATAAGCTTTCTTACAGCCCTCAAAGAATAATCAGCCCAGGTTGGGACGATGCTGATATAGAATTTTTAACTGGTGATAGAGGAATTAAGATAACTTTCCAAAAAGATGCAACCCCTATTACCCCTATTCATAAGACATTGATGGAGGTAGCATATAGAAGTAGGTGCGGGACATCTTTAATAGATGTACCTAGATGTTTGAATAGAGCCGACGTGCATTCTATGGGTGAGGACGATAATAAATATGCAGAGATCTTATCTGATGCAGTACCTAATGATGATTTAGGAGGCCCACTTAATTCTTTATATACTACTCATTCCGCTTTATTTGCACCATGGGGCAATTATAGATATGTAGGTATGATGAAGCAGATGCCTGCTCCTCCTTCTTTCTTATTTTTGCTTACTCAAAGAGCTATGATTCTTAATCAATCTCTTCAGTATGAGTGGGCTTTACCAACAAATCGTCAGCATAATCTTTCTATCGGAAGATTAGATTATCCCGTACCTAAGAAATATCTAGATGCTTGGCAAAAATCTGAAGGAGTAGGTGTTAATGCAATTACCTCTATTCCGGATCTTGGGGTAAATGTATGGGGTAATTCTACTTTATATAATGTACCGGCTGCAACCTATCAAGCCCTGGCCAACCTATCTACAAGATTCTTAGTAGATGCTGTAGAAAATATAGTTTACAAGTGTGGTATTTCTATTACTTTCCAGTATAATAATGAACAGGCTTATAATAAGTTCTACGCAGGCGTAACCCCATTACTGGATACTATGAAGAATGTGAATGCTATAGAGGGTTACTATGTTAAGATGGCCGCTGATATTAATGGACTAGACCAGGTAAATGCGAATACGGTCATTGGTAAGGTTTATTTGATAGTTAATGGCGTAATCAACGACATTATAGTTGATCTTGTGGTTCTACCCCCTTCAGCAGATCTCAACCAGTATAAAGCCTGATTTCTTAAGTATTATAGATATCGTTATATACGAATATAGGAAGTACTATCTAATGAGGTGTTCATTATGAAAAGATTAATTAAAGATGTAATATATCATTCAAATATAGAAGAACCTACTAATCTTTATGAAGAGCGTCTGCTCCGCCGTGATGGGGAGATTTGCAAAGTCGTAGAATGGTTAGGTAATGGTTTTTATCTAATAGAATTTAATGATGGTCAGGTATACGAGGCTCTTGATGATGAATTAGAATTTCCCGATACTATTTGAACGATCCTATATAAAAGATTAAGAATCCATATACTACGAAGATTATATAACCTTCTATATAAATAGATTAAATACGATTCTATAAAGAGAGGAATGATATTATGAAAAGATATGTGTATTCTGCATCAGACTCTATAAAGCAAACTAAGCAGTACAAGATTTTACTTCGTAGGATCAAAGAACTATATGGACCTGAATACGGTATTGATCCAACCCATTACGAAGAGGCCGCCGTTGCTTGGGCTAACTTAGCTGAGAAATCTAGTTATGCGGGAGCTTGGGACCATCCTAACTTATGGTATACGAGTTCTAAAAGTTTGGAAATGGAAAACGAAGATCTTTATAATGAAATAGTTCTAGATAGTTTCCCAGATTGCTATGTAGAAGAGGCGGTAGAGCCTTATATAGACGAATACGAATATTATGACGGTGGTGAAGACGAGAAAACCGATTTCGTCCTACCTGAGGGGGTTGATATGGTTGAAGAAAATGGTAGAACGACCTTAGTAGTATCAGATGATGTGACCAGCATTGAAAGTTATGCATTTAAAGGATATGATGATTTAACTGATGCTGTAATAGGTAGTGGACTAAGAACTATCGAAGATGGTACATTCCAGGACTGTAGAAACCTGAAAAATGTAAGATTAGGAGATCGTGTAACTAATATTGGTTGGGGTGCATTTTCTGGGTGCTATAATTTAACAGATATAAAACTTCCAAATAGCCTTAAAATTATTGGTCAATATGCGTTTGCTAATTGTGAAAATCTTAAGAAAATAACCATCCCTAATGGTGTACTAGAGATATATACTAATGCGTTTGAGGGGTGTTCAAATCTAACAAGAATTACTATTCCAAATAGCGTAATGCATATTGGAAGAGAAGCGTTTTGGAACTGTTCAAGTCTTATAAGTATAATTATCCCTGACAGCGTTACCAATGTTTATTCTGAGACCTTTAAGGGTTGTACAAGTCTTAAGACCATTACCATCCCTGATAGCGTAACCGAGATTAGTAGCTGGGCATTTAAACAGTGTCCAAACCTAACAATAAGATGTCATGAAGGTAGCTATGCCGAGAAATATGCAATAAGTAATGATATCAATTATGAATTAATCTAGTACATTGTAGAAGATGACAATAAGATTATATAAATAGATTAAATACGATTCTATAAAGAGAGGAATGATATTATGTTTTCTCCGTTATATATGGGTACCAATCATATGCTTGGTATTGATAACTTTGTACCCCTTACTACTAATAACTTCGAGGTTAGGGTATATAATATGGATGGTACTACTCCTACGGAGTTTTCGGACCTTCTTACTTTAAGTACAGATGAAGTAGGAAATATCTCAGAGACTCAGGACGTTATTACAGTGCATTATGGTAATGGTCTTATTAAATTCCCAAGTAAAGTACAATTTCAAGATGTGGAATGGACTCTCAATTGCTATTGTCAACCTAATGTGCTTGAGTCCTTAAGAGCCTGGAGAAAATTGGTATATAACCCTGATACTGAAAGAATGGGTTTACCTTCTGAGTATATGAAACAGGTATTCTTTATTAAGTATGATGGTCAAGGTAATGTTAGAGATGTTATTCGTTGTCCTGGTACTTGGATAGGTGCTCTTGATAATGGTGCAATGAACCAAACAGGAGGAGACCTCGTCAAGATAAAGGTGCCCTTTATTATCTCACGAGTAATATATATGAGCCAAGCAGATTTAACATCTTAACTATAAATTAAGATTATTTTGTTTGGCTATGTATCCATCTTTAATAATCATATAAATAATGCCCAGAAGATATGTTGAAATCTTCTGGGTTTATTTTATCCTTGAACTAAGAAGTATATTTATGATAAATATTTAGAATCGAGTGATGCACATAAGAATCTGATATATTAATATATAAATATTCAATGTCGATTCGTTAATATAATCAAGGAGGTGAAACTTTATGTATGTATTTAATTTTTTAAATGAAGTAGGTGACGGACGTTGTATATGATTCAAGATAGTAATGGGAGATTTTGTAAGTTAGAGGAGGGAAAGAAGAGAGTTTTTGTATCTAATCCAGAGGAAGCTTATTTATTTTCTAGCGACAGGGAGGCATCTGATTACATACGTAAAAATTATAGCAGTAAGCGTGCCAGACGTAATTTTAAGATTATTCGTAAAGAGGATTACGTATCTGAATTTCAAACTATAGAAGTAGATGTCAAATCTCCTGTATCCTTTGAACCAATTGCACCTCTTTCTATTTCTGATATGAAGGCAGAGATAAATCACGATCTTATAGAACATCTAGAAATTCGTAGAGAGGAATTAAGAACTTATGAAGGTATGTTACAGGATGTTCTCCACTTTTTGAGAGAACCTGATACTCATTTGAACATGTATCAAGGTTATCTAGTAGTTCAGAAGCTCCAAGAATTACTTAGAGCTAGGTGCGAAAGTAAGAAAGAGTTTCAAAGAATTGGAATTCTTATGTCTGAGACGAATAGGGCTATTGAGCAGGCAGAATCTTTTGAGTACAATAAATATAAAAGTAAGGTGATTCCGGATATGAAGGCGTATCTGTTTTCAAAAGAAAAGAAGGATGAAACAGATGATTAAGAAAACTAATCCTATGTTTCGTTATTGATTGTGCAAGGTGTTTCAATGAATAGAATAAAATATATGAAAGATGAGAGAAATCAAAAATGAAAATTCATAAATGTGAAAATTGGGCTAGTAGAATTAAAGGATCGGAAAAGATAAATTCTAAGAATTTCGACAAATAGGCCAAAATTAGTAAGATTGATCTTCAATCTTTACAAAATCATTAAAATTTAAAAAAAATTTCAGAAATTTTTTCAAACCCCCTTGACTTTTTGACAAAAAGCCCTTATAATATACATGTAGGGTCAATCAATAAGGTCTGATCTTCAAATATCAAGAATTATCAAAGATATCAAGAATTATCGAAAAAAGGAATGAAAAAAAATGAAAAAATCAGAATTCGCAAAGACCAAAGAATTATTCACCGCCTATACAGGTTATAAAGAACCGCTGACATATGAACAGTGGCTGGCGACAGCTACTGATCATAAGTCGGCGGTTTTGTATTGATTGTCTAAAGAACCTATGTAAATAAATTTGGAGGAAATTTAAATGTGTAGATTTAAAAGCGGAATAATATTAAAAGACAGAGTATTCATACCTGAATATGATAGTCATCAGAAAATGTTAGATGAATTAGGTATAGATGACAACAGTCAAAATGCCGAAAGATTATTTATTAGAGCTGAACTTGTTCCCAAGGGTATAGATGTATTCAGTGATATAAATGATTGGAAATTTGTTGTTGACCAAGATATTTTACCTGATTGGTATGTAGAAGATTATGATAAACAAAGAATGATAGAAGCTGTAAAAGAATGGGCTAAAAATCACATACACATTGGGGTTGATAATTTAGAAATTACCAGTGGAGATGGTCATTATATAAAAGATTGCAAAAACGTAGTTATTTCAGGCAACGCAATAGTTAATCGTATTTGCGGCAACGCAACAGTTAATTGTATTTACGACAATGCAATAGTTAATTGTATTTACAGCAACGCAATAGTCGAGCGTATTTACGGCAACGCAAAAGTCAGTGATATTTCCGGTTATGCAAAAGTCAAGTGTATTTACGGCAATGCAACAATTAGATGTATTCACGACAACGCAACAGCTGAGGATATTTCCGACAACGCAACAGTTGAGACCATTCGCGGCAGGGCAACAATTAAATATATTTGTGACAATGCAACGATTAAAACAGCTAAAGGACAATCAACAATTATAACTTCTCCATGTATTGACTTTAAAAACAAAGATAAATTAATTTTACTTGAAAATGCAACTTTAAAAGATTGCTATAACAAGGTAATTTATCAAAGCGGAGATTATAAATTTGTGTCAGTGTCCGGTACAGGTAAGTTGGAGGAAAGCTAAATGATGGAAACATTATGCAGAGGAAAAAGAGAAGATAACAAAGAGTGGGTATATGGAAATCATTTATATGATGATATGACAGGGAAGCATTTCATTGTACCTTTTGACAACATTTCAGAAAGCACAAAAGTAAATGAGGAGGGATGCTGTTATTGCGTTGGTTTTGAAGTTATCCCCGAAACAGTCGGACAGTATACAGGTTTGACCGACAAAAACGGCAATAAGATTTTTGAGGGAGATATTGTTAGACATAACACATATGACGGTTTTGATTGTCATTGTCATTCAATCGTTCGCTTCGGTAAATATAATCAAGATGGAAGTGAAGACGAATATCACCCAACAGGGTGTTTGGGTTGGTATGTCGAAGTTGATAATTTCACGGTGCCTGATTTTCTCGAACCAACAAATTTTGAGAATTACTTAAAAACTCAAAATCTTTTAAAGGTTGCTTTAAACTGCGAAATTATCGGCAACATACACGATAATCCCGAATTATTGGAGGAAATTTAAATGAATGAAAATAACATTAATTGGCTTCTTAGTTGTCCTTGCAATGATTGTAATTTTAAAAATCATTTAAAATACGCAAGCATAGATGAACTAAAAGCTACACTATCACAATTACCTGAATATCACAATAAAACAAAAATAAAAGTAATAAAGTCTGAAATACGTAGGAGGACAAAAGAATGAATTGTAAAAATTGTATTCATTTTTCTTTATGTGATTATAACACCAACCACTCTGTTATTATGCCAAAGGTAAATCTGTTTTTTGACAAAGGTGCTGAAAGATGCTCATTTTTCAAGGATAAATCCAAAGTAATTGAATTGACGTGTAAGGTTGGAGATACGGTATATTATTTCAAAACTTTACAGGATGGTAAGAATACTGTGATTATTGAAGAAGATGTTGTGAGACAAATATCCATAAACAGTCACGGTAAATTTATTGTTCTTTCATTTTGTCATTGCCTTTCCTGTAATGATTTTGGCAAAACCGTATTTCTAACAAAAGAATCCGCCAAACAGGCGTTGAGGGAGCGTGAAACAAAATGAGCAGATATATTGATGCGGATAAATTATATATTGCCGCTATGGATACAGAATTTTATGATGCGGCTGATGAAGACGTTGTTTTAGAATTAATAAATCAACAACCCACCGCAGATGTGCAGGAAGTTGTCAGATGTAAGGATTGTGTTTATTGGCAAAGTAAAAAAGTCCAAATGAATGACGGTACTTTAAGAGATTGTATTCGTTATAAATAATATCAAGATTTTAAAGATTAGTGATCTAAAAGAAAGGTGGATATTTAATAGAGAAAAGCTTAAAATCTTGCCCATTTTGCGGAGGAGAAGCAGAGTTACATATATCAAGAGGTGCACATGGTCTTGCATCTAAACCATATTTGATTAAGTGTTCAAAGTGCCGTGCAGTAGTTCCAGAATCAGAAACTATGGAAGAAGTTATTGATCACTAGAATCAAAGAATAAAAGAATGATAATATTTGTCATCTTATTCGCTGTATGCAGAAGTTTGATCTTGCTAATTTGAGTCATGGAGGTGGTCTGTTATGCTGGATGTTGCAATTAAACATTCTGAATCTTTAAAAGAGTTATTTTATTCAACTTGGTTCAACGATAGATATAAATATTACAATGAGGATTGCTGGTATAGTGATACGAAACTTACACAAGATACATATAATTCCCACCAATTTGTATCTATTAAAGATAATAAGGTAATTGGTTATATTTCATACTGTATCTGTCGCACCAGTAATCGTGTATACGATTTAGGAATAATAAATTTTGAAGAAAATCCATCTTTAACTTTTTCAAGGGATTTAGAAATTGTATTGAGGGATATATTTGAGAAATTTAATTTCAATAAATTGAATTTTGAAGTGGTAGTTGGAAATCCTGTTGAGAAATCTTATAATATAATGTGTCATAAGTATGGTGGAAGAGTTGTAGGTACCTATAAAGATCATGTTTGTCTTTCAGATGGTAATTTGTACGATGTAAAATTATACGAGATCTCTCGAGAAGATTACGCCAGCGAGAAATTAAAGCGTAGATCGAATTAATTAAATTATTGAACTATTGAATCTAGAATAGGTATGATAGTTAATTTCTAATATAGAAAGAGGAAAGATTTGAATAGAGTTACATTTAGTAAAATATGTGCATTGACTGTAGTGTCTTTAGGTTTAGTTATAATATCAGTTATTAGTATTGGAAATGAAAAAGGTAGTTCATCTAACAAAGAAGAGACATCTATATCAACTGTTGGTGAAATAAAAAAGATTAGTACTAATGAGGAGGCCGAGACTAATACTACCAAATCTACTGAAAAATCAATGTTTCAGGTCGTCACAGAGGTTACTACTGAGGAGATATCTGAATCTACAAAAGAGACCTGCAAAAGCCGTAAGAAAGTTAAGAAGTCTGTTGATACTTATGTAGCAGTCACCGAACCTACAGAAGAGGTTAAGTCAAAAGCTGAAACAATTCAACAATCTGATAAATTATCTCCGCAATATTTGTTATCTATTAGTAAAGTTGATCCGGGGTACAACCCTAAGGCATTTAGTTTGTCGAATTCCGAAAAATATGATATAGCTTGTGTAGTAATGGGTGAATTCGGCGGAGGCGGTTTTACTGGATGTGCTTTAATTGCCCAAGCAATCAGAGATGCGATGCAAACTTATGGTTATTCTGCTAATGATGCCCTCGTCAATATGGGGTACTATGGATATAATGGTAACCCAAATTCGGATAGTTATGATGCCATAGATTACATATTTAGTGGAAATGCAGCAGTACAACACAGAATATTATATATGAATAATACATATAGTGCTTGGCACGAAAGTCAAAATTTTATATGTGAATATCAAGGTGTAAGATTTTTTGATGCTTGGTAATATTATATAGAGGAGTTTTCAATTATGAAGAAACCAACCGATAAAATTTCATCTAAGAAGGCTGTTAGTGTTCTTTTAAGTTTAAAAGAGCTTATATCTTCAATATTTAAGGGTGAATTATCTCGTGAAGAAGAGGAAATAAAGTCTCTAATAGAAAAATCAATCGATGTTGCTATAAACGCAATATACCAGAAAGATAAATCCAAAATAGTGAAAATTCCATACAAAATAGGCAGTAAAGTCTGGGTTATTGATTCATATGACGGTTATACCGGATATATATTTCTTGGTTGTAATGAAAATTATGCGTTTTTAGGTAGTGGAATAAATGGTTCATTCGATGTTGATGATATATGTCAATATGGATATGAAGAATTTCAATATGGTTCTCAAAGCGCATACATAGTTCCGTTGAAAGACGTATTCCTCACAAAAGAATCCGCCGAACAGGCGTTGAGGGAGCGTGAAACAAAATGAGCAGATATATTGATGCTGACAAGTTAGTTCAAGATTTAAGTGAGTTTTATGCCAATGTTGATTGTAGGTGGCAAAGAGGCAGAGATATGGGGTTGGGTATAAATACAGCTTATGATACTGATTACTTTATGGGTCAACTATTATAATGATAGTTTAGAAGAAAGGAAAGATAAATATGTTAATTCCCGCTATATCTAAGTGCGATGAAATAGAAAAATTGTTTATGGAGCATTTATATGACGATAATATGATTTTTTATACTGGTTATCCGTATCGCAACAGCCTACCGGATTTAACACCAAAGGAAAATCTTTTTAATTATGCGATTATAAATAAAGATAATGAAATAGTTGGTTTCCTTTCCTATCAAATAGATAGATTTTCAGACAATGTATGGCAATTTAGATTGTATTCTTTTAAGAAAGATTCCACTATTGGATTTGATGTATATAGGAAAATGAAAGAATTAATGAAAAACCATAGAAGAATTGAATGGAGAATGATTGGAACTAATCCGGTTCAAAGACACTATGATAATTTCGTCAAACACTTTGATGGCAATAAAATAATTTTACATCAGGTTCTGAAATATAATAATAAATATTTGGATGAACATATATACGAAATTGTTAATAGCAAAGTGTAAATACATATGTGAAAAAAATTAAAGAAAATATAAAAATAAATCAGAAAAACTATTGACAAAGAGGACAAAGGTGAGCAGGAATGAAAATAAAAATGGATAGGAATAAATTGAGGCGACCGCAAATGCGAAAATATGCAATACAGTTCAGACAAGTATTTAATGAATACAATATTGGATATTTATCAAAAATCAATTTTAAATTCAAATTTTTAAAAAATCGCATGAGAAGTAGATATGTAATCACACGCTATAAAAACTATATAAGATTTTTTAAAACGCCGTAGGCAGCAGCTAAAAAACTAAAAAAGTTACAGAAATACATAAATAAGAGAAATTTGAGTGTGACTGCAAATGTTGTACCAATGAAAAAGGAGCGTGAGCAGGAATGACAATAGAGGAAGCAAGAAAAATTGATGAACAGGCATACAACGAAATGAATAAACAGAAGTCCGAGGCACAGGTTAAATTTAATGCTTATTTTGATGGATATGAAAAAGGAATTGATGTAGTAAACAAATTGATAATAGACTTTATGAAATGCAATAATTTGAGTAGGTGAATAGAATGATTTTTAATAGATTTATTTTAGTTGAGGCTATAAATGAAGCAAAAAGAACGAACAATAGTAGTATCTATAAAGAACTTTTGTTTGTTTGGTATAAGCTGATTGAACAAGAATCAATAAATGGGAAGTTCTTAAATACTTTTAATCATTACGGTAAAATTTCAGAAAACGCTATTTCTTTTTATTCAGAAACTTCCAAATTAAAAAGAGCAGTATAAGGAAGGATGAGAGTACATTGGGTAGATATATTGATGTTGATAAATTACATATCGATATTGTGTAGACAAACTTTCATAGTGAAGCTGATAAAGAGGAAGTTTTAAGATTAATACATAGACAAGATTTTGTAAATTTAGATACTGTTGAGCCAGTTCCAGTTAAGAATCGAGGATGTAAGAAACAAAAACGGCGTAGTTATTGTTGCTCAAAATGTGGTAAGCATCAAGCACGTCCGAGTAAATATTGTCCTCTCCGAATGCGGAGAAAATCTGATGATGTAATGAAACAATCGGCTTTTGAAAAGGCCAGCGCTCTATTGAGAGAATTAGATTGATGGTACTTTGATATTTTAATTATTTTGTTTCGTTATTAACTATAGAAGTATAAATTTATTGATTAAATAGGAGGAATTATAAAATGAGCGATGTTCTAACTTATAAGAGAGGTCAAGTTTGGTGGATGGAAGACAGTATATCAAACAAACATCAAACAATTGGTTCTGTGCAGAGAGGTGCGAGACCTGTTGTAATCTATAGCAGCGATAAAGGTAATGAGCACAACAGTACTTTAATAGTATTTAAGATTACATCAAAATCAATTAAAGGAAATTTACCTGTAAACGTAAAATACATAGATGTAAATGAAACCCCTAATATTATATTATGTAATCAAATAAATACTGTATCTAAAGAAGATCTAAGTAAATACATGTATACATTATCTGAAGACATAATGTCTAAAGTCGATAAGGCCTTTAAATTAGCAACTGATAATGGTATGCATAATAATATAGAAGATATTGATAGCAAAATTGATGAGATATATAAGATATTGACAGATCTTTCAGTTTTGAAATCTGAGAAACTGCATGACACTTCTAAAGATGAAAAGGTAATAAGAGATGTAGCAGCTGAACTCAAAAAGCTGTATTCTGGAATGCATAAATACTACAACAGTACAGTAGAGGAACTTAATCATGATATTAGTTCTTTGAACAAATACAACTCTAAAATACGGATGGGGATAAGCACATCAAAGACCATAGATTCTCAAGATAAGAAAGAAATCACTAATTGCAGTAAGGCGAAAGATACTAATATCAAACCAAGGGGATATTGGACACCTGACAGAAAGAAACAATTTATAAGAGATAAAGAATTACTTACAATGGATGAGTATATGAAGAAATACGGATATACTGATAGAAAACGTATTATGAAAGCATATTATACTTATAAAGGTCAGATGAATAAGTGAAAGCTGTTTTGAATAAAGACATTGAAGGTCTTATTTTAAACAATATTAATTTTGTGCATTATATAGTACAGAATTCTTTTCATTTACGCCCTAATAATCAAGATTATGATGATTGTTTTCAAGAGGGGTGTATGGGGTTAATTGAAGCAGCTAACCGATTTGATCCAAATCTTGGTTATAGTTTTAGTACATATAGTTATTCTATGATTTGGGGACATGTATCAAGTTATCTAAGACAAAATAAAGGTGTAATTAGATTTCCAAGGAAAGTACTTGATTTAAGATATAAAATCTTTAAATATCAAACAGATAATCCTTATAATACTATCGACGACTTATTGAGAGATCTAAATATCACTATAAATGATTACAATGATTGTACATGTGATGTTTTGTATTTAGAGGATACTGTTAAGGGTATTAAAGATGACGGAGATATTATAACTATAGGAGATACAATTCCAGACCCAGAAGATGATGTGTACTTGATGCTAGAGTTAGATGAAATATATACAGATATTGATACTATCTTGGATAATATAAAATATCCTAGATCTAAGCATCATGACCTCAAGTCTCTTTTTGTAGAGTACATTTATGATTTAATTTATGAAGAAAAGAGGGCATGGAATTATTACTGTACTAAGTATGGCATTAGTCAACCTTACTTCTGTAGAGTTGTGAACAAGTTGATGTTAGAATTAAGATCAAAAATAGATAACTTAAGAATTGAAGAGGTTAAATAAACAGTTTATTGTTATGATAATCTATATGATAGTTATTGTCTTTGCTGTAAAAATAGATGGGAGGGGTAATCAAATGCCGAAATTAATTAAAAATTGGGAAGAATTAAACGGTCTGGATAATGGAAAATATGTAATCCATGTTGAAGATAATTGCCGTGGTCGTATAGAGCCCAAAGTTGAAACAGAAGAGACGGAAACGAATTATGCTAAACATCATGCATATTTAAGTACACATACATTTTATGGTTCACACTATAAATACAGTACAAAATTATTACAATCATTTGGTTTTGATGTTGAATTAGATAATTGGGACAAGTAAGATTATTATAGAAACACAGAAAGAATTATTAATAAGTATTTATAAGGATCTAATAAAAGTAGTTTATTAACGAGGGTGATGCATAGTGTTAATATGTAAATGTAAATATTGTGGTGGACCCGTGACAGCGAGAAATGGGTCACCAGATGGAAGAGCTCATATTTCATGTATATTGGAACAACCGTATGATTTTCGAGCAAGTTGTTGAAATTTTAGTATTGAGATACATACTGAGTTGCTAACAAAGACCAAGTTACATAGGGTAGTTTCAAAACTTGGTAATTGTATGAAAAAGATGAATAAATCAGAAAAGTCTAAGTTGTGTTGATCTAAAATGTAGAGAATTTATCTATATGCAAGGATGGTGTTGAGACGTGAATATTCTAGAATTTAAATATATAGGCCTTATAGCTCTTTGTTTTTTGTTCTTATTAAGTGCAATAAGCGCTTTTATATGTTTCTATAAAGCAAAGCGTTCAAATGGATTAGAAAACTGTGCAGTTCTATGTACGGTATTTGCATTCTTTTTCGGAGTGCTTGCAAGCTGGGCATACTTTGCGTCGGCAGGGATATAAGGAGAATAGTTGATAATGTTTGATGATTTAATAGATGTATATACCGAAGATCTTTATAAATTAAGTAGAAAGTATCTTTCTATTTGGGGTCTTTGGACAAGTCTTTAAGACCACCTAGAGCAATCGGCAAAACACGCCGATCGAGGATTTACAAAACATACATTTATTATCATTGCAGAAGTAATTGTTAAGGAGTGAACAGGAATGAAAAACCTATTGATATGGATTGTATTTAATGTTCCATTAGGGAAATTAGCTCCATACATCCTTGGAGTAGCGCTTGGAGCAAAACCAAATCGTGTAAAGGACGGTGAGGAAAAATGAAACCACAGGAAGCAATTAAATATATTCAAGAACATAACACTATTCCAGATAATGTAAAGGATATAGCAATCTCGTCCCTTAAATTCAAGCAGCAGTTTGACGAAATCGGTTTAACTATTGAGAAAGTCAAGGAATTGAAAGAAAAGTCGACACCGAAGAAACCAAATAAATATGATGAATTCAATTGTGAAATCCATCTTGGTTATTGCCCTGATTGTGACAATGTTGTCAATGATGATTATTGCGAATGCTGTGGACAAGCCTTAGATTGGTCGGAGATTGAATGACGGTACACGTTAAAGATTATACAATTCATCAGAGTTACAACGGTAATGATGTATACATATTAAAAAATGACAAGCTTGTGTTTCGAGGAGATTGCACTAAACGATTTAAGAAAAAACAATTAATTAAATGGGCTGAAGAAACCATTGAAAAATTTGTCTTAAAAGGAGAGGTTAAAGGTGAATAATGAATCATTAATTGAAGCTTTCAACAACGCTTGAGAAGCTCTTAATCAATGTAGTTATTCTCTTCCAAACAACTGGGTGATACATCTAGCGATACATGCAAAGAAGAGAAGAGTTAGAAAGAAAAATATAAAGATGGTAAAAACTTGTTTAAGGAGGTTCATATGTGGTCAATGATTTTAGAGAATTATGGTCCAGATGCAAAAGGAAATATAGAATCTAAACGTGGTCATGTCAGAAATGATAGGTCTAAATGCACTTCTATATATTATTTAATTTGTATCTCCTTATCTATCATAGGGCTCATGTTTTCTTCGTTTTATATTTATCTGGATATGAATTTTCATATTTCACAAGTCAGCTCATTGTCATCAGTAATTATTTTATCTATGGATTATTTTATCATGACTACTATTATCGTTATATCTATTATAAGATACAGAAGAAAAAATAAAGAATAATATGGTTGGAGGTTGCAAATGAAGTATCTTGTAACATTTACTAAATATTTCGAATATTGGGTAGAAGCAGATTCTGAAAAAGAAGCCAAAGAGCTAGCGTTTGAAGAGTTTGAATCTTATCAGAAATCACCAGTTGCTGTTGTAGATTTTGATGATGTAAATGTAGAACAGTCAGATTAAAATATGTGAACATGACTTCGATTGATCATTATTGATAAATAAGAAAGGATATTATTAAGATCATGGAAGGAAAAAGATATTGTATACATATTGAATTTAGAGGTACTATTTCTAAGTTGATCAATCTTATAATTGGTCATTCTTTTTCTAATATCACCGGATGTGATATGGATGATGTTATTTCTTATCTAGGCCAGATTGTAAAAACTTCAGAAGAGTCTGGATACACGCTTCATACTATCGACAATTATACATATAAATACAGCAGTTGGTGGCCTAACGTCAGAGCGTCTTTGATAGCTAAAGGTAAGTATTCTTTCGATATGCGTAGAAATCAAGAAGATAAAATAGATATAACTATAAAAGAGTTGATATAATTAAAATATTAAGGTTTGATCAACTTAAGTTATCAAACCATTTGGATAATCCATGAGGTTAGTCAAGATCGTTGATGATATTACTTAAACCTTTTATATTAATATAAATCTAATCTAAAACTGTTAGGAGAGATATTATCTATGCCGTCTACAATGTCAGAAAAAGTGACCTTGCTTGGTAAGGGTTTGTATGCGGATATTCCAGATGAAATTACTATCACGAGTATCCCAACTGTATCCGAATTAGAATATGTAAGTGGAGAAGATTTCGATGCTACTATGCTCGATAAGATTTTACCGTCTGCTATAGTCGAAGATATCAGTTGTAAAGATCTATTAGAGATTGATTATAATTGGTTATGCAGGTGCCTGAGATTTCTTAACTTCGGGCCTTACTACACAACAAATGCAATATATTGTAGTGATTGTCATAAAACATCTTATGGTGAATATATTGTAGACCTAAGAACGATAAATGTAAAGGCTCTCCCTGATGGTTTTGTAAATGAAATTAAAATATCAAGAGATGAATTTTTGGATTTTGAGGGAGATGTAATTATCAAACTTCCTACTATTCAAGATAAGATGAACTGGGAGAAAGATAAAGCATTCTTAAATAGTGATGGTAGTATAAATAAAGAGCTCGGCAGAATTTGCTATATGATAAAGTCTATTAAGGGTAAATCTAACCTTACACCCATTGAAGTTAAACTTTTGATTCAGCAGGAGATGTCTCCAGCGGATTATGTTGTCCTTAAGAATGAGGTACTTAATCTGTCTGACTACGGCCTAAGGGCTGGTGGAATAGCTCATTGTCCTAATTGTGGTAACAAAGAAGCTGCTTTCATAGCATTGACAAACGATAAGTTTTTTCGTCCGACCCTGGGAGATCTACGGAGATGGAAACTCGATAGAGGTAAGGGGTCAGATGAAAACTTATCTGGAGATAAGACAGCAGCTATATGAGAATATAATTGATGAAACATTATTTATATCTAGGGCTTCCGAAGGTGCTGTATCTGCAGAATGGGTTATGGAACAACCTATATTTGTAAGAAAGAAATACGTGAAGATATTTGACGAGGAGATAAAAGCTCGGGATAGGGCTCTCAAATCAAAGAAGAGATAACGTATCTAGGGTGGTTATTTTATATCCACCCTATTTTTATTATAGGAGGTGAGTACTTATGGCAGATGTTATGGATGGTTATATGAATGATCCTAAGAATTCTGGCGATACTGATTCTAATGTCAAAGATAATGCCAATCCTTATTATTCTAAGGAATATTTAGAATATTTGAGATCTATAGACGACTCACTTCGTCAGTTACTAAGAGAGGGTAGACATACGTCCGCTGCTAATGCTCGAAATAGTATGCCTAATAGAAGTGATTTTCGAAGTAGGCAAAGTAGTGGTGATTCTTGGAGTGATATGAGGTATGCTCCAGGTAGAAACTCCAGACGTAGAAGAAGTGGATACGGAAGTGCTACAAGTGATTTTGGTGAGGGCATAAGAGAATCTCTTATGGAAGCTTTAGGCGCGTCTGACTTTAAGAAAAAAGTTAGAGGTAGCTTAGATGAATTTGCCGATATGATGGGGGTGCATCTAGAAGATGTACCTAAGACTTTGGGTCAAGCTTTCGGAAGGTCATTAATAAATAAATTTAGATCTACAGATATCGGTAGTAGATTACTAGGGGACATGACCAAAGCCGGAGATAATGCTTTTTCACGTATAAAGGACGCCTTTAATCAAGGTGTTGCTAAATATAATGAATCGCATCCAAATCAGCCTGATGTAAGCTTCGGTAATCATAATAAAGCGCAAGATGTTAGAAATGTAGGCGCGGAAACTGTAAAAGGTTATACAAATCAAGCTGTAAATAATGTAGAAAAGGAAACTTCCAGATCAGAAGAATTAAAAAGACAAGTTGCAGAATTATCAGTAGAAAATTTAACAGTATATGCCGATAATGTATTGATAGATAACAAAGAAAAATTACCTGAAGTGGATAAAGCTCAATCGAATATAGAGCATCCGGAGGAGTCTAATTCTATTACTGATTTATCAGGTGAGCTGAAAGATGTAGCAGAATCAAGCTTAGGGGATAATGCGAAATCTATTGTAGCGGCAGAATCTAGTTCTACCGATTTAATAGCCTCTAATGCTCCAAAGACAACTGAAGTTGGATTATCTTTAATAGAAGGCGGAGAAGAGGCCGCAGAGGTAGCCTCTGGGGCTATGGAGTTAGAAGCTATCATAGCAGGCTTAGGAGAAGCAGTGACCATGATTGCGTCTAAAGCTTTGCCTTTGTTGGCTGCAATAGTAGCTGTCACTATAGTTATGGAAGCTCTAGCTCCTGCTATAGAAGGTACTAAGATACTATTTGGAGAGCTTCAGAGATCTGGCAATAGATATAATGAGAGTAGAAAGAAAGCAGTAGAAGAAGCCAAAAAGCGTTTGTCTAGTGATGTAGAAACCTTAATAAAGACTCCTTTTGATATAATGCAAGCTGCTGCTCAGAAGATGTATGATACTTGGGATGCTAATCTTCAGAAGATAAACGCTACTCAAGGTTATTCTAAATCTGACCTACAAGATCTTATTAGTAATTTTGCTCAAAGATTAAGAGATGAGGGTTTAACTAAGGTAATTAGTTCTGCAGACATAACTACTTCTTTATCTTCTGTATTAGAAGCGGGTTTGAGTGGTAAAGTTGCAGAGGAATTTGCATATCAAGCTACAAAGTTAAATGCAGAGATCCCTACTCAGGATTTTCTACAATATGCAGATACTTATGCTTCGTTAGCATTTTGGGCTATAAGGGCTGGTAAGTCTCAAGAAGAGGCCATAGAATATGCAAATAAACAATTAGAATTATTTGCAAGTGATATCTTATACGCAGATAGACAATTAGCAGGTGGTTTTACTACCGGACTCACTAACGCTAAAAATCTATTTGAAGATGCTGTAAAGATATCTCAGACTGCTAAAAGTGGTAACCCTTCTAACATTGCAGGTGTACTTACTTCGGTAGCAGCCATAACTGGTGCAATAGCTCCCGATTTAACCAGTTCTATCACCGATGTAATAGTTAAAGCTGCGACCGGTGGTAATTCCTCTGAGATTGTAGCACTTCGCTCGTTAGCAGGTATAAATGCGTCTAATACCGAATTCTTAAGGGCATTGGCAGATGACCCGAAGAAGGTATTTACAACTTTATTTACCAATCTTGCTAATATGCAGAATATGTCTAACGATAACTACATGGAAGTAGCAGAAGGATTGTCTGGGGTATTTGGTGTATCTATGGATGCATTTGCCAGAATAGACTTCAACTATTTGGCCAAAGCTATTTCTAATATGGATGTAAATAATAATGCCTTGAATGAAAATCTGGCATTATTAAGATCTGGAGAGACCACTTTAACTGCTGAGCAACTTCGTAATCAGCAGATAAACGAATACATGATTGAAGAAGGCCTCGCCCTTGTACTGGATAATGAGGCTGCTAGAGCTATTCAGCAGCATATGTGGGATGAGCAGATAGCTTTACAGATGCAGGAATCTACATATGCAGTAGAATTAAAAGGAGCTGCTTTAGAGTTTCTTGAAGGTATTAGAGAGACCATATATAATATATCTAAGATACTCAATCCTGCGCTTTGGTTTGCAGAGTTAGGAGATATGGTATCTACTATCCAAGAAGGGTATGCCCAAGAGTCTGATATACGCCAAGTATTAGAGTTAGGCAAGGTAGGTAAAGGTAATCCAGAATCTATGTATCAATTAACTACAAGAGGTCAGTTATTAAATATAACTGACGATCTAGTTAATATGTTAGGTGGAGTATCTGCTTATGGATCAGTATCGGATTATCGTAGATTAAATAGAGCTCTAGGCGTGATTGCAAGCGACCCAACATATATTCTGAATGAATTACTTGGTACTGGTTATAGTCATCTATCCAGTCGATCAAGTGCAAATTATAATGATATAAATTCAAAGTATAAATGGGGTGATTTAGGTAAATCCGCGGCAAGTGCTTATGGTAGTTCATATCAATCTGGTGATCTTGTAGCTAAACCACCGAATAATATAGTAAATGTATCTCAGACAATAGCAACTAGTAAATTGAGTAAGATGCTAGAAGATGAATACATTACTAAATTGGTCCAAGAAGGTAAGACATATGATGATTGGGCAGCTTCTGCTTCTGACTTTGGGATAGCTAATTTATCAGAGGCTCTAGAAGCTGCAGGATATACTGAAAGTCAAGTAAGAAGCAGGTTTGAATCCATAGCTACTCAAGAAGGCACCAGAGCGGTATCAGATAGATATGTTGATGAGCAAGACTTCAGAGATAAGGGCAGAGAATTCTGGGTAGTTGAAGAAGAATACACCAGACAATTGGTAGAACTAATAAATGAAACTAATTTTAGATTAGATAGTATAATAGATAGGCTTGATAATTGGTTAGAATGTTGGGGCACTTTTAGAGATTATTTCAATTGGCATAATTTCTATGAAAGCTGGAGCAATTCTTTAGGAAATGATACTAACGGATGGAATAACTTCTTCCGATCTTTCACAGATTACTTTATACTTCATAAGGTATATGATGCTGCAATAGGTACTAATTATTATAGTAAAGTAGCAGAGGTTCAGAACAAAGAAAAGGATAATAAAGATACTGCTATACAAGCATTAGCCGAGATACTTACAAAAAATCAGACTGATCTTAAAGATCCGGTAGTTCAAACAAATGCCTTATTGGCAGAGATATTAGTTCAATTATTAGCCATTGTACAGAACACTAATGAAACAGCTGGTACCTTATCTTTCTCAGATGCATTAGCATCATTATCATTAGGAGGTACTTGATAAGGTATCACCACCTTATATAAATATATACATATAAGATATTCGAGGAGGTATATAATCATATGGCCCTATTCAGAGCTTTTCCAGTAGGAAGTACAAATATATTTCCTATAACTAATAGTACGGCAGGTGGTCAGCTTCTAACAGAATTTAATTTAAGATCGAGGGAAAGTATAGCAACATCACCTCAAGTAACCTACATGATAGGCCCTTCTTATACTCATTCTAAAGATGATTTCAGTTTAGATAAGACTTCGGTAGGTAGTACTGTTCTAAATATAAGTAGTGGTAAAGCATTGATAAACGGCCATTATGTAGAATTATTGGTACCTATATCTATAGATATTGCTGAGGCAAATGCTAAGAATATATCGGAAGGTATGTCTCCTCTAAAAGGTAAATTATGTGTAGGTATCCGAGCCATGTATAATGTAGATAGTAAATCTGCGATGGTTGGTAGTATCAAAGCTGAAAATAATTCCGACATGATGTATGATGGGATTCAGATAGTAATTCTTCCAGAATGGGAAGGCGGCAGTGCTTCTGGCAGAGATAGCAACTATTTTAATTTACCGGAGGATGTACCAAATCGAGAAGATCTAGTTACAGCCCACATCAAATTAGGTACCTTTAGATTTGCTAATGGTGCTATATCTGATATACGCCAGAACGATGATAAGATTAAAATTATGTCAGCGGATAGATTAAGTGATATTCAAGATTTCGTTGATGATACATTCATAAATAAGACAGGTCTTCAACCTAATGAGCTATATGTATTTGCAAATAAGGGAATAGATAAAGATACGTGGTGTAGGGCTACTGATAGCTTAGTAGTATGGGATAATGACCCAACTACAAAATCATCTGTACCTGGTACTTATAAGTTGATAGATCCTAATGCCAGAGGAGAGGGCGCTAAGTTCATAACAACTGATAGAGATGCGCGTCTTTATCTACCTCATAAGCAAGTGGATGGCACTACAGATCCTTACATACCTGTACATCTTAAGTTACCTATCGCAAATTATGATTCAGGTTCCCCTGGTATTGTAAATAAGAATTTTACTGACAAGATAAAAGATATATACAAGAAGGTAGTTGATAAGATATATACTATTCCAGACAGTAAGTATATAGGGTACATTGAAAGTATATCGAATGTATCAGAATTACCAGATATAAATCCTAATTGGGAAGCTGGATATTATATTCTGGTTGGTTCTGACCAAAGTTTGGGATATAGCGATCCTCCAGTTACTATGTATATGGTGAAAGGTGGCGTAGTTCAATCTATATCTCCTACCAAAGATGCTGCGAATTCTATTATGGAAAATGAAATATTGGTGCAATTGAAGTCCGATCTGGATTCATCTCAATCTGCCATGAATGATTCAAAGACCAATATGGACAATTCAGAAACTTTGATGAATAATCTAGATACTATTAGGGGCAGGTTGAACTCTGTAATATACGGCCTAGAGTCGGATTCTTCTGATAAGAACCTCAACGATCTTGCAAATGATATAGATACCATAATTTCTGATATATCAAGCATAAATTCCAATATATCAACCTTATCCGGAAATGTAGATAAATTATCTAATAGTGAAAATAAAACTAATATAACAACAAATATAAGTAGCTTGTCCAAAGCTGTAAAGAAGTTATATGATTCTTCGACCAGCTACAGTGATATAGATACTTTAAATAGTGATATAAATAGCATAAAGTCCTATCTGAAGGATTTATTATCTTATGTTACTGGATTATATAATTCTGCGTCAGAAGTGTATAGATCTCAGAAGGCTGATTATGAATCAAAGAATCTTGATTTTCTATCTAAAAAAGAAAAGTATTACAACGCATACATAACTCTTTGGGGATATGTTGGTACTCTATTATTTTCTGAACCTCCTGTTGGGGTAGAATTAAAAAGAATTGAGGTTGACGAGGACCCGGGATTGCATGATATTGAATGGGTGAAAAATCAATTTAATTTAGATGCCGGTGGATATAACGGAACACCTTACAAAGATTATTTTACTTTGGTATATCAAAATCAAAAATATTATTATGTAACTATGTCTACTTCAAGTAAATCTTATTCTAATCCTATTATATTAACAAAGCAGATAGGTCTCGCAGAAGAAAACATAGTTGGTGGATTTTATAATGTACCAGATGATAATAGTCATCTAGATAACGGATATGTATATTTAGATGAAACCGGTCATCTAAGACTTATGGATTATACTTTACTTAGGTCTGGAGTAGCCGCATATCAATTAGGTCAAGATATAACTATTGATGCTGGTTTAACTACTGAGGAAGTTCAACTGTATGTAGATGATTATATAAATGATAGAATAGCTTTTCCAAACAGTACCCAGATGTCTACAAATAGCAGTAACCCCTACATCATAAATATTAATATTACTTTGCAGAAAGAAGATTCTCCTAATACTTTAACAATTAAGAATATTGATAGCAGGTTTGGCACCGCAATATATCTTCATATAAACGGAAACGCTGATAAAAATACTACTATAAATATTCAGAATTGCCAGAAAATAAGAATTGATAGTAATATAGGTGGATATGCAGGAGAAGATTCAAATTCGATAAGCTATCCGATTATAAATATAGATAACTGCTGCTTATATTATGATGTAGCTGTTATGGACAAGCTTAAACGAGTTTATGGATATACAATGGTAGATGGAGTCAACACGCCCTTGAGGCCTATAGTAGATGGATTGAAGTTGTGGTATGAAAGATATGACAGTGGTGATCCTAAGTTACTAGTAGATAATATGACAGTAATAGATGAGCAAGCATATACTTCTACTGAATCAGTGGAAGGTTGGACAGAGACAGTAGTAAATGATTATCATTATTATTATTCATTGAAGAGTCTTACATTTGGTTCCGACGGAAGTATAATTGGTTGCCAGATTATGATGAAGAATTCCAGTACCGTTAATATAGTTGAAGGTAAATTTATAATTTCTAAATCTGTCAAGCTACCTCAAGGGGCTGGGCTGCAATATGCTGATAGTTGTTTATCCAGGAAGTTAAAAGTTACTGGTAATTATATTTCCAGCTACCCTTCTGGCGATAAACAAAGATTAACAGATACTAATTTTACATTTGTTACTCAATCATATGACTCTAATTCTGATTCTGTCACAGATGGAAGCATAGCTATATTAGCAGATACCTCCTGGATAGATAGTGACATATCCACTAACATACCTGGTTGGTCTTCTGGAGAATTTCATATCTTTTCCGGAGGTGTTATATCTTGAGTTCTTTTATTCACGATATAATAAAGATGAAATATGTTAGGATAGGTTACCTACCTAATTATCCTTATCATCTTATTTCTGATATAGAGATGTGTGATGCTTTTCTTAATGATAAAGAAAATTCATTTTGCTTCTTCTATGACAACTATCCTCTACTAGATAATTCATTGAGAATCCCTTATGATAATTTAGTAGATAGTTTGAAGTACCATATTGAGCAGCTCAAGAAATATCAATCTAATGAATCTACTTCATCTAATTACTATACATTACCAGATTGGATGTATTCATACATGATGGGTGAGGTGCTTAGTGTAAAGAGCGATAAACAAGATTTACACGACTTCTTTGTGATGCTAGGTATGGATAATATAGATGATGAGTTCAATGCACTTATATCAAGAAGATGCCTGGAGATAAGTCAGATTTGGCTCAGAAAGTTACCATCAGAGGATAAAGGAAATCGTTCTCCTACTATGTTTGGAGAGCCTCATGTTCTCAAGTACTTAAGGCTGAATCAGGTGAGCCCTATAGGGAAGGGGTGTTAATATATGCAGTATTTGCCTATCAGTGATTCTATGACACTTGAAGAATTAATAGATATTGTAGGTCCTCAAAATGTAGATAATATATTAGCAGTAAATAATTTAAATAGAGCTCCTAATATAGGTATGCAATTTAATAGAGTATGTAAAGATGCTTTGGATATTGGAGTGGTAAATACTAATAATATAGGTGATATTCCTACAGTAGGGGACGAAGATGGTTCATCTACGTTACCTTGGCAACGTAAATATACATTGTTAAATTCAATGTCTACTGATTCTGATGTATTTGAGCTTGCAGCCCTTATGGGTGAGGATGATTGGGTAATATATAATAATCTCGGAACCTTTCCAGGTATGCTTAAGATACCAGAAAGCATCATTCTACCTGATACTTCTTCAGCTTCTACTCTGTTAGGAAATGATACTCCAGTATCTAAGGTGATTCATGATACTGCCTTGAATCAATTATCGACATATCCGCATACAATAGATCCTTCTATATTTAATGAATATAGCGTTGCTAAACCGGCTACTTTAGCGGATTTAGGTTTAAGAGTAGAACAACCTATGGAGTGGTTCAATATTCCTTGGGGTCAGATATCTCTTTATTCTTCTTTATCAGATAAATCTATAGATATTCCTGTGTATCCCGAAGTATATGAAGATGGTGTAGCTGCTTCGTATGAACAGATGCCGGATATGCTATATCAATATGAACCATGGCAATTGTATAGATCCTCTAGTAGAAATAGTAATGTTTTTAAATTTGATATGCATAGAGATATGTGGACAGGAGATCATAGAGATGGTAAATGCAATGAACTTATCAGATTCTGTGAAGCAAATTGCTATCCAGAATATAATGGTTCCTCTGTAAATACTTCGTTAGTTACATTATATATAAATGGGTCTCCTTTAATACGAGGAGTACTTACCAATGTAGATGTTACGTGGGATGGTCCTATTGGATTAGATGGATGGTATTTACATTGTGTACTTACATTATCTATTATAGCGGTATCAAGTATACCTCTTAATTATAGTACCGTTGCCTCTAAAGGCTTAATCGGATAAATTATTAGAAAGTAGGTAAATAATCATGAAAATTAATCGAGGATTTCCAGAAGAATTGATGAACGAGGTACACAAGCGCAGATCTAAAAAATTTATATCACATAGTACAAGACTACTTTACACGTGTATATCTGTGCTTCTTGCTGAATTGAAGCCGACTTATTGGATCAAGACCTCTAGGAAATGCGAATCTAAGGATGGTTCTGGCAAAACCTATACCAGACATATTTATACTTGCCCTCGTTGCGGTAAGAAATATGCTATTCTTTACAATTATTGTCCAGAATGTGGTTCCTGTAAATTAGATAAGCATTCAAATATTATAACTCGTGATGAGGCAGATGCTTCCCAAATTGATCCAGAAACTAATGAAGCAAAATAATGATCAAGTAAAAGAGTGGTGATCCTTATGAAATTTTACGATACTTTAATACCTTATGAAGAAGTAGAGTATAGAGGAATCCAATATACCACTTGTAAGGATTTTGAGCATATAAGTAGATACAAGGATCTTCGTCAAGTTATTCACAATCCTCATGATTCTGAAAGGTCAGTTACATTAGAGATACCTAATAACTTTTCTTCTAATGTAGAAGTACAATATTACCAAGTACCATATGTTGAAGAGAATAGATTAGATATCATATCTCAGAAATTCTTAGGTTCTCCTATGTATAGCTGGGTGATAGCATATTTCAATGGTATATCAGATGGTTACACGGTTAGAGAGGGTCAAAAGTTAGCTATACCTAAATCTATATCTGCTCTATTTGCAAATGGTGAGATATTGGCTTCGGTTTCACCTTATCAACTTAATCTTGGAGAGGAATGATTTGGTATGAAAAGACAACCCTTTGTCAATTTTATGTTGGCAGGAGTATCTATAACTGAATTCGGTCTCAAGATACCTTCTCCTTTTACTTCTTTAGATTTATCTAATAGCGAGATTACCTCTATGACTTCTTGGACTTTAAATTGCGTAGTATCTGGAAGTGATAGAGAAAAGGTAAATATTGCAGCATTTGAAGCATTGCTGTATACTGCAGCTCAAGATGCTAGTGCTTATGCAAACTCCAGTGGGATACCAGTATCATTTATATTTGGATGGCTGGACGAAGATGGTAACATATCCGAGTATACTTCTTATCAAGGATTTACCTTGACATTTAAGGTAGCTACATCTGGATTATATATGAAGTATGAAATACAAGGTTATGCGTCATTGGCCATCCAAAGCAGTATGCCAGTATTAAGAATACCTGAGGTAAGTGGCATAGTTCAACCCTCTGCTCTAGTAGAAGCTTTGGCAAAGGGTATCAAAGCAGATTCTTATTATGAGTTGGATATAGATCACAATGATGCCCCTACTCTAGTACAGCATGGAGCTTTGACCACAAGTTTCAAGAAATATGTAAGAGGTACTTATAATGGAGAAGATGATTATGACAGCTTTCCCGGATTATTGAAGTTATCTAAATCTTATAGTTCAAGTAGAGATGCTGCTGGGCTAAATACTTTTAAAGCAAATAAATTGAGTCAGGTGATCAATAATACCACAGTAACTCCAGTATCTGAATATTTAAAGAAGAGTTTAACAGATAATACTATTCAATGCTCCTCATTTTCTTATTGGGTAGATGAACCTACTATGACCCAACCGGGAGTAATTCACTATAAGAGTAATGCGGGACTTGCAACTTCTCAGGTATCTGATATATTAGAATACGGGACATCTAATTCTAATATATTATCTTTGAATGGTTCTTATAATGGAGTAGCTTATAATATGACTGATATGAGATTTTCTCAAGTAGGATTCTCTGTAGATGGTAGTGGTAATACAATAGCCCAAGAAGATGAAGTAGTAAATAGCTGGAGTAGTTCATTGGCGAAGGTATTTCAAACTGTAAATATCATAAATGATCTTAATGCTCTAGCATCTCAATTCAGTGGTGATTTTACAATACAGATTCCAGGGAATGTAAAGGCATATCAAATTGCCCAACCTATTTCTTTATTAGTCATGTCCGGAAATACCATTTCTCCTGTAACTGGTATATATAATATTATATCAGTATCTCATACAATAGCAAATTCATTTATAACTACCTTGAAGATTCAGAGGTTAGTCATGAGCTCAGCTTCTACGGTTGCATCTATGCAAGGTATATTTGTATCGGGAAGTAGTAACTACCGTTCAAATTCGTTTACTACTACACCTAATATCAAAAGCCCATACAAGGTAGATTTTGGTATCATGTATCCTACATTTGAACATATGACTACGTTATAAGGAGTAATTATGGTCATTAAGAACTGTGAAATAACCAAATCCGATGCTATCATAATTTGTCCTTATATTGATAGTAAAAATAGTCCAGATTTTAAGAAATATAAAAGATTAAATGAATGTATAGAGATAGCGACTGATTCTTTCTATAGTATGTGCTATGGGTCAGTTTATTCAGTAGAGAAGAATTCTAACAATAGATATGTAGTCACTGTAAGGTTCGATTCTTCTACTATATTGAGATATTGTAATCTAAATTCCGTAGATGTTAAGACTGGTCAGTATATCCACCCTTCCGATAAAGTCGGCGATACTTCATATGGTAGAGGCCAATTTGAGTATGCTACTCAATTTCAATGTGATTCTAATTGGCCAGTAAGGATAGAAGAATATACATATTATAAGCATGATCCATTAGACGTATTAACTGGGAAAATTATTCTACAATGTCCATTAGTTCCTAGAGGTGTACAATGATTAATTTTACGTGCATAGATATCTCATCTTGGAATGGAGATATAGATTTTAAGAAAGTAAAGAATTATGGTATCACTTCAGTAATTATGAAAATTGGAGAAGGTACGTTCAAGGACAATAGATTCGAATCCTACTATAAATCTGCTAAAGCTGCTGGATTAAAAGTAGGAGGTTATTTTTTCTGTGCTTGTAATACAGTAGAAGGCGCATCTCAAGAAGCTGCAAGGTGTCTTAAATATGTTAAAGGTAAATCATTTGACCTACCTATATATTACGATATGGAGTATGATTGGCAACAGACATTTGGAAAGACAACTTTGACCAAATTCGCAGTTGCTTTTATGGAGGCCATAATTGATGGTGGATTAAATGCCGGAGTATATGCAAATTATAATTGGGCGGTTAATTTATTAGACCTAAATAAAATCAAAAAATTAGGTTCTATATGGCACGCTGCTCCAGGAGCTTCTTCTCCTTCTATAGATTGTGATATATGGCAATTTAGTTTTGAAGGAAACATACCCGGTATACATGGAGATGTTGACTGTAATAAGATAATCAAAGATCCATCCACAGGAGTAAGAGTTTCAAATGTAGACCTATTAGCAGACGATTCTGACTATACTTCAGATATGTGGAATGCTCCATCTATTACAGTTGATGTAGAATCTTTAAATCCATATATAATTACAATTGACAGAAATACCCATACTATAAGTTCTAAAGAATGGAATAAGATGAAAGATTATGGAGTATGTGGGGTATTAGTAGAGGCTGGAAAATTATTCAATAAATCCCACCTTAAGGTTGATTATAGAAGCCCAAAGTTGAAATCACAAATAAAGGGTATAAAGGATGCCGGACTTCCTTGGGGCTTGTATTGTGAAATGTTAGCAAAGAGTGTTTCAGATGCTAATAATGAAATAGAGGAATTAAGACCTTGTGTGCGCCTATATCCTCCAAAACTAGGACTTTGGTTAAAATGTACCTTCACTAACAATAAATCTGTAAATGATAACATACTCCAGCGTTACTATGAAGAATTAGTAAGGTTAGGTCTCATAAATAAGATAGGTCTAATTTGTTCTAAAGGTCAACTAGGTAGCATATCTTGGGAGACTCGATGGTCTGATCATTATTGTTTATGGTTAGTGAATCATATAAGTGATGTTTCAGAGTTGAATGAGTTATTAACTCCCTCATTCTTCTTAAGTGGAAAGGGGGAGAATGCAGACCGTGGCTGATAAATTTATTCCTAGAAAAACCGAACCATCTACTTCAGATAAACATTATTACAGTGGTAATCCTTTCTACAAAGCTAACTATGGTATGCCTAATTGTACGTGTTATGCTTTCGGAAGATTCTGGGAGATATCTGGTAAATATCCAAAATTATCTACTGGTAATGCGCGAGATTTCTACGGTCATACAGAAGATGGTTATACTCGAAGTAAGAGTAAACCCAGGTTAGGCGCTGTCGTATGTTGGACCGATTGGGGAAGAGGTGCGGGTGGTCATGTTGCAATAGTAGAGGAGATTTATGAAGATGGATCTATCTTAACCTCTAACAGTGCTTGGGGAGGCTCCAATTTCTACCTCTCTAAGCTTTACCCACCCTTATACACCAACAATACATCTGCGTATCAGTTACAGGGATTCATATATAATCCAGGTGTAAGTTCTGGGACTATCTCCTCTTCTGATGCTACACCTTTTGCTAAGTTCATCAATGCTGCTAAATCTCAAGTAGGCAAAGGCAATAGCTGGACTTGTAGTAAAGTCGGAATAGGCAAGAATCAACCTTGGTGTGCTGCTTTTATCTGTGCTTGCGCAAAAGAAGCTGGAATTTTAGGTAAGGTAATATATGAAAGTTGGATCACAAGTGAGATTATTGGAAAGGGTGTACCTAGTATGGGCACCTTCTATAGAGGACCTTACCATGGTGATACTCCAGGTCCCCAAGTTGGAGACATATGTGGCACTATGAATTCTGGAGGTACTTCATCTAATATATATGATTGCAGCCATGTAGGAATAGTTACATCTGTTAATGGGAATAAATTTGAATTCACATCTGGAAATGCTACAGCGGACAGTAATTCAAAATCTAAAGTAACTACTAGAACTTACGATGTAACTGATAAATGTATTGTAGGATATTTTAGACCTAAGTGGCATAAGGTAGGCGGAGTCACTGATGATATATCTGATATAAGCGGTAATCTAACTATAGGAGGAGCACCCTTATATGAATTTGAGAATACAAAAGACGATGCTACAATAAGAGAAGTATGCTATTTCAAAGATGGGGAACCTTCTATATTATCAACGGATATTAAGTTGTCTATGTTGAATTATACTACAATGTTAGGTCCTTTATCTGAGGTATTTGCTACTTCTTCTACTTTATATAGTAATAGTTATGATAATGGAGGAGTCACAGATTCTAGTGATGTGCTTATAAAGGATGCTCCGGTAGATAAAAACTATAGAAGCCCTTCCTATAAACAATGGAAGGGTAGAGAGTTGAAAAGTAGCGAACGTGATATACTAGTTCGTATAGTAAACGGAGAATTCGGATCAGATAAGACAGGTTCTATATTGATAGCCCAATGTTTAAGAGATGCATTGGTATATGACCAATGTAGTTCCGTTGAAAATCTACCTACCGGAATGGGTTATGACGGTTTTGCAAATACTAATACCCCTACTCAAGCCGCTAAAGATGCAGTTAGTTATGTGTTTGATAAAGGTGGAATGGCAGTACAGCATAGAATACTATATATGTACAATCCTTCAATTTGTAGTTCTGCATGGCATGAAAGTCAGGTGTATATTCTTACCTACGGGGGAGTTAGATTCTTTGATAGAAGGAATTGAGGTGAATATATGATAGTATATGGATATGCGAAAGAGTATCAATATACCGGAGATGGTACCTTGATGATAAAGGTTAGAATACCAAACATACACGGTCCTAATTCTCAATCAGAATATAAAGGTAATTCAGTAAGAAATTATACCCAGGATAAAGATCTTCCTTACTACCAATCTTTATTACTACCTCATCTACCTACGACCGATGAAGTAGTAGCTTTAATTGCTACAAATGATAATGATACAGATTTTCTAGTAATAGGGTTAACTGGTGGAAGATACTCTCTTAACATTACATCACCTTAAAGAGGAGGATACTTATGTCAGCAAAGACTTCATCTCTTGCATTTCCTAATATGTTTGACGTAGCCCGTAATACAGTTGCAGTATTATCTGATGACGCATCAATAGTAAACAGGTGTAGACTTCTCATGATGACAGAACCAACAGAAATGTATAATGATCCAGATTTTGGTGTAGGCCTCAAGAAGTACATATGGCAATATAATACAGATAATACTAAGGCTATGATTAAAGATAAAATAAAATCTCAATTAAATAAATTTGAACCATGTGTAAAATCCGATATGACTTCTTTCTCAGATGGTCTTTTATTTACAGGAGATACTTCAGATTCAATATCATCTCAAGAATATAACAAATTAAAGATGACTGTCGGTCTTCGAACTATATTTGGAGATAATGTGGAGGTTAATGTTAATGATAATTAGTAAGAAGGGTTTGCTATCTTATTCTAGTAGGGATTATGAGAGTATAATGCAAGAATTCTGGAAGATTGTACCTACTCTTACAGAATTATGGAAACCTGAAGCAGATGCAGATCCAGGAGTGGTTTTAGGTAAATGGTTAGCAAGTGTAGCAAATATGTTAGGGGTGAATCTTGATTGGCTTGCCAATGAAATATTTGCTCCTTCTGTTTCTCAACGAAAGAATGCGGAAAAATTATTTGCATTGATTGGATACGAATTAGGGTGGTATACTGCTGCAAGAACGGAGGTAACTTTTACAAATAGTACCGGAGATAAATACTTGAAATTTAATCTAGGTTTCAATGGCAATAATTTTTCTACACTTAACGCCTATACTGATATCACTAACAATTCTCGAGTAATTACATATAATATTCTTCCAACTACTAGTACCTATGGTGCCACAGAAACTAGAAGCAGAAGAACGGTATTGACGGAAAATAAAGATGTATTTACAAGTGTAGATAATGTATACCTAAAACCTGGGGAAAGTGTTACTCGAGTTGCAATAGAGGGAGAATTGAGAAGTTACACTGTATCAGTTGCCCAAGTAAAGAAAAATAATTATATAATACGATTACCATCTCAGCATGTAGATACTACTGCTATATGGGTGAAAGCAAAGAATACTGTTAGCGATTCAGATTTCAAAGCAGAGCGGTGGGTACAATGTAGCAGCGCTGCTGAATTTGTCCAACCTGAACCTAGATTTGCAGTAACTTATGATTCTTATTCTAATGCCCAGATTCAGATAAGTAATTATTTGAATCAAATGGAGGATTATTCAAACGCATATCTAGTAATATACTGGATAGATTGTTCTGGAGTAATTGGTTGTGTTGGTAAGGATGTATTAGAAAATCTATTACTTGCTATACCTTCTGACGATATATTAGATAGTACTTCAGGAGAACTGACCATATCTAATTTATCTAACACCATAGAATTGCCTAATACATACACAGTAACCGGTAGAAGCCCAGAGACTGCTAAAGAAGCTTATAAGAACAGCAGAAATTATATCAATACATTTGATAGCTTGGTTACTCTTCCAGATTTCAATAGATTTCTAAATAGAGAAGCCGGAGTAGATTGTGGATTAGTAATAGATTGCCAAAAGGCCCTCGAGATAAACAAAGCCATATACGAAGATACAACATTATCTGATTCCCAGAAAGCTAAAATGTATATTACCAATCAAGATTTCCCAGAGGGTGATCCAGTATATGATTGGAACAGTATACTTGGATACGATCCAACCGACCCATCAAATTATCTATACTCAGCTAACTTCAAGACCTATACTGCTATGTGCTTTGCAATTCATAATGACTTTCAAAATTCTTCTTTTGGAATTCCTGCTACTGCTAATGCTCAAATAAAAAATGATGTCAAATTCATGAGATATAAACCACCTGCTCAATTTATAGAGAATGTAAAGAGAGATTATAGGCCCCTTCAAGCCATGTCTGTAGAGTTAGAATTTGGCTATTTGAGAGTATTTCCTTGGTATGTAGTCGGTCAAATTTATCCTAAGAAGCCATTATCTCAAGACGAGGCAGATAATCTAGTAGCTAAGGTGAAAGAAGCATTAGCCATGTATTTTGCCCCAGCTAATAGGCATATTGGAGAAAAGCCTACAGTTATGGAAGTAGTCAATGTAGTAAGAGGTGCAGACAGTAATGTAGATTACTTTGATGCTGGTACGTTGAACAATCCTGTGATAAATTGGCGTAACTGCGATCCAGATTACTTCAACCCTATATCTTTCTGTCAATATAAAGATAGGAACAACAGATCTGATATAGTAATAGCCCCAGAATATATACTCCGTTGATTTCTTTATCGAACAATTTGCCTCACCAGATATTACCGTCTGAGTATTTGTAGTACTTAGGCGGTTTTATCTTTAATTGATATACCTTTTATAATATTATGAAATATATTTTTCCAAGAGGATTGAATTATGAAATTTTCTGATGTATCATTACCAGAAGAATACAAATCAAGCGCAGATTTTAGATTCTTTCTAAAGTGGTTTGGTTATTGTTTACAAACCACTAAATCTAATACTGAGGATTTCTTTGATCTGTATGACCCGCTCAGATGCCCCTCTGATTTACTTTGGATGTTAGCAGATACTATGGGATTCAAGTATGATGATAGATTATCAATTGCATTCAATAGGTTAGTTCTCGTATATTTTATGTCTATGATAAGAAATAAAGGCAGTAAAGACGGCGTTACATTAGCTGCAGAAGTTAATTTGGCTCAATTTAATCTCATAGAACTGGCGAAAGCATATTCTACTAATAGCAACATTGAAGAAAGTAAAACCTATCATGATAATATATTGGAAGATAGACTGGAAGATACGTCTATTCCTGTAAATTCTGTATATGTTACTCCTTACACATCAAAAGGTTACATTGATGTAGTGTATTTTTCAGAAGAAGTGCCAAAAGATGCTTGTATAGAATATGTGAGACCTTTAGGAATGTATTTGTTTCAGTATGCTGGGGTCAGATATGATTCAAGAACTAAGATATACATAGATGCTAGATTGACGAATACTAATGATTTAGGAGTATCTATAGGTCCAACCCATGTAGGTCATTATAATCGAGAAGACTATGCTCGCATGCAGAATCTATCGAATGAGGATTATAGTCTTTTGATGGATAGGGCTTTACATAGACAAGATACTCATGATTCTGAATCTGGATATCAAGGCAACCCATATAATTATACTTCTTTATTCAATCATACTAGAAGAGAAGTATACTATAGAAATTCTAAATATGAGGATAAAACTTCTGGATATATAAATAGAGGATATAGAGCTCTATATTCTCTTCAATTATGTAACAATGAGCATATAGTTAGATCCCTCCTACCTACTATATTTGGATTGGGGTACAATCCTCAATCTAATGCAGAGTTTCCAGTAGATCCGAACAATGTAACTACTTTCAATGATAACTATATAATTCCAGAAGAAGAACCTAATGTAATGCCTTATAATCTAAGATATGATAGAACAAGAGAAGAAGGTATAACGTCTGAGGAAGTAGGAAAATCTGGAGTTGAACCTGATATATATACAGTAGAGGACGGTAGTACTCCAGTTAAACCTATACCAGCAGTCAATCCAATAATGGGTAAGATAGGAGATGCTATATGGTCTGATGTTCAAGGTAAATATTTAGAAGATGAATCAACGGACTAATAATACCTTTTATATAATAAATAGAGGTGGATTATATGGATAACAAGCATATTGAAACCTACAATGGTTTGGATGACCCCCTTGATATTCCAAGAGTTGCCGGAAGTGGAATATTGGTGTTAGATCAAGATAACCCAAATCCAGATAAATTACCTGGTGTAGCCCAACCCGCAAATGATGAAGATATGAATAAGGAATTAACTGGCTATACTAATCCTGATCTTCATAGGAGGGTAGAAGATAAACCTACTCTAGGTGATGATATGATATCTAAATCATATACTATACAGATAGTTAAGAAAAATTCATATAGAAGTACCGATATTTCATATCATTGCGAGGAAGAGGTGAATCCAGACGGTACTTTAAATGATAATGAGATCCCTTGATATAATAATCAGATAGAATTATTCATTAGGAGGTGCAGAGTTTTTGAATGCAGTTAAAGCTGCTAAAGACCTTGGAATTCGTCATAATGTAGCATTTCGGGTATTAGATGCCGATACTCATAAAGTAATTCAGACGCATGTAGGTCATAATAGTGCCACTAATGGATTACTTACAGGTATAGGTTATTATTTAACAGGTCAAGGTGTCCTTAATCAAGGTAGCGCTTTATTAGGTCAATTTGTACCTAAATATATATCTTTAGGTACTATGGGTCTTATAAACCAAAATGAAACTAGAGACGGTTTACCTGCCGGAATAGGGGTGATTGATTACACCAAGCATATATATGCAGATTTATCTGAATCTGATAAGAAGTTCTTAAAGATAGTAGATGGAAATGGAAATTATGTCGGCGTTAAACCTTCCGATAAAATATCATCTACGCATATAGATGTTTTGAGATACAATGATTACATTACTCAATGCCCTGGATACGGAGCAGATGGATATGACATTAATGCAAATAATAACAGACCGTATATGGGTTTAGGCAAGCGTTATGCAGATAGAGAATCTGCAAGTACTATAAATTGCGAATTGATTTCTTCTAGTTTTCCGAGGTCTTCTATATCATTTCGAGATGTAGTACCAGAAATAGAAGCAGAATTACCAGAAACTATAGATGTAGTATTTAGTGCGATGATATCCACTGGTGCTTTAGCGCAATTTAGAGAACCAGGTAAAGATTACATCTACATAACCGAAGCCGGTCTCTGGGCTCAAAAAGATTGGAGCGTGTTGAACAAAGATAATCCTAAAGAGTCTGGAAATTATTCATATACAGGATACAACGGACTTCTTGCAGGTTATAGAATAGCTCCACCGGATTCGGATAATTGGGACATGCGAGAGGCTGATAACAGAGAAAAATTAGATAGGCAAATACTTAGAGTAGGGATCAACCAAGTGGTACAGGTTATATGGAAGATTCAACTAGGAAGTTTGAAGCAGCTCACCGGCCTAGATAAAATAGAGGAGAATTCAGGCAAACTTAAATGGTATGAATTTTATGGATAAGGAGAGATGTAACATATGCAAGAATTAGTATTTACGCCAGCTGCTCTTTTAGGGCTTTTAACTCAGATAGATGAGTTAAAAGATTTAGATATTCAGATAGTAGAGACTTCTAATAATATCCAATTATCTATAGGAGGATCAACTTACATCATAGGAGACTATGAGGCCACTGATATTAAAGTAGAACCTGATGTAATAGAAGATATAGAAGATGCTAATTCATCTGCTTATCAAGAATTAGAATCTTTAGGAGAAATAGATTTATCAGAATCTGTAGAATCTGGTGTACTTAAGCAGATTGCCAAGACATTGATGGTTGGTGGCTTAGTTAGGTTAACTAGTAAACTTTTGAAATGAGAGGTGAAATTACGTTGGCAAATAAAAAGACAGTTAAAGCAGAATCTTCGATACCTAAGTTTTCTGTATTAGGTACTTATACAGGAGAATGTGCTGATGCTAACATTACAAATCTAAATGGTCTAGATATTACTAGACCTGTTTGGGAAAACGTATTTAATTCAGATGAATTCAAACAAGGTATTGACTTAGGCTGGTACATAGGTTTCTTAGGTCATCCAGAAGATCCTAACTGTATGGATTTCGAGCATGCTTGTATAGTTATGAGAGAAGGTAATATCGATTCAGACGGTAAGGTTCAAGGTAAGTTCGACTTGATAGATACCCCAGTAGGTAGAATAGTAAAAGCTTTTCAAGATGCAGGAGTTACCTTCGGCATTTCAGTAAGAGGCGCAGGAGATATAGTAGATAATTCAGTAGACCCCGATACTTTTGTATTCAGGGGATTTGACTTAGTCACATTTCCAGCTTTTCCTGAATCTATTCCAACCTTTTCTGAAGTTGCAGCTTCTACTGATTTGAATCAGCGAGCTAAATATAAAGCAGTATGCGCCGCTGTTAACGAGAACTTGGATAGCATTACCATGTCTGAATCATTGGACATTATTCAATCGCAGTTTGCTGAGCAATCGGATGAATATAAAGCCCTCGAAGCGCATAAAAGAGAAGTATGTGAGGAAGAATGTAAAGACGATGATATGTATTCAGATGGTGTGAAAGATCTGGATAATGAGCGCATCAATGCTATGACTAATCTATACTTACGAGAAGTAGAATGTTCCTCCTCTTTAAAAAGCGAAAACACTCGTCTAAGAAAAAAGTTATCTGGAGAAAAGGTTAGATCTAGAAGAAAGATTTCCAGTATAGAAAGAATAACCTCCTCTCAACTATCTGATATTCAATCTAATATGGAAGTATTAGATAGGAAATATCAAAGAATTGTCAAAGCTAATAAGGTTCTAGAAAATAAGATTAAATCTCTTGAAAATTCTAACCTTAAATATAAACAGAAGATTTCAGCCAGTAGTTCTCAACTTCAGGAGAAGGATGCTACTATTTCCCATCTTCGTATTAAGCTCAATGAAACTGTCACTGCTGCTTCTAATACAAAGAAGAGGACATCTAACTTGGATGCACAGAATAGAGACCTTCAAAAAGAGATAGAGGCTGCTTATAAGATGATTGCAAGTTACCAAGAGGCTTACGCCTCTATGTATTCGCATATTATCGGCGTGAATCTTGATCACTTAGATGTGAATGCTACGACTTCTGTAGAAGAACTACAGAAATTGATAGGTGGCACATCAACGGCCAATATATCTTCCGTATTTGTAGAACCTCAACCCGTTCCACTAGATATAGATGACTATGAGGAAGATGATATGGTCACATTGTAATATAATAATAAATAGAGGTGTAAAATACTATGATTAGGAAGACTACAAATGCACGTAAGATGCCTGTTAGTGCTTCGACCAGAAGGCCTATAAATGGTCATCGTTCAGTCACTGCAAGTGCATACAATCGTGCAGCTAATAAGGGCATTACTGCTAGCTTCGTCGGACTTACTCCTGAACAGAGAAGATTTGCTCAACAACTTCAGAGTACTTCACGTAAACAATCTATAATGGGTGCTACAAATACATCAAATATTATAGCTAGACCAGATTTTCTTGAGTTACTTCCTCTTTTCGTACAGAAGTTGCTTATCCTGGATGTATTTGGTTCTGTGGCAATGAAGAGTCGTCAGCAACTTGTTCCTTATTTCAAGTTCATTGCTGAAAATAAAAAGGGCGAGACGCCTGCAGGTCGGGTACTTTCTTCTCCATTTGTAAACCGTCAGGGTGTTGATCCTAACTTCACTGGTAGAGTTATTAAGAATGAAATCCTCACAGAGGGTGATGGTACTGTTTCTTTAGCTTGTGCTTATACTCCCATACTTCCAGGTTCTGTTACAGTTAGAGTAAGTAAGAGCGCAGATACTACACCTTATATGGATGACGGTTCTGGTTATCTTAAAGATGCAAAAGACAAGCAAGTAGGTTATATCAATTATTCTAATGGTACTATCGTATTTGATGACGAGAGCATACTCAGTGAATTTCAACCTGGAGATAAAGTAACTGCTACTTATCAATATGATAATGAAACTGTAGGCCCAGATGAAGGTGGTAACTACGGTGCTAATATGGGTAAAGGTTATCTGCAGCTTGATGAATTCAATCTTGTAGCAGAAGCCCATCAGATCGCTTGTTACTGGTCAATCTATTCTGCATTTGCTGCTCAGCAAGAATATGGTTCTAATATAGGTGATATTGCCAAAGAAGCTGCTTTCTCTGAACTAACTGCTGAGATCAATACAAATGGTTTCCAAGCACTTGAAAGAGCTGCAGCACCTGCTCCTCAATTTAACTGGGATGCTAGTGCAGTACTCGGTGGTTCTGTAGTTCCTTCGGATTACTTGAATATGTTTAAGCTTAAGCTCAATCAAGCTGCTGCTAGTGTATATCAGAAGACAATGCTTACAAGACCTAATAAGCTTTCTGTAGGTACTAATGTAGCAAGTTATATCTCCATGATTGATGGATTCCAGGCAGAGGCTGCTCAAGAGACTGTAGGTCCTTACAAGCTTGGTACATTAGATCAGTTTGATGTATATTGCGTACCTACTCAAGACCCGGACAAATGGGTAATGAGTTGTAAATCAAATGATATCCGTCGAAATTCTGCCCTCTTTGGTGAGTACATGCCTCTTACCAATACAGACGCAATTGGACTTGCTAATGCATCTGTACAGCAGGGTTATGCTACGATGTATGCTATGAAGGTTGTAAATCCCGAAACAGTTGTTTCTGGTAGAATTCTTGGCGTATATTAATTGACCATAGGAGGTAATCAAAGATGAAAGTTACTATTAAGTATATTGGCACTACTTTTGATAGTGTAAGAAATGGTTCACCTGTTTGTTCAGTATTTGAGCCTAACAGTTCATATATTGATACACCGGCTTACAAGTATGGTGTTATGGACAAAGATGGAGAGAAAGAACTCTATGGTAAGTCAGTATATGCTACTAATGTTGGTACATATGGTACGTTAGAGGATTTTCTCAGAGGTATCGTTCCTATTGCTACTGCACCAATCAGACTTGCTAAATTTGAGCAGGCCATAGAAACCGCTGTAGCTGCTGAGAAAGCCGGGGAAGAAAATGAAGGTATTTCATTTGAAATCGGCGATGATTACAAAGAATCGATCTATTGGGAGCAGATTAGTAAAGGTATGATAGGCCAAGGCTTCGAAGTTACTGTAGATACTACACCTGTTGCAGGAATAGCAGAGATAAGCGAAGCAGTTGGTCAAGTATCAACAGTTGCTAATTCTATAAAGAGTGATACTGAGGAGATTCTTCGTCAGATAGCTATATAAACTAACATTATTAATTATTTGTTAGATAGGAGGGTCTAGATAAAATGAAAATGTCTGAAATAGTAGAGCAAGTAAGTTTTATGCTAGGCCTTCCGACTAATGAGAATGTGGAAGGTTTAGATATTGAGAAAGCTGTTCTAATCGCCTTTAAGGAATTAAAAAGGTACATTAAGAGTCCAGTAGATAAGACCGTTCCATTCTCCACCCGAATTGACCTGGCAGCAAATGATATACATACAGTTAATGTATTATATGTATATGCATCAATCCCTAGAATAGGTTTAACCATGGGTTCTATAGAAAGTGGTAATGTCTTCCAGGTTGCTGCTTCAGTTAACACCTATAGTGCTATAGGTCAAACTTCCTCTATAAATATTGATCCTATAATGACTGAGATGGCTATGGCTCAGGTACGAAATACTTTATCTACAGATTTCCAGTGGAAGTATGATTTAGATAACGATGTAATATATTGTGCCCATAGAGATCCTCGACCTGCCTTTGTAACTATCAGGTATGTACCAGATTATCAAGATGTTGATGAGATTAAAAGTAATACTTGGCAGAATTATCTAATAAGGTTAAGTGAGGCCTACACCAAGAAAGCATTAGGTAGAATTAGGTCCAAATATACTATAGAGGGCTCCAACGTATCATTAGATGGTGATGTGTTACTTAATGAAGCTAACGCAGAACTGGATAAGATACGTGAAGAACTGGAAGCTAAGAAGAGTAAATTAGTTATTCTTAACTGATTTTATTATAATCGATTACAATAATAATTATGTGAGGAGAATTTAAATGTATATTCAAAGAAAACGTATTTTAGCAAACGATGACATTGATACAGCTGGCGCTCAGGTAGCTCCGGAAGCTTCTGATCTTCTTTTTGAAGCGGAAGATGTTGCAGAGCTTGTTGCAGAAGTAACAGGTGAACCTGTAGAGGTGACTGCAGAGGAAGATGCCGTGGTATTTGCGGTAGGTGAAGATGAATACACAGTAGAAGCAGATGGCGACGAAGAAGTACTTGAAGCTTCTCGTAAAGCATTCCGTGGTAAACGGTTTGTAGCTGCTTCAACTCGTAGACGTAGATCCTCTGCGAGTCAGTCTATTAAGAGTGGTAGAACCATTCGTAAGATTCCTTCATCCGCTGCAAGACGAGGTAGATAATTTATACATTCAGCAAAATTTATGAGCCCCTCTGGTTGATACACCTTGAGGGGCTTTGATTTAACATTGTAAGATTTGAGGTAAGTTTCTATGAAAGAAGTTAAAGCTGGAGTAATAGGCGATTTAAAAGGTATAGTAGATAAATTCGCTAAAATACTAGATTCTGGATTTGATATGCTTAAAAACTGGGGGGCAGATGTAGAAGAGTTAGAAGAGCTGCCAAATGGCAGTTTATCTAGAAAATTTAAAACTGCTGCTGGTAATACAGTACAAGTTATATGGAAACCCATAGATGAAGATATATCGGAATTGGATATAGATGACAACACTTTAGTCAATCTAGAGATAAAGACTAATAAGGGTAATAAGAAGTATAATAGAGTTAAACTTAAAGATATAACTAAGTTACGAGATGAAGCGATGAAAGAATTGCTTGGAGAAGTAGTTGACGTAAAATCAAGCAGAAAGATGTCCGTGACTCTTCAGCGAATAAGCTCCTCGAAGTGCGATAATATAAATCTGACTGCTATAAGTGCTAACTATTCAGCCTCTGACGTATTAGCAGATTTAAACGCTATTGTATCGGATGATACCTTTGTGGAGCAGATACAAGATGAACCTGTTTCCTTTTCTATAGAAGATGACGGTGACTCCTTTGATATACAGCCGATAGAAGAGTTCTCTACCGAATCTTGTTACACAGATATATTGAAATATGCTATTGAGTTATGGACTGATGTAGTTGCCTTGAAGTGGAACATTGAAGGGGAATTTGTAGACAACCTTACTCAGTTATTGAATGATATTGAATGGACAATAAATGGTGATATAAATACTTTAGCTGAGTGGTGTTATGAAGAAGTTGGACGAGTACCTCATCCATTGAATTTACTAAGACAGGGTGGAGGTTGTAATACCGAAGTATCATCTTCGGAAGATGGATATAAAATTATTCAAACCAAATTAAGATGTTATCTAGATGCTTTAGAATTATATTACTGTAATTTCTCTCATGATAAACAAAGAATATTAGACGAAATGATAAGACGTTCACATAGATATGCAGATTATACTATAGATAAACATTTATCAAAACCGAAAATCTACCCCTGTTGATTCGTTATATTATACATGGAAAACTATACTTAGGGGGTATAATGCTGTGTGTGATATTCATCATGAAAATTCTGCCGAGCTTATAGGGAGCAAAGCTATTAAAAATTATATCTCCGGTGGGAAGGGCATAGTTACCTTATTATCCCCTACCGGAGTTTATCATACCTATAAATTCAGTAGACCTAGACAACCGGAAAAATTTTCTAGAGATACTCTTTTCATATATCATCTATGTCTGGATAACACCTGGCAATATACAGCCATGTATAAAGGCAGCGAAACTTCGGTTAGATTAACGAGGAACAGCAGATTCTCCATACATAATCCAATATTTCAAGGATTAGTATATTTAATGAAAATAATAAATTCATTAGATACAAATACATCTATGAAGGTGTATCACGAAGGAATCTGTAGCATATGTGGTAAAACTTTAACTACTCCTCAATCTATAAATAGAGGTATAGGTCCTAAGTGCTGGAAGAGGGTTCATACTCAATGTCAATGATGCACATAGAAGAATTTAACGAGTTATGCAAAGAGAAACAATTCAGCACTGTATATGAAGGAGTAATGTGGGTTGCAGTTGAAGCTCGTAAGAAGGCAAATCAAACCGGCAACTTATTGTTACATTCAGAGGCCATAGATTGGGTACTTACGGGAAAAGAGCCGGAAGTAATAAAAATCTTACAAGATAAAAAGAAACAAAGGAAGTCATTTACACGGGCCTATTTGGAGGAGATACTATCTTACGTAGATGATAAAGAAGTATGTAGATCCGTAAAAGATTCTATATATGAAAGTAAAAAATGTAATCACCTTATATATATTTACAAGGATGTCCAAGACGATTCTAGGAGGGCTCGAATAAGAGTGCTAACTAGAATGATTTGGTATCATCTGGTATAATATTATAGAGGTGAGATCTATGAAAAAATGGTTAAAAGCTGCTGGAATTAGAGCCGTCAAAACCATGGCACAAGCTGCTATCGCTACAATGGGAGTAGCTACAGTTATGTCAGAGGTAGATTGGGTCAGAGTAGCATCTGTAGCAGCCTTAGCAGGTATTGTATCTATTCTTACGAGTATATTTACAAATCTTCCAGAATTGGATACTGGAAATTCTGCTAAGACTTGGGCTGCATCTGCCTCCATAAGGGCTCTTAAAACTGCAGCACAAACTGCAGCATCTACAATCGGAGTAAGTGTAATTATTCAAGAGGTAGATTGGATAGCAGTACTATCCGCTAGCATTCTTGCTGGATTGCTTTCTTATCTTACTAGTATTGATGGATTACCTGAAACTACAGGGAGGGATAATAGTGGTAACAATTAAAGACGATGTGAAGAGACAAATTATAAAGGCCCTTGCATACGGAGAATCTAAGGAAACTATTAAATCTGTTATGGGTGTAACCGATGCAGATGTTGATAGTATTCCGTATTCTGAAATAGAGGCAGAGAAAAAATATTATGAAGAAATGGGGTTGATGTAATGGCAAAAGTAACCTGTATTGATGTATCTTGTTGGCAACCTGGAGTTAATTATGCTAAAGTAAAATCTGCCGGAATTGAGGCAGTTATAATTCGTGCAGGTTTTGGTAGAGAAACCAGCCAAAAGGATAGTCAGTTTGAAACCCATTATAAAAATGCTAAAGCAGCTGGATTGAAGATAGGTGCTTACTGGTACAGTTACGCAGATAGCGTTGAAGATGCTAAGAAAGAAGCGAATGCTTGTCTTGCTTGTATAAAGGGCAAATCATTTGATCTTCCTATCTATTTTGATATGGAGGATAGTTCGCAGACTCATTTCGGTAAATCAATCTTAACTTCTATGGCAAAAGCGTTCTGCGAAACTATTAAAGCAGGTGGTTACCGTCCTGGAGTATATGCTAACCTTAATTGGTTCAATAATTATCTTGATTATAATGCTTTAAAGAAGTTATATAGTATCTGGCTTGCACAATACTATTCTGTAAATCAGCTTGGTTGTGATATTTGGCAAAATAGCTCGAGTGGAAAGATCAGTGGTATAAGTGGAAACGTAGATACTAACGTCATCTTAAATAAGTCAGTATATTCGAATTCAAGTGGAAACAGTAAGACTAAAAAGCCATCAACTCCAAGCAAGCCATCAACTTCAAGCAAACCATCAACTTCAAGTAAGCCTTCAAATTCTACCATCAAATCCGGTATGAAATTATCGCTTAAAGGTGTGCCGTTATATACAAGCTCAACCGCAAAGACAAAGGCTAATACGCTGACAGGTACTTATTATCTTTGGAGTACGGAAAAGGTAGGAAGTCGTTACCGTATAACAAATTCAACTGCAAACGTAGGCAAAGCTGGTCAAGTAACCGGTTGGATTGATAGCAAATATGTTACAGCAACTACTGAATCGAAGACACCGACAAAGTCAACTGCAAAGAAAATCGTTGTTGGTGGAAAAGTTAAAGTCAAGAAAGCTGTAACATATGACGGTAAGGCATTTACAACTTACTATGACAAATATGATGTTATAGAAGTTAGCGGTGATCGTGTTGTAATCGGTGTAGGTAAAACTGTTACAGCAGCAGTCAAGGCAAGTAATTTGACAGCAATTTAGTTAATAGCTATTTGATTTGAATGTACGATTTTCATATACATAACTTCCATTTGAAGGAGATGATAGTAATGAAAAAAGTACTTAAAGTTGAAGACGATTGGGCTTAAATATCATCATAATATAAGATCAAAAATGGGCCTATATTTAATTTTAAATATAGGCCTATAATAATTAAAAGGAGTTGTGGTAAATGGCCTTTGTTAAGAAAGACGATTGGGCTCTTACTACATTGAATCCTAATCTTACAAAAGAGCTACAAAGAATAGAAGACGGAATTCAAGATATCATTGAGAATAACTTAAAATCTATTGGAGATTCTATCATTACTAATGTATCGGTAGGAGAAGCCAATATTCAAAATAAAGATAAAATCGGTTTACATTTTCAAACTAAAAAGAAATCAAGCACAGGAGATTCTTATGAAGATGGTGATGAGATAATAGTCGATCTTGATAAGGAAAAATTTCTGAGCAATGCAAAGTTAGATGAAGACGGCCACACCCTCGAATTGACCATGAATAATAATGATGTAGTAAAAATAGATCTCTCAGAGATATTGACTGCACAGGTTATAGATCAAAAGATTGAAGATGCAATTGATAATCTAGACATTTCACCAAGTTTTGATCATGAGACAGGGACGTTAAGTATAGGAAAGAATAATTCTCCCGCAAATTTAGCGGGGGTTGTCCATTCTCCGGAGTATGCATCTAACAAACTTACATTAAAAGTATATGGAAAAGATTCTGTTGAAGTAAATTTTGATAAATTATTAGACAACAAATATATTAGCAGTGTTAGTTATTATAGTAAGTATCCAGAATCTGGAGAACCGTCGCAAGAGAATGTAATTGTATTTAAGTATAGTGATGAAAGCAATCCACTTGTTCTACCTGTAGGATTCTTGATGGATAAGTATACAGCTAGTAATGAGGGTAGAAATATAGAAGTTACTATCAACGGCAATGAAGTATCAGCATCTCTTGTGGTTACAAATAGCGGTCAAACCGATGGTGCTATCATGGTGATTAACAAAGATGGTACGCTGATTGCTAAATCTTCAAGTGATGTAGTTGATGAAGCGGTTACTCGAGCAATTATTCAAGCACTTTCAGAAGAAGGAGAATTAAAAAGTGCATTAGATAAAAAATTAGATAAATTAGCAAATGGAAGTGAAGGAGAAATTATAGTTTCAACATCAGATGGAATAGAGAGATCTGGTAAAACTATTGAAGATTTGATTTCATGGGAAATTTTATAAAATAATAACTATATAGGAGTGATATAATGCCAAATACAGGTACTTTAATAAAATTTAAACACGGTACTCAGACCAGTTATGGTAATGTTGTATCAAAAGATCCAAATACTATTTATTTCTGCTCAGATTCTCAGAGGCTATTTGTTGGTGACAAAGAGTATACTCGCCCTATTCAGCACGGTGTCTCAACTCCAGAGAGTCTCTTTCCCCCAAATTCACTTTTCGTAGTAGAGTCTGGTTCTAGAAGAGAACTTTATTTTTCAAAAGATGGAGATTCCTGGGATAAAATTGCAATTTTACCTGCTACGATACAAGGTGGAGTGTTTGGTAATAATACAACAACTTCACTTACTTTTAGCAGCAAATTTTACATTCCAAAATTAACTATAGATAATCAAGGATTTGTAACAGCTGCTTCTAATACCGAAATGAGTTTACCAGCTGCTCCAGCAGAAACTAGTGTCTCTATTGTAAAGAGTGGAAATGGTAATGCTGTTACTGAAATTACAGCGGCAGGTCACGCGTTAACAGTAAAAAGTGGAACTACATTTGCTACTAAATCTGAATTAGATACAGTTAGTGGTACTGCAAGCGCAGCGAGCTCACAGGCCAGTACAAATAAAGCAGCTATTGATACTCTAAAAAGTCAAATTAGCGGACTCACCGGTGCTATGCATTTTGCCGGTGTATCAACGACTGATCCAAAAGGCAGTACAGGCGCTACTGTTGCCAGACATACGTCTTGGGTTATAGGTGATGTGGTACTCTATGGAAATAAAGAATATGTTTTAAAGGTTGCAGAAAATATAGCAGCTAATTGGGTTGAATTAGGTGATGAAGGAAGTTTTCTTACCAAAACTGAAGCTACTAATGTATATCAATCAAAGACACAAGCTGCTGCTGATTTACAATCTGCTAAAAGTTACGCAGATAGTAAAGTAGCGGCTTTAAACTATGCTCCAGCTTCTCATTCACATGGAACAATAACAAACGACGGTAAATGTGGAAGTAGTGCTGGACAAGTATTAGTTACTGGAGAATCTGGTGCTATAAAAGCTGCTGCTACTATAGCAGCTGGTAATGTCCCGGCCTTAGATGCGAGTAAAATTTCTACAGGAACTTTTAATGCCGATAGAATTCCCCCCTTAACCATGTCTAAGATTTCCGATGCGGGAACAGCTGCAAAATATGCAGTTTCCACATCTGGCCCATCTGGCAATAGTACAAATCTTGTAACCGAAGCTCAAGTTAAATCATATGTTGAAAATAAAATGTCAACCGCAATTGTATGGGAAGATATATAATTTATATTGATAACTGGAGGAAAATCATATGTCTGATGTAAAATTTGCTAAAGGTAATAAATCTGCAATAAAAAGTTCTGCTAATGTAGATGGCAAATTGTACTTTTCTACTGATTCAAAAGAATTATTCTTAGGTACTTCCACAGACAAGATAAAAATGTCTGATATAGAAGTAGTAGCAATTGAGCAAGATTTGCAGAGGATGTCACCAATAGAAGGAAAGTTCTACTATGTTCAAGCCACTAGAAACTTATATTATTACTCTGGAATGTTTAATACTATAGTTGATAATAATGCTATACCAATTCAATTGGTTAAGAACAGCAAGCCTACTACTACTGAGGGATGGGTGAAATCATCCGATACTGTACCACCTATGTCATTATCAGCATCTAAAAATGGCCTACTCCTTCTTAATAACAGTAATGGGCAAGTTGGAATAACTGGTGATATGACGACTTGTATTAATGGAAATCCTCTGGCAGTTAGAATAACTATTTCAAATCAATCAAAGATCTCTACAGAGATTAGGCTTGCAACTCTTTATGAAGGAACAAGAACTTACTTTTATACGAATTCAGATAGTAGTGATTATGCTAATTCAAGTTATAGTGGGTCGGCTTCTGATGGGGACTATTGGACCTTAAATGGATTAAGTAATATAACCATATATGCTATTATGTATGATCGAAAAATAGATCACATAAATATATATCATAAGCCTACTACTTCTCCTGCCACAATTCTTATAAGCAGTATAGAAGTATATGCTAATGCACAAATGGCAGCTATAGCAGCAGGTACTATCTTTGGATAATATAAGTTTCTGATTTATTAATCTTATCATACTTTTGATAAGAAGTTTATATTTTAAGTAACATATTGTTATGTAGAACATGAATAATAGAATTATCTGACGCTTACCTTAAATATATATGTAAGGGAGGTGACAATAGATGTCAGATTTACAAACTATTATCAAATGGATTTCTGAATATGGGATAACTCTTATTATAACTTCTGTATTTATATATGTAGTTATAAGATTACTTAATATATTCTTCAAATATCTATCCGGTAGATTAGGGAATAGCAATACCAAACACGGTAGAGAAGCTCATGATAAATTATTAGATATGAGGACTGATATCGGTAATAAGATACAAAGGCTTTTAGATGATTTCTTAGCAAACCACGGTGGTACTAGAATACAAGTAATGGAATTTTCTAATTCCAACATATCTGTTGCATATTTACCGTTTAAATATATGACGTGTACATATGAGGTTTATCAACTAGGGCTTTCTGCGGTAGGGCAGAAGCTGGATCATATATCTACTTCCTTATTTACTCAATTCTTCAACGCATTTAAAGATAAAGATTATCTAGTATTTGATATAGATGATAAATCTACTCCCGTTGGCGGGGCGATGTGTGATATGATGAGGGAAGAAGGTTCAAAAAAATCTCTGTGTGTTATGCTTAAGACGGAAAAGGGTAAATCTATTGGATATGTATCCATGAAGAAAGATATTGATTTTACAGAAGACGATATATACGATATTCAATCCCTTGGAGATCAAATATCCGTGCTTCTAAGTGTCGCAGATAATTAAATCATTAAGGGTATCGTTTTATAAATGGTACCCTTTTATTGATTCGTTATATTATATAAAGTTATATTAATAGCTGGAGGCATCTATGAAATTTGAAGTATACAATCGAAAAGGTGATCCAGTTATGGCCACTGAGTATCCAGAATGTATTCCATTCAATAGTTTAGACTCAATGTCTAAATCAGGACACTATTTTCTTATTGATGGAAAGAAGAAATCTAAGAAATCTATATTAGATGAATTCGAGGATTATTCAAATTCATCTATCAATGATGCTAAGATAAAAATAATACACAGTAAGCAGATAAGGTGTGTAGATACTGGTAATATATACAATAGTCAGGCTGAAGCTGCTAGAGAGTTGGGGATAGACCCAGCTCAGGTGAGCGATAGTATAAAAACCGGTAGACCAAGAAGTGGTTACACCTTTGAAAGGGTTAAATTATGATAAATGTAATAAAAGATGGTGATGTGTATAATATTTATTCTAAATATGATCCGAATGTTATTTCTATCATTAAGAATGTTCCGGGGCGTAAGTGGATACCTGCTAAGAAATTATGGACGATACCCAATAATATGCTGGGTTGGTTGGTAAAAGAATTTCAAAATACTCCTTATGAAAATCAAGTTGTTATTCAAACTGATGAAAATATTAATATAAATTCTTCTATAGATTCTACTAAAGATATTCCTAATATAGATATCAGCGGAGTACCTTTCTACGTGAAAGAGGGTGCAAAGCCATTTAATCATCAATTAGATTTCATGCGTTATGCCATAAATAGACGCAATCAAGGTCATGTCAGCGGATTCATAGTGGCAGATGATCAAGGATTAGCTAAGACGTGCGAAGTAATGAATTATGCTTTATACTGTCGAAATCGATATAATTATCAACACTGTCTTGTAATCGTATGTATAAATAATTCTAAGTATAATTGGGTTGAAGATATATTATCTCATACTAGAGGTAAAGAGAGGCCTTATATATTAGGAAGCAGATTGAAAAGAGATAATGAGACAATAGTCTGTAAAGGTGGAAAAGAAAAGTTAGAGGATCTGAAGACTGGAAAGATGTATGGTGATAAAAGTGGAGAAGATTTGCCATACTTTTTAATTGTTAATATCGAGGCATTACGGTCGAAATCAGGGCGTCAATATTATTTGTCAGAAGAAATTATAAATTGGGTGAATTCTGGAAAATTACAAATGATAGCTATAGATGAGGTACACAAGAACACCTCGCCTTCGTCTATACAAGGTAAACAGCTCATTGATATAAAGAAAAAGACAGGTTCTAGAGTAGAATGGTTGCCTATGACTGGTACTCCAATTACAAAAAGACCTACGGACGTGTATTTACCCCTTAAATTAATAGATGGTCATAGTTTCACCAATTATTACAAGTGGTGTCAGCAATTTTGTATATATGGAGGATACGGTGACCATGAAATAATAGGATACAAGAACATACCGCATCTCAAAGATATGCTTCAGGGTAATATGCTTAGGAGGTTGAAGTCTGATGTACTAGACCTGCCACCTAAGATACAATATACACGATATGTAGATAATACTCCTTATCAAGAAGCTCTATACAAGAAATTAGAAGATGATATGAAATCGGCAAGAAATTCTATTTTATCCAGTAATAATCCGATGGCCGCATTCTTACGACTTCGTCAAGTAAACGGGTCTCCAGAATTAGTTGACCCCAATCTTAAGGTAGATAAGAATTATCTCAAATATAATGCTAAGCTGGTTGACTTATTATCTTTATTAGAGGAGATACACGAAAGAGGAGAGAAGGCAGTAGTACTTTCAAACTGGGTAGAACCTCTTAGAACCTTATATAAGTTTGTATCTCAAAAATATAATACATGTTGCTTTACTGGTACTATGAAAGAAGAAGTAAGGCAGAAGCATAAGAAAGTATTTCAAGAAAATCCAGCTTACACAGTGATATTAGGTACCATAGCAGCGTTAGGTACCACCCATACTTTAACAGCTGCTACTAATTTAATATTTTATGATGAACCTTGGAACCCAAATGATAGGGTACAAGGTGAGGATAGAATATATAGAATTGGTACCACCTCTTCCGTTAATATATATGCTATCTTAAGCAGAAATACGGTAGATGATAGAGTACATAATATTCTCTATACTAAAGAGCAAATATCCAACTATATCGTAGACAATAGGCCTTTAGATATGAGAAGTAATCCGGATCTATTTGATATGCTTTTAGGGGATAGTTACAAGCAACCTAAATTAAGTTAATGAAAGGTGATAGCATGAAAAAATTAATCTACGCAGCTCAAGATATTTCAATAGAGAAAACCCCTCAATATAAGAAACTTTTGCGCAGGATCGAAGCCCTTTATGGACCAGAGTACGGTATCGACGAAAGTGATTATCCAGCAGCCGCTAAAGCTTGGGCTGAATTAGCTCGTGAAGAAAATCCCGCTGGAGCCTGGGATCAATACCGTTTATGGGGAGCTACAAAGCGAAGACTCAGCGATGCAGATGAAGACTTATATGATGCTATAGTTGAAGATAATTATCCAGAATGTTTAGCAGAAGAGGCCATAGAACCTTGGATAGATGAAGATTGGTGATTTCGATTCTGAAAGTAACCACGCAAATCTGTAACAAGACTGATGGTAGGAAGTAGACACTTCGTCCTCAGAATCTTGGATAGACAAAGACTACTAAAAATTTCATAGGAGATTGATAATGCATGAGAATTATAGCAAATAAAAAGGAAGATATTTTGAAGCGTAAGGCTGAATATGAACAGCAGCTTGCCGATTATAATGATAGACAACAGAGGTCGAACCAGGCGATGAGGGAGGCTGAAGAGAAAGTTACTGGACCTGTTAAGGAGTTTCTTGAATCTCGTCTTATCGCATATTCTGCCCTTCAGTTTGATGTTGACGTAGATAGGAGTTATAGTGGCAACGGAATGGTTGTTAACATCCGCTGTAATGAAGATACTAAGTTCGAAGATACATCTGCCCTCTCTTGGGACTATAAAGCTTGCATCGAAGACGGTCAGGTGATTAAAGAGTCTTCCAGCTGGTCAGGATTAAAGGCTACTACTCCAGATCAAATGAAATCACTTCGGCAAACCGTTGCAGCTCTTGAATTTCTAAATGACGTTGATTGGTATAAGTTAATCAATGTAGAGCTTCCAAAGTACGAAGATTACTATGATTTCAATGATACTAAACCACAACGTCCTGATTTTGAACAAGAGATAGCTGAGGCTGAAATTGAGGAGATCATCGGAAAGAATAAGGCAATCAAAGTTAAAAACTGGGGAGAGTCTTGTCCGTTCAAATATGATGTATTCATCAGAATCAACAAAGAATCTCCGTCTCAGTACCATGTAGATATGGTAGGATGTTGGTCTGGTTCTGATACGGAATCATCGAAAGTAGCTGCTATTGAAGATTTCAATAACGGTGATTTCAGAACACAGCGTGTCCGTAAAACAAGTATCAAGCCTGTACTGCCGATTCAGATTATTGATATTAACTAGTGGAGGTGAATCCATATGAAGAAGCTAATATCTGTCACAGCTGCTAAAGATTCAGATAACAGTAAGTTGTTAGACGCTATTGATGATTTGAAAGAAGATTTCGACTATTTTTTATCTGGTCTAGAAAAGCTTGACAGAACTGGAATACAAGAACGTGATGATGGGCTGATAATTGCAGAAAGTATTCAAACTAGTTTACAAGATGCAATTTCTGATATAGCAGATAAGCTTGCTTAATAAGGAGGAACACATTAATGACTAAAAATTATTCAAAGGGAACCCCTGATCAATTCCTTAACGAAGTTAAGGATAGGATTTATGAGTTAAGTGAGGACACTTACGAAATAACATCGTCTATCGATAATCTTGATGCAGATATGACAGACTCTGTTAATATAAAAGACTATGCAGAATCGCTTGGAACAGAAGTGGTAGATATACTGAGTGACGAAGGTTATGATGCTACATCTACAGTGGATCGGAACTGTCTAAAAATAGCAATATATGAAGGATTAGATTCTTTGGATATTTATACATATCTCCAACCTCTAGCAGATATAATACCAGATGGCGATCTCCATTCCGATGCAGAAGACATGGTGATGGCCATTGAATTAGAATTAGATAGGATGGCTCGACAATCAGGAGAGGGTCACGAAATAACATCGTCAACAAAAGGTACAGATACGAATATAAAAATCCTTTATAAATGGACCTATGATTACAACGAATCTGAACCGGATAACGGTTTTTTAGCTGAAACGGATTATATTGTTACAGATGGTGTTTATGGATTTGGGGATTATTTATTAGACCGAGGCGTACAATTTGAAAACGAAGATGACATATATTACGTAGTTGATGATGATGGAGACCGAACCGGGGAAGCGTTTATGATCGTAGGAGAATCCGCAACCAACGAAGAAATTTCTGCTTCCGATGATCTGGACACTGATCGTTATTTTCATTCACTCATGAAAAGTTTCAAATCAAATAATAAGAATATAAAGTATTTTAATGTAGGTGATAGAGTACGCGAAAAGTATGCTAATCCATACAGAATAGGTACCATTTTGGATATCTATGATAATGGGGATGTAAAGGTTGAATGGGATTATTCTGATGGCGATGATATAGAAATAATTGAGAAGCATCTGATAGAATTATATGAGATGGATCATAAGACGAATATCAAAGAGTCTACTTGCAACTGCGGTAAAGATTACGACTACATGGTACACGATACAATTTCTGCTTCCGATGATCTGGACACAGATCGTTATATTCATTCACTTATCGGAGAAGTTGAATCTAAGCTTGTGAATGAGGTCGACGGAATCAAATGGGATCAGGATGATGAAAACCTTTACATGACCATAACATACGGCGATGTAATTATTGAAGAGGAGATTCCTTTCGAGGATCTAGATATGATATTTGCAAATCTTGAAGACGACGCTGCTTACATCGTCAACACGGTTCTGTATGATCTTGATAACATTCGAATAGGAGGATCAAGCGTATGAGAATAATCAAATCGTCATCAAGTTCTCGATTCAGGATCACAGCAAAAACATGGAAAGAACTCATTGATACTCTTGAAGATTACGGATACTTCGTTGATAGTGCTTACAGACGCTCTCCCGATGATCATATTATTGCCTATCAGGACGGTAGGACCTGGAAGAGTGGTCGTGAAGTAACAATAGAAGTAACTCAGTATTCTGACGGAGAGTATGAAGTTCTAGAAAGTAACATTCGTCATACATCTACTATGTCCAACATCGACGAGTGCGATAAAATCACAGCTGCATATCGTGATGACGGTCTGATTGACGATGAAGGATATTGGTTTTTCACAACACATGGTGTCCAACCTGGAAGCATTCCGAAACATGCAAATGTGCTTGACATTAAGGATACTCCAAATGGTTCATATGTGAAGCTTGATCGCTTCTTGACAACAGACGAGCTTCGCAGCTATGATATGAAAGAGCAGTCTCCGGAGGATACAGTTACTTCGTCTAAGGAAATTGAAGAGTCGGGCTGGATTGAGCTTGCGTCTAAACAAGTTATTGATTCAGACGGTTTCTGTACAGATTACACAATGTATATAAATGACGAAGGTGACAAATTTATCTGCATGTTTGGGGATAAGGACTTGTATGAACCTGATGAAGCATATGCTGACTGGGAAGGAGATTCTGAAGCAGAAGCATATGAATGGTTTAACAGCTACAAAGGGTTTGACGAAGAAGACTACTAAGAGGTGATAGAATGAATGACGGTCTTGGAAAGGAAGCTGAAGCAAAGATTTGGAAGTGGCTTGACCGACCCGAAGACGGTTACTCTTTAGATAGAGTATATGATCAAATGAGTGGTTTCTATGGAAGTAAAAACATATGTGATTTCACGTGTTTCAAGCAACCTTATATGTATTATATAGAAAGTAAAGCTACTTGGTCAGATAGATTCGATTTTAATATGATCACGGAAAATCAGCACAATGGACTTATAAATAAGTCTAAGGTAGATGGGTGCTATGGTATAGTAATAATATTATTCGCTTCTCATCAGAGAGCTTTTATAATTGATATAAATGAGATCAAAAGTCTAGAGGATACAGGTAAAAAATCAATCAATATTAATAAGATAGGTGAATGGGGAATAAAATATAAAGAGATTGAAACTATACCCAATAATCGAAAAACATTTTTAGATTATACTGGTGAATTGGAGCCGGTAGAATGGATTTAGTATTTTTCAATGTTTTGGTTATCTTAGATTTGCTGAGCTGAGATAACAGATTGCGTTCATAAAATTCCTCCTTTCTGAAACAGATAGTCCTACTAAGCCGCAAGTAGGGCTATCTGTTTTTTCGTTATACGATATAATAATATGTATATTGTAAAGGGTGTTAATAGATGCATACATTTCAGAAAGAAATAAATTGGTTAAAAGATAAATGTTATGCAGAGTTTCAAGACGGATCAATATCTGGATATTTCTTAGATGATAGATACCATAAATGGAAAATATTATACCTCAAACATCATTGGTTCGTTATAGAATATATAGACACACTCGAATCTACTTTGATTAATTATATCTACATGAGTGATTACTGTATAGATAATTCTGATGTAGATGATAGTTTGTATAAAGCAATTAGATTCGTAGTAAATTATATTTTATCATGTAAGGAATATGATGGAGACATTTGATTAAATATTGGAGGACAGTATTATGGATGAGAAAATCATGCAATTTAGAGGAGAATATTCTTTTCTTAGTAATATGTACGAAACGCCTGTAATGCTCTTTGGCGTCATATATCCTAGTTCCGAAGCTGCTTTTCAGGCAGCAAAATGTGACGATGAGAATGATCGTAATATGTTTCGTAATCTTTCCGGAGTAGAAGCAAAGAAGCTTGGCCGCCGAATACGTATGCGTGCGGATTGGGAATATGTGAAAGAAGGAGTGATGTTTAACGTCGTATTGGATAAATTTCAGCGTAATCCAGAGCTTGGTAAAAAACTTCTAGAAACTGGAGATGCGATGCTTGTTGAAGGAAACACCTTGGGAGATACATTCTGGGGAGTTGATCTCCGTAAAAACTGTGGCAAGAATCGCCTCGGATATACTTTGATGAAGGTAAGAGATTACTTGAGAAACAATAATGAACATTGATTCGTTATATAATATATAAGTAAACAGATAAATTATCAACAAGGAGGAAATACAAATGTCAGAGACAATGACAAAGCCGTTTTCTAGATTCGATGAATTCACATATTGGTTCACACGAAAAACACCTGAGCTATTCGATGTCACTAACATCAAAACTGGAGAAGTTTTATGCACTATTCATGAAACAGTAGGAGATGGTTGTCCTATTGAACCAACAGAAGAATCTGCGAAGCGGTTTGATCTTGATCCTGAGGTCATTGACTTATTTAATGATATCGCAAGAGATTTTCTGATGTATAAGGAGAGGCCTGAATACTTCGTAGGCAGCAAGTGGGACGAACAACACCAAGGTGCAGTAGAATTCTATGAGATGTGCATCTTAGGCATCGCACTTATCAGAGCGAAGGAGAAGAGAGCCAATCCTGATGAATTCGTACCAAAGGCGAAAAAGATTCTTGACTGGATCGCTTCTACAGATTTCTACACCTGCCCTGCATCAACAAAGTATCATGACAGTTATGAAGGTGGGCTTTTCTATCACACACTTCGAGTACTCAATAAAGCCATTGACTTAATGCATGCAGAACCATTCAAATCTACTGTAAAGAACATTTCGTCAGTAGTGCTTGCAGCGCTTGTTCATGATTGGTGCAAAATCGGACTTTACGACAGCTACATGAGAAATGTCAAAGACGAAAACGGTCAGTGGACACAGATTAAATCTTATAAGTATGTAGAGGACAGGGCAATCTGTCTCGGACATGGGGTATCTTCGATGTATCTTGCGATGAAATTTTTCAATCTTTCGATGGAAGAATGTTGTGCTATCAGATACCACATGGGCAGATGGAATACTGTTGATTCTGAAGTGAACGAGCTTCAGCAAGCGAATAGAATCTATCCGCTTGTACATCTGATTCAATTTGCTGATCAATTAGCAATTACAAATTATTAATATTATCTACAATATACCAGGTTCGAAAAGTGAGAACAAATGAAATTAGATAAATCTAAATTTATATTCGGTGACGGGGAATCAACATTACAAAAGTTGCCAGATAAGAGTATAGATCTCATATTGACAGATCCTCCATATGCTATATCTAGATCTGACAGTGATTTTACAGGAGGTAGCTGGAGAGACACAAATAGTAAATATTACACTACACCACCTACTTTATATTTTGGTGATTGGGATATTGAATTAAATAATTTAGATGAATTATTTAAACAATACTATAGAATACTTAGACCTCGAGGAACAATAATATTCTTCTATGATATCTGGAAGATGAATGATATTAAAAAGGCCTCTAGTAAATTTAAGCAACATAGAATATGTATATGGCAGAAAACTAATCCAGTACCTTTAAATTCTAAATTAAATTATCTTTCTAATACCCGCGAGTATTTCTGTACAATGGTGAAGGGTAGTAATCCTACATTTAAATCAGAATATAACATCGGAGTATACAACTATCCTATTTTACATGGTAAAGAAAGACTGGGTCACCCCACACAAAAACCTTTACAACTATTTATGGATTTGATAAATATACATTCTAATGATTCTGATACTGTATTAGACAATTTTGCAGGTACATGCACTACAGCAGAAGCTTGCTTACGTACACATCGTAAATTCATATGTATTGAAAAAGATGCACATTGGTATCAAGTAGGTTGCGATAGGATCAAACATATTGTTTCTAATAAATTAATTACATTAGAAGATATAGAATACATAAATCAATCAGACTTGTAATCATCCTCAAATCTAAATCTCGTCACGAGATTATCTATGTTTATGATTCGTTATACAATCTAAACAACCTTTAATAATGTGTGAAGTAACTTGATATGGAGGTTAGATAACATGAAAATAAATCACAATCGTAAGATATATGCAGCAGACAATGACTATGAACATAGTGAAGATTCCGCATATGAAGGCGATAATAGCTTGGAAGACGCCCTATATGATATGCAAGACAGTATAGAAGACATGCAAGATCAAGTGGATGAAATTCAAGAAGACGATGTTGACATAGAAATTGATAACAATATAGAAGGTCATTACATAGCAGAATGCGACAGATGCAAAGGAATATTTATTTCCGCAGTGACTGATTCCGACCAGAAAATCACAAAGATATCAGGAATCTGCCCACTCTGCGAAAAGGAAACCGACCAATACTTAAATTGGGTTATTAATAAAAGGGATAGATAATATATGAAATCATCAAGCATACAATCACCTTCAGTAGCAATTGAGAAGAGTCTTACATATATCCTGAAAAATATCGAGGATATATTGAAGGATGAAGTCACAGAAAAGATAGGTGTAGAAGACGCTTATGTAGAAATTCAAGAAATACAATATGTCCACGATGATCTATATACTTGGGCTGTAAAATTCTTTGCACATAACATAGAAGGTACGTTACATAATGTTGTATTATTTAAGAAAATTTGCGAAGGCGAAGTGCTTGTGAATCCAGATGATTTGAAAAATTATCAGATTATCGAATTATCTTTCTGATGAGAATTATAATTAATGAGGATACTATTATGGCAGAAAAAATCTATACTCCATTTCATTTCAAAGAATGTTGTATTTGTGGAAAGAAATTTATTAAAATTCCTGGTTCTATATATAAACTAGTATTTGCTGGAAGAGTAGTGCATTGTTGCAGTTATACTTGTTATAGTAAAGCAAAAGAAATAAAAGAATCATGTAATAGCAATGAATATAACAGATTAAGGAAAGAATTAGAAAAGGGTGAAATTGGTGAAAAAGATAATAAGAAGTAGGATCGATTTGAAGGCTAGTACGAAGAATTATAATGGTCCTTTTGTGCATGAACACGGGAGGCGTAGATTCTCTGTTTACACAAAGTTTGAAGATGATCCAGACTATTTTCAGTGTCAAGTTTCAGAAATTCATCCATATGATTTAGCTGAATACGCATGGGCAGAGAAAGATTCTCCTTGCGGAGCCACGGTATATAAAGCTGGTAAGAAAATCGGTATCATTAACTTACCTGAATACGATCCAGATAATTATGAAGAGTGCTACGAGTACCTTGATGATATTATTGATAGAATTGCTGTTAAACTGATCTGGTACAACAAAGGTGTAGAACCCCGGATTGATCATACTTAGAAGTAATATAAACTGTGTAAGATTTGTGAATACAAATAGGAGTGGTGTATATATGAAAAGAGTAATAATAAGTAGTACAGGAAATAAAGCTTTCATCTGCCCATCATGTACTAATAAAACCCTTTATTGCATAGATCACGATGTTATGAGGAATACAGATGTTGATTATCACGACACTTTTATATGTGACGAATGCGGAGCTGAGCTTATTTCAGAACCGCAGTTTGATGGTAGCATCAAGTTCGTGTATATGACAGATGCCAGCACAGATATTCAATTTATTGAATGCGCAGATCTTGGCAGGTTCCAGATTCCAAGATGGCAAGTAAGTGAACTCATCAAGCAAATCCATGATGATATATACAGCACCGCATCCGAGCTCTTACAGACAGAAGATTACGGATATGACCTCAATGACATCTCCGATATGCTCTTCTGTGATGTAAAGAGTACAGGTGGCGGAAGAATTCATGTGGAACTTAGAGCAGAGCTTTCATATGATTACATGTTTGAACTCTGTCAAGTTTGCAATGAGGCCATCACTAAGTATGATGAGAAAGCATACTTCGATATAGTCGATCCAGGTATTTCTGAAGCATTTGTTGACATCAAAACTGCTAGTAGGAATATATACTATCGCAAGCATTGATGATGCAGAAGTGACTGTTTATAAATAATGGACTAAAATCCAGGTATGTGGATTGCAATATTTGTAGCAAAAAACCTATACCACCATTACAAAACCTGTATAAGTTGACTATGAACAGTATGGTGACTTTAACAACAGTGATTATCTTACATGTATATAAAATACAATAGTGAATTGATTTGATATAATATATGAGGTATGCGAAATATATATAAGTAGGATCAAATCATTGATAACTGATTAAAGAGGGATCATATGATATGAAGCGATTAATAGAAGATAGCGGCTTAAATATTGCACATGTGCCAGGAACCGGTTACCAATATTATTTTGACGGATTTTCGTACGTCATAGAAGATAATGATGGAAACTTATTTGCTTCTGGTTTTGAAACCGAGGAAGATGCTTTAAAATACATAAAAGGTCTTCAGACCGAATATGCAAATGAGTTAGAAATAGAATCTCTTGATGCTGAATATGTTTGCTATGCTTCAGATGTTGAACCTAACCAAGACGGGAGTCGACTCTATTGGAAACGTGGAGGCGGAGTTCGCTGGTGTACTAAAAGTCAGGCAAGTAGATTTTCTGATGAGGAATCTCAGAAGATATGCAGATTCAAGGGTTCGCACAAGTGGATGAGAGAAGAAGTCGACTAAAAAATCTGCGAAAGGCACCTTCTAAAGCAATAATACGTAAAGGAGCACAGATATATGAAACGTTACATTCGTGCAGATGGTAGCTTAGAAACTGATATTCTAGAACAGCTGCCTCTAAATCCCTATGATATAGGTCCATTAGGACCTGATGAGCCCGACACAGAGGATAACTACGATGAATGTATAACATTTCATTTTGAAGGTGTTGTAGTAGATATAGATAAAGATGGATCGTGGGAATACGAAGACGAAACTTATTCCTGGGCAGCTTCTCCTGATTCAAAGATAGGTGATTGGTATGGAGAAAAAGACAACATATATCTAGAAGATATTACAGGAGTAGTGGAACATATAGATGAGTTAATTGAACCTTATATGCCTGCAAGTCGTGGAAGATATAAAATTTCAGGAGATGTAACCCTCACCTATCATATATCTGGTGTTGAATGTTATCGTGAGTATTTTGAGGAACACGACGGTTCTTACGACTATGGCGAAGAAAGATATGTAGATAATGCAGAAGTTGAATATGACTATAAAGATTCTACCGTAGACAATTTCCGATTCAGAGAAATTAGTTAATTTCTTAAAATAATTAAATCGTTATAAGACATGTAGATCAGAATTCTAACTTTGGTTGATAGTATGATCAAAAAATAATATGAGGTGTTTATTATGAAACGAAAAATTGAAACTAAAAGTCCTATAACAGGTAATCCTTATCGTAATACGAAAAGGGTGATGGAAGTTTACAACGTAACAGAAAATCAAGCAAATTTGGCAGCATATGCCTATGATAATCTTGATACGCAAATAGGATATACTTTGTATTATGATCTTTATAAAGACATTAAAGATTCTAATGGAGATGAAAGTATATTAGCCGATTTAGCAGCGGAGTTTAATTGGAATGATCTTCGATTACTTAAGGCCTTTAGAAAATTAGCAAAAGAAGAAGGAAGAGAAGATCTTTTATAAATTATATTAAGAATACTTGAATCGTTATAGGATATGTAGATAGAAATATCTACATATCTTATTTTATATGTAGGAGCATTCATATGAAGATCGTTAGTAAAGTTGGGACTTCCTTAAGTAAAATAGCAATTATTTTAGGCATCGTAGGTGTATGCAGTCTAAATGATAGAGATTTGTATCATTGTATGGTGGGTATGATATTTTCAATATTTCTTACTGTATTAGGTATATTAGGAAATTCATTATTCACCTTAATTGGTCGACATAAGATTGTCCTTCCCGATTGGATAACCATGATATTATTTTTATCTAGAGAAATATTTTTTAAATTATTTCATATGAATACCTAATTAATTGTTTATTCAAGTGAGTTATTTGATACATATAATAGAAATGGAGATGTCCGCATGACAAATGCTGTAGTTAATAGATTAGGTCTGAATGATCAACAGCAAAAAGCGGTAGACTTAGAAGCGAATAAGATATTGTGTTTGGCTGGTGCAGGTACTGGTAAGACGTTCTGTATGGTATCTAGGCTGACAAGAATAGTCAATTCTGGAATTGACCCATCTAGTATATTAGTACTTACATTTACTAATGCGGCGGCTTTTGAAATGAAGGAAAGATACATGAGGCAAAATACAGGACCTAAATATCCTGAATTTCGTACATTCCACAGTTTCTGCTACTCTCTAATATCTAAAGACTTAGAAGTGAGAAAGAAGTTGGGGTACTTTAAGATACCTAAGATAGCCTCTAATGAAGAAAGTAGAAAGCTAAGTATGCAAGCAAAAATGCAATGTGGTATAAAGATATCAGATAAGAAGTTAAATGGTGGATCAAAAGTATTAGACATGAAAGATGAGCAAGCCATTAAGATATATAGTAAGTGCCTTTACCGACTTTATCATGCAGCAAATCTCATTACATTTGATCAGTTATGTTATAAGGTATGCGAGCTATTCAATTCAGATGACCCAACTGTGTTGCAATATAAAGATCAATATAAATATATCTTTGTGGATGAATTTCAAGATACTGACCCTCGTCAGTATGAGTTCATAAGTTCCTTTAAAGATTCTAAATTATTCGTAGTTGGCGACGCTCTCCAGAGCATCTATTCTTTTAGAGGCGCAGATAGTTCTATAATTATGTCATTAGCAGAAGATAAAGAATGGAGTACAGTCAAATTGTATCAGAATTATCGTTCTACACGATCTATCTGTGAATATGCTAATGTAAATAGTAAATATGCTGATCCAAGTTATAGAATTGCTATTAATTCCGATAAAGATAACATATTAGACAGTGGTGATGTAGAAGAATACATGAGTCATGAATATGATTTCGACAAAATTATAAATTTAGACGAAATATCAGCAGTAGTGAAAGATATTCAGTCTGGTACCAGAGATGGTAATTATGCAGTATTAGCAAGAACTAATAGCGAAGTAGAATTATCTGTAAACTATCTGAGATCTAAAGGTATTTGTTGTTCTACCAATCATGATAACTCTGATTGTATCAATATACTCAGATCTGTTACAGATGATTCTTATATGATAAATTGGTTATCCACTTTCCTAGACTCTAATAGGTTTTCAGAGTACATAAGAAATGTCGCCATAGAATCAGAAGAAAGAACTCCAAAGGAAGTATTTATTCACTACTATGGTTCTACCTATGAGATATCCAAAAGGTTGATTGCTGTATCTGAAGTAAGAAAGATATTTCTAAGAAGGGATAAATCTTCGAAGCTTTCAAGAATGGTAGATATATTAAATACATTAGGGGTCAAATTAGAAGAACCCTTAGATGATTCTGAGTGTTGTACTGTAAAAGACTGCTGCGAATACCTTATTTCTATGATAAATAATCAGAAGAAATCTGAGGTATATGTGGGGACTATACACTCTTCTAAGGGATTGGAATTTGATAATGTGTATCTTTTAGGAGTAGGTAGCCGGAAATTCCGACTTAGTAATGAAGAAAATTTTAATTTATTTTATGTAGGAATCACCAGAGCTAAGAAACATCTAAAAGTATTCAGATGCTATGAAAAGGAGGATTAACATATGAATAAAGCTTCTAGGTTGACTAAACAATTTCTATGTGCCTATTCTAAATATATTTCAGGTAGAAAAGATTGCTCCAAGATAGAATATGTAGTATGCATTGGAGTATCTCCTTTGGATGTAATAGGTCAAATAACCAAAGATGAAAAGGAGGCATATCTTTTAATAGATGCCCTAAGTTACAATAATGATTATGAAAATCAGATATTTGATATTCCGGCTATAACTGTATTTCCAGACATCCATCATAGAAAAAATCATGATAGAATTCGTCTGGTTACTCATCTTATATGGAATAGATTCTATGAAGAACTATACGATTCTACAGATCAATATGATGTGGTTAAAGTACGTACAGATAATCTTGTACGAGGGATATGGATGTATAAATTTGGTGATAATAACAGAAGAAGATGGGTCAGATTAAAATGAGCAGAAAATGAAGTAATAATATATGTATTATAAATATGTTACCCGAATACTTAAATTCGTTTAATATATCAAATAAATATCTATCATGAAAGAGAGTATAAACTATGAAAATTCAATCAATCTATATCAAGAATATGCACAAGACGACAGAAGAAATCATTCATTTGAATTCCGGCATGACTTATTTTGTAGGACCTAATGGAGCTGGAAAATCTACTATTCTTCAGGCCATTCAACTAGCCCTACTTGGTTATATTCCCGGTACTAATAAAACAAATGAATCTATTTTCAGTCACTCAAGCGGTAGCCCTATGATTGTAGAAATAAGGCTGGACGATGATGGTAGGGCTGTTACAGTTAGACGTAAATGGTCCGGTAAGCCTGGAAGCATAAAAGCTTCTATGGAGATTGTTCCAGAAGACTATGACATCAGATCAATCCTAGAGGAAATGGAGCTTCCAGTATTTAATTTTAATGATTTCGTAGGAATGACAGCAAATCAACTTAAAGCTTGGTTTATTAAATTCCTTCCAAAATCTGATCAGTCTATTGATTGGAATGATATTCTTGTATCAGATGATGAAATCAGGGATAAGGATTTAATACCAACTATCTTGGCAGGTATTAAACAATCTGGAGTAGTAGGCGGAGCGGAAGAAGTTGCTGCTGGGAATACTTACATGAAACAACTATTATCTTTTAAAAAGACTGAATTATCAAGACATCAATCCACGATTCAATCTTTGGTGTATCATGATGATATATCAGATCTATCAGAATACACTTTGGAAGAATTAAGGGAAAAATTATCTTCTCTGCAAAATATACAATCTAAGGCAAGTGAGAATAACTTAAAGATTAAAGAGCGCAACAAGGCCAAAGATGAACTCGCTACTATATCAGCTCCATTTGATTCGGCAGATAATGACGTGGAATATATTAAATATCTCGAATGTGCAAGAGCCTCAGATGCTACTATTTCTAAACTTACTGATGAGTTGAAGGATATGATGGGAAGAAAAGATAATATTTCTTCAGAAATATTATCAATATCAAGAATGATAAATAATTCAACTTGTCCAATATTAAAAACGCCTTGTGATAGAATTTCAGATATTATAGATAAGTATAAAGAAAAGGTAACAGGTCTCAAAAAAGAGCTAAGCGAACTCGATTCTAATATAAGTAATAAGAATGCTGATCTCATTGAGGCCAAGAAAGATTTTATGAATTTTAGTGATCACGCTCAAGATATAGCAAATAGATACGCCAGAAAGGGCAAGTTGCTAGAAATTCTAGAAAGAACAAAGGACGTACCTGATGATATTCAGGATATAGAGAAGATCTCAGAGGAGATTAAATCTCTGACGGATGTAATTATTAAGATGGAAGCAAACGAAAGGTACAATAAACTTATTGATCAGCTTACAGTTGAGAAATATAAGCTTGAGCAATCTATTGCTTTAATTAACAGTTGGGTGAAGAAAACTGACGCAAATAATCTTCAAACAAAGCTTATGGAATATCCCTTCATGAATCTGCAGGAAGATATTAGTATATACCTTAAGAAGTTGTTTGCTTCTGATGATGTTATGGCAAGATTCAATTTGAGCAATAAGGCTAACAGCTTCAGTTTTGGGGTAGAAAAAGAGGGCAGATATATCCCATATGATCTCCTATCCAGCGGAGAAAAATGTGTATACGCCCTATCTCTTATGATATGCTTAGTAGAAAGATGCAAGTCCTCTCTTAAGCTAATTATGGTCGATGATATGTTTGATCACCTAGATAATGATAGGATGAATATTCTTATGGAAGCTCTAAGTACTCAAGATAACATGCAATTCATATTTGCAGGAGTAAATCCATGCGATTCATCTGAAGCTTCTAAGAAATCTATTCATTATTTATCTAATAACCTTCTATCTATATAACATAATTTAAGAAAGAGGTAGAGATACAATATATGTTAGTAGTTGGTAAAGAATATGAAGTAAAAGTAGTAAGAATGCTTTCTAAGGGTATCGTCGTACGCATATTATCTGAAGAATCAGATAATACTGAATTTATTCACCTTTCAAAGATATCTTCTAAATTTGTATCAGATGTATCTGATTTTGTATCAATGGGGGAGGTTCTCACAGCCAAGGCAGTAGAAAGCGAGATACGGGGTGCAGAATTATCATTGATTCATTTAAATATCAGATCTAAGAAGGAGATGAACACTGATAAAGATGCAGGTAGGATGGTGTCCCATATACCTACTGCATACACACCCAAAATTAGACATAATAAGTCATTAGATGAGATGATAGAAGATGCTAATAGGGCTTATCACGATAAGATGCAGAGTAAGAAGAATATAAATTCCAATAGGCGTAAATAAATCGTTATAGAATACAACCGCATGTTAGATGCTCAAGGGCTTATATTTTATTCCTTACTCATATTTTAAATTCGTTATATAATACAGAGATAAATTAATTAGAAAGCAGGATCTGATATGTCACCTTATAGAGTTGTAGTGATGAATCAAGGAGATAAATCTAATTTGATGATATTATCAGCTATGTTATCCATCAATAAATATCAAGATAAGCGAATATTTATAGTTCAAAGAATGATTCCGATAGGTTCTGATATTTCCCACGCACGAGAAATAGCTCATTCTATTACTACTAAAGGAAATTCTGGAATATTAGCTCGTTATGCTATTGAGCGTAATCAATTTTCTAGATATACTTTATACAGACATCATTCGTATCTAGAATACATAAATCATTCATATCCAGAATGGGATAAAATAGATGATAAATTGTATCTTCAATCAGATTGCCTTAAATTAGCTATGGAGCATTATTGCCAAGATCAGAATTACAGCATATTAGAAACTTTGTAAAGGATTGATACATTAGAAGTCTAATAGTTCCTTAGATGAATCTATTAGTCATTTCCGAATAAAATAATGTAGATTTAATTAATAAGGAGGTTGTAATTATGCTTTGTATGCTACCAGAAGAGGACGGCTAATAAAATAGTCGTTTTAAATGGGCCTGTATCGGTTTCGACAGGGCGAATTAAGCTTTTGAAACTCGCAAGTATGCTACCACTTTACGGAGCAATTTTAAAATAACTGACAAAGTTGTTACAATTCACCCCGCTGCTATTGCAGCTCTTTCAGCAAGAAAGGTAGCAGCCTAACAGCAATTAAGGGTACCAAAACTATGTACCTGCTTCTCGGTAAACATATGAGGTTCAAAGATAGAGATAGCAACAAGGTTTCTCATTAGCTCTTAGAAAATGAGTGGTGGAGTGGTGCAACCTTTGCGCCCCAATTGATCTTATAATAGGTCACTTCGGAATATGTCACACACGAAGAGAAATAAGGATCAAGAGAATGACGAACTCTTGTGACAAAATATCGTCTATTGCGTAAAAAGGTTTCTTAGTTATAGTCGTTTTGGACAGGGGTTCGACTCCCCTCAGGTCCACCATTTAAGTAGAAAATGACGATAAATTCTACAGAAAAATATGATTCGTCCGGACTTACTATTCTTCGAGTTCGTTATGTAGTATAGAGTAACCTGAAATTGGAGGTATCTTAAAATGACAGAAAAATTAAAGCCTCGTACCGTTGATAAATTAATAGATGCTATAATTAGTCACAATGAGATAGTGGCTATTTGGGAAGATAGACAGGACGAGGAAGGAAGTTACCATTATCTGCTTTGGAGAGGGATGGCACATCAAATTCCCAAAGAATATCTTAATAGAGATTTTGATAGAATTTTTGGCACTGTTCCAGAAAATATATCAGAAGCAGACACAATAAACATAGCGGTGTATCCACCGGTCAATTTATCATAAAGACATATGATCTACCGCAATGACACTCCGGAAAGACGGAGATACCTGGAAATTTAGCTTAAAGAAAAGCATTCCTGTTACAAGGAAAGATATCAGTTCAATCCTGATAATTTCTACTAAGGGATATACAGATTTTATTTTAGTTTCCACCTAACCCTTATAAATAGGATCAAAACTAGACGGACTCTTTTCGATACAAAGACGATGCCACTATAGCGATAACAGATGGCGGTACTATCTTCCGTGAAGAGATATGATAGGAGACACCTAGACCCTAAGTAAATAGAATTTAATTTTAATTTATTTATATTTCGGTATTGACATTTGATTCAATTCGTTATATAATATAAAATAAGATTTATTCTATAGAGGGCACCTCGGATAGGCCCATCTAGGTATTCTTTCATTATATAATAACTTAATTTTAGATTCGTTATATAATGAAGAATAAAAGATATTTATATGTACCGTTAGCTCAGTTGGTTAGAGCAAATAGACTACATCAAGTCAGTCTTTAGTCCGAGGTTCGAGTCCTCGACGGTGCAATTTACTATAAAGAATTTATCTTCGTATGTCTTCTCATCTGATAACTGCAGTCCACGCTCTGCAAGAAAGGATTTTAGAACATCAATAACAGAGTTTTCTAAAATATCTTTATTATGACCTATCAAGCATATGTATGATAAATTCGTAAGTATTAGATATACGAGCTTCTACAAAGGAGGTCCTATGCCTATCAATCTAACCCGTATATCGAATTCTATAAAGATTGATAAAGGTAGGACGGGACGCTTTCGTGCGCAGTGTCTGTCATAGGTAAGACAAGTGATGGGATGTACCTATAGTCAAAAATTATCCCCCGCGGTTGGCGGTTAAGCAACCAGTTCTTCGAATGTATCTTGCTACAAAGAGACACTCCAAGCAATCACCCCTATAAGCTTGATGGGTTGACTACTCATAGAGGGGTAGGACTTTAAAGGGCTCCTCCTGTTGGAAGGAACCCTATTCCAAAAGTCTATGCAGAGGATTGATAGCGTGATCGATATGCATTAAAAACTTATGTTACTGGTAAAAGATGAATACGCTATGATACATCTTTTACCTAGATAGGGAAACCATGGTAAGAAGTAAGAGACTTAGTGACACCTATCTGGTACCAAAAAGTAAGATAGTCTGGCTAATCTCCAGGCCAAATTAGTCAGACGGATAATATGCAACTATACAAAGGTTCAAGCATATTATCATAAATCCTATCTCAAGGAGAAATTAACCAGGATGAGGAAGAAGGCTACGCAGACCCCTTTATTTAATGTCTAGGCGTAGGGTAGGGATAGGTCAGCGAATAGTCAGTTAGGTGCTGAGAAGACGAAAGATGCTTTGAGAATGAAGTATCTTTGCAGATTGGTTATCTGATTTCTAAGTGAACCATATCCTCCTAACGGAAATGGTTCTCAGTAATATATTATTCCATTTATACTATATTGGGTTGTTGCCAAGAGGTGAAGGCAACGGACTTTGACTCCGTCATACGTAGGTTCGAATCCTACCGACCCAACCATTATGATTGACAGCTACGTCGTTATTGAAAGATATCGAAAGTGTGCACCGGCTGTCAGTCATATTTTTTTGGATGTTGTGATTCGTTATATACTACAAGAAAACAATTTACAATAAAATAATTCAAAGGAATGTAGATAATGACAAAATTAGAAAACCAAATCAAAGAAGCCTCGCAAAAATATTATACAGATGGTACCTCTTCTTATACAGATGAAGAATTTGACCGCATGACGAAGGAATTAAGAAAAGAAGATCCTGATTCTCCGATACTTAAACAAACCGGGTGGGGATATGATGTCAATAAAGACTCTACTCCAGGTGAAAAGATTCCCCATAAATACGGATTAGCCGGTTCTCTTGACAAGGCATACTCTTGGGAGGAGATTCAAAAATCCCTTAAAAGAAAAGATGTACAAGTATCTCTTAAATTAGATGGCCTTTCAGTAGTATTATATTATGAATATGGAAGATTGGCCAGAGCCCTCACCCGAGGTAATGGAGAGGTAGGTATAGATATCACCGATAAGATCAGATATATTCTTCCAGAGGAAATAGATGATAAATTATTCACAGGGGCAGTTCGTGGTGAAATTCTTATGGACGGTGAATCTTGGAAGGAATATAAGAAACGTCATCCAGAAGCAAAAAATTCAAGAAATTCTGCTGCTGGGATTATCAATTCTAAAGACGTTTCAGAAGATATTTATTTCTTAAGTATTGTAGTATATACAATAATGGGTCATGTAAGAGGTTCTTTACCTATCTACTATATTACGTACATGAACCATTGGCTTGAGAAAAATTTTAAAAAAGTAGTACCCTCTAAGATGATTTATGATATAGATAGACAAAATATATCAGATTTTCCAGAATTGGCAGAGGATTTAAATAAAGAGCATGACTATCCTATTGATGGTCTAGTTATTAAGAATATGAAGCTTCAATATGATTCAGATACCTACGAAGTTAAATATGATGCTCAAGCATTTAAGTTTTCTTCAGAGGTAGCGGAGTCTCCAGTACTTGAAGTTGAATGGAACATGACCAAAACAAATTATCTTATGCCGAGAGTGCGTATAGCTCCAGTAGAATTATCTGGAACTATAGTTCAATATTGTACCGGATATAATGCAAAGTTTATTAAGGATAATGAGATAGGTGTTGATTCAATTGTGGAGGTAGAGAAACACGGTGAAATCATACCAAATATCAATAAAGTTATAAAATCTAGTAAATCAATATTACCTAAGATATGTCCAGTATGTCACCAAGAATTAGTATGGGATGGTGTGCACCTTAAATGCAACAATGAATTCTGTGGTAACGCAGCCCGTCAAGATCTTTCTGTATGGATTGAAAATATTGCCCCGATTGATGGCTTAGGCGATAAGATTAAATTTAAATTCTTAGATATGATGTTCTCTAAAGATTTAAACATAGAGACCTTGATGCTTAATAATTCTATGGAGTATATTCAAGACCACGCATCTGGTCATAAAAAACTTATCTACGATATGTTAGATATGCTCTACAACCGAAAAGATATACCTATGTCAGATGCGCTTAAAGCTCTTAACATCCCGAGATTAGGTGACAAAACCTGCGATAGGCTATCAAAGTATCCTGATATAATAGATGAGGTGTTAGCATTGTCGAATGCCAGCGACCGCGATGATCGTTATATCTATATGATAAGTTCTAAATTGTCTAGTGTTATAGGAGAAGCTAATGCTAAGTCAATATTGGATAATCTTCGCAAGTTCAATAGATTGAATCTAATATTTGACCGTGTATCAAGAAAAAAATCCCCTAGAAGATAAGGTAGTTGAAAATAAAATAAAAGTTGCTATAACTGGAAAATTATCGGTAAAAAGGGCTGATTTTGAAAAGGAACTCAAAGCTTATGGATATATAGCAGGTGATATTTCTAAAGATACTAGATTCTTGATTACCGATGACCCTTCTTCGAATTCTTCTAAGAATCAGAAAGCCGATAAATGGGGAATCGCTAAGATAACTGAAGAAGAATTTAGAAAGAACTACCTTTAAATGGAGGGCTATTAATGAAAGTAGATATATTCACTACAGATAGGAAGTACAACATAATATATGCTGATCCGCCTTGGAGGTACAATGATCGAGGTGTTCCAGGAGGAGCAGAAAGACACTATAAGACAATGAAACTACAAGATATCCAAGAACTTCCTATAAGTAGAATCGCAGCGGACGATTGTATCTTGTTTATTTGGGTAAAATTTCCGTTACTTCAAGAGGGATTAGATACTATCAAAGCTTGGGGATTTGAGTATAAAACAATAGGCTTCAATTGGGTCAAGCATAACAAGAAATCGATGTCCTGGTTCATGGGCATCGGTAACTACACCAGGAGTAATTCTGAACTCTGCCTTATAGGCGCACGAGGAAAAAGATTACAGCGTAAAGACATGGGGATATGTTCTGTTGTTGATACTCCAGTATATGATCATTCAACAAAACCGGATTTAGTTAGAAAGCAAATTGTTAAACTTATGGGAGATCTACCAAGAATAGAATTGTTTGCTAGATGTGAAAGATCTGGCTGAGATGCATTTGGCGATGAAATATAATCACGAAAGAAGGCAGTTTAAGTGTTTTATATGAAGAAAGTAATTTCTATGTTTAGAAAATCTTTTACAGCACCAGTAACGGGAGTTTATTCTTTGTGCAAAACAAAGGCATTAAAGAAAGACCCGTCTGAGGGATACCCTTTGAAAGCTATTTTATCAGCTCCAGTAATAAAAAGGTGATTGAGATGCAAAAAGGTTCAAAAAGTATATAGGAGTGTGGTCTTATGGACTATGTTATAAGAGAGGACAAGGTACTAAAAGCTTTATTTGAAGATTTTGAACCCATTAGCAGGGTAGTAACAATAGATAATCCAACATCAGATGATTACAACAGGTTACATTCTCAGGATTCTTTAGGCGTACAACGTGATATTGCCGAATACGCAGAATCATATATTAGTCTGGGCAAATTTTTTGCTGTTTAAACAAAATTCAAACTATATTTTGAATAAGGTGGTATAATATGGACAAGCTACAAAGGGAGAACTTGGGTAATTCTAAGGAGGTTTTACAAATGTCTGTTATGGCTAAACCAATACATACAACATTAACCATTTCAAAAGAAAAATCAAAAGAATTTATTAATAAAAAGACGTCTAAAGATAAGTGGCTTGAAATTCAAAATATGTCAACTGAATTTCAAAAAAATAATCTGAAGAGATAAAGATGAATAATTTAAATACTTGGCGTACAACGTAGTAATGTTGAATACATAGAATCGTACATCAACTTAGTTAAGTTCTTTGTTACTTAAATCACTATCTAGTAAGTATAGAGGGATAGAATATCATAGCTATATGTTTATCTCCCTATATTATAAATATTACATAATAAAGAAGTGGTGGCCAATGAGAGACAAAATCCCTGCCCGTTTTGTGAAATGGGGAACTCTCTTGTAATAGGAGATACAAATGACAAAGGTATTGCGATTCAATACCCTAATAATTTAATTGCGTAAGGATATGATTTACACAGTAGTGGTAGTAATGGATTGACTGTGAAAATCAATAATTGCCTTATGTGCGGAAAGAAACTAAAACAAGAAGGAGAAATTTTATGAAATTGACTAATTCAGCAGCTTCCATCATTCCACAAAAAGATCCATTTAAGCATATTGAGGTCGTTGGGAGAACTTGTTACAAATCAGAAGACAAGATAACCGAAGACAGTGCATATAAGTTTGTAAAGGGCCTTATTAAACGTAAGCATTTTGCTATGTTAGAGCATTTCAACGTCACTTTCAAGATCAACCTGTGTAATTGGTTAGATGACGTAAAACAATTTGCTTTGTCTAATAGATATGTAGAATTTGATGAATATACTGAGCCAACAAGCGGTATGACTGGCGCGTATGTCACAGTTAGTTTATCTCACCTGATTAGGGAAGATATATCGGGTAGATTAGTCCAAAATGTTTTATGGAATTGTTTCATTGAACATTATTATCCGAACCGAATAGGAGATTGCTGGGTGGAAGATGAGGATGCTCAAATCTTTAAGACATATGTACAGATAGTAGATGATGTAGAGAAAGAGTTTATGAATCCTTCGAATATTTATCTGGATCACAAATTCTTAACCTTCCATTTCATATGTGATAGAGGCGTATCTCATGAGTTAGTGAGGCATCGCTGCAGTTTTGCACAAGAATCTACCAGATACTGTAATTATAGTGATGATAAATTCGGAGGAGAGATCGTATTTATCAATCCCAGTAATCTAGCATCTTGGGAACCTGAAGCGATATATACTTTCATGGATAGCTTAAATACTGCAGAGAAAGCGTATATGAAACTTATAAACGTTTATCATATGACACCTCAGCAGGCCAGAGCAGTTCTGCCAAATGCTTTGAAGACTGAAGTGATTATGACTGCTAACTTACGACAGTGGGAGCATTTCTTTGATTTGAGGAGTAAAGGTACTACCGGAGCACCTCATCCAGATATGAAAAAAGTAGCAGATGAAGCTTATGAACTTTACAAATCAGTGATTCCGAATTATTTAAGATCTCCTGTATCTGATTAATATATACGTGTAATTAAATATCTAATATAACCACCCACCACAACCTTTTATAGAAATGTGAATCAATTTCTAGTGAGGTGGTTATTTTTGTTCAATGAAATTCGTTTAGATATTCCTGAACTAAATACGTATATCACCCCTGGATGCAAAGTCAAATTAGGCAGATTTCAGACCACCTTATGGACTGTATGCCATGGTTGGTACTCCTGGGGAGGTAATAGAGAAGTATGTGGGTGGCATCTAATTCAGACTGATGACCCAACTAATTTGAAACCTCTACAGAGAACGGATTTAGATGATATGTATTTGATTGAAAGATAGGTGGAGAGATAAGTATGAATTGTAATACTCCATTTGAATTTAAAAATAATATAGTTGTAATGGATGTAAGACGACCTGATGAGAAGTATGTACTACACTATGGTTGGTACATGTATCATTATAATGAACAGATTGGCTGGTATCTATCTCACATACCAGATAATGTTAAATTTCCTTTGTGCGATGAAGACATATATTACTTAAGGCCTCTATCATGTGATAATCTTAAACCTATTCCTTGCCCGCACCCTAAGCCCGGACCTCCGCCTCCTAGGCCTAATGAAGAAATAGATAGGTCGTTTATAACTGTAGACACAAAAGCGCAAAGAAATAGATTAAATACCAAGTTACTTCCCCACGGTAAGATTGTAAGGGTCAATGATACTGGTGACGGCAAAGTCGGTTATTTTGAATGGGATCAAGTGCATGAGGTATGGAAAGTATTAGATTTGGGTGAGATAGAGGATGTATTATTTTCCAAAGCAGATGAGAGATATGCAGGTAAATCTGATCTAGAAGAAATAAAGGATATAGTAGAAAATGTAGATATTTCTAGGCGTTGGTGCGAATTAGATGAATCAGATGGATAAGAAGTCATTTATCCAATATGACGCATTCAATCAAATTATAGTAAATTATATGAAAGATAATATTATATAGAAGGGATTTTGATATTAAATGATAAATGATGTTGTATTATTTAAGTATGGTGATCAATCTGCTTATGAATTGTCTGATAAAGACCCCAATACTCTATATTTTGTAACAGATACCAAAAGAATATATAAAGGTGACATTTTAATGGCATCAGATGTAGAGGTTCCTGATATAGACGGATTCATAAAAGGGGTATCATATAATTCTGGAGAGCGGACTATTACATTTGAAAGAGAAAATCAATCAAACATAGAAGTAGTTTTACCCCCCGACGTAGATTTAGATGGAGTTGTTAAGAATCCTTCTTATGATGCAGAATCTAAGACTCTTACTCTCCCAGTTGAAGGCGGATCACCTGTTACAGTGACGATTCCAGATGGAGTGGATCTGAACGGTTATGCTAAAAATGCTACTTGGGATTCTTCTCAATTAATTCTTACTATCCCGATGGAAGGAAAACCTGATCTAGTAGTTAATATTCCTAAAGATAAATTTGTAACAGCTGGTAGCTACAACCCTGATACTAAAAATATTGAGCTAACTATTGATGGTCAAGAAGAAAAGGTATACATACCAGCATCCGATTTAGTAGATGTCTATACGGCTGATAATGATGACAAGAATGTTACAGTAACTATCACAGATGATAATAAAGTATCTGCGAATATTACTATATCTTCTGGTTCTAATACTTCAGATAAATCATTGGCAGTAGATGCTAATGGTAATATAGTGAAATATGATGTTTCACCTAAAGATATAACAGATGCAAAAGAGACCGCTCAATCTGCTATTGATTCAATCCCTAAGTGGGGTGAAATTTAACCGATTTTAGCAAGAAGTCCCCCACCTCTTAGGTGGTGGGATGAATTGCTCCTGATACTTGACAAGCCTAAAAAATCACGATATTCTATAATCAGTCGAATAATATAAAAGGACTGAATAATAATGGAATTAGATAATAATGCACATTCAGTGTTTCTGATGTATTATCATCTTGTACTCGTCGTAAAATATCGTCGAAAGGTATTCGATGATAATATCTCGTATCGTGCAAAAGAAATATTTGAGTACATTGCTCCAAAATACAATATTACACTTCAAGAATGGAATTATGATAAAGACCATATCCACATTCTTTTCAAGGCACACCCCAAAAGCGAGTTGAGCAAATTCATAAATGCTTACAAAAGTGCAAGCAGTCGCCTTTTGAAAAAAGAATTTCCTGCAATTCGACAAAAACTTTGGGAAGAACATTTTTGGAGTCAAAGTTTTTGCTTGCTTACAACAGGCGGCGCACCAATAAATGTAATAAAAAAAATATATAGAAAGTCAAGGTGAGAAGCATTGAATAAAGCATATAAATTCAGAATATACCCAAATGCAGAACAACGCACAATGCTTGCCAAGACCTTCGGATGTGTTCGTTTTATCTACAACCAAATGCTTGCCGATAAAATCAAGCATTATGAAAATACAAATCAAAAGCTGAATAACACTCCGGCACAGTACAAATCGAGATATGAGTGGTTAAAGGAAGTTGACAGTCTTGCTCTTGCGAACGCACAAATGAATTTACAAACTGCTTACGGTAATTTTTTCAGAAACCCTAAAGTCGGTTTTCCGAAATTCAAGTCTAAAAAGTCCAACCATAGAAGTTATACGACAAATTATGTAAACGGCAATATCTCACTAAAAAACGGGCAACTCAAACTTCCCAAAATTGGGCTTGTTAAGTGCAAGCAGCATAGGCAAGTACCTGATGATTACATACTCAAATCTGTAACCGTAAGTCAAAATCCAAGCGGTAAATATTACGCAAGTATTCTGTTTGAGTATGAAAGCCAAGTACAACAAATAGAACCACATTCCTTTTTAGGTTTGGATTTTTCTATGCACGAATTGTATGTTGACAGTGATGGCAATGAGCCTAATTATCCGAGATACTACCGCCTTTCTGAAGCTAAACTTGCAAAAGAACAGCGAAAGTTATCTCATATGCAGAAAGATTCAAATAACCGTAATAAGCAGCGCATCAAGGTTGCAAAACTTCACGAAAAGGTTTCAAATCAGCGTAAGGATTTTTTGCATAAGCAATCAAGACAGATAGCCAATGCCTATGATTGTGTATGCATTGAAAATCTTGACATGAAAGCTATGTCGGGGGCGTTACACTTCGGCAAATCCGTAAGCGATAATGGTTGGGGTATGTTCACAACATTTCTGCAATACAAACTTGATGAAGCGGGAAAAAAGCTTATAAAAGTTGATAAATTTTTTCCAAGCAGTCAAATTTGCAATGTTTGTGGCTGTAAAAATCCCGAAACAAAGGACTTGTCCATAAGGAACTGGATTTGTGCTGAGTGCGGTACACGGCACAACCGAGATGTAAATGCTGCCATAAATATCAGAAATGAGGGTATGCGATTAGCATTAGCATAACCTGTACATAAACCGTGGGACACACGGGGTTAGCTCGTTGATACTTACATCATTAGATGTATTGAGCGAGAAGCCCCGCCTCTATGCGTAGCATAGAGGCGGGAGAGTATGTCACTAAGCTATCTAAATATGTTATCTGAATATGCTATCAAGACCCAGTATCTGATAAGATACTGGGCCTTATTTTTTTATCATCTACCTTTTATATGATTATAAGAACCAATATAAGGGAGTGAAAAAATCTTATATGGACGTAAAATACACTACTACAAATAAATCCGATCTATCTAAGCTATCTATAACTAATGGTCAAATTATTGCTATAAGAGATAGTGTAGGTTGGTACTATGATATGAATGATGCCAGATACTGCATAACCGATATGATCCAGGTGGTAGATAATCTACCTAAAGTAGGAGAGATTGGTAAATTATACATATTCAACAAAGGTCTACACATTTGGGACGGTGATTCATATATATCGTTTGAAGATGCTCCCGCCGATACTTATAATTACATAAGAAGAAATAATCAATGGATCAGAGATGATCGGAATATCTCATTCTATCCTTCCGCAACATCGGTCAACTCTACTAATCGTATATTACAAGTAATATCACCATTTTTAAATTCGGCATCTAAGACAGCCTATTTTAAATTTACAGGCGAAATTACTAATAACATCCAACCTATATCTATAGTTGTACCGAATAATAAATTCCTCTATTTAGATTTTTCAGATATAAATATATCAGATATTTCAATTCTAGATCATTTATTTAGTTTTAGTATTGGTGATGGATCTAAGTTAACAATATATGGCCTAACCATATCTGGAACTTGCACCAATGGAGGAATTCGTATAGATGCGGGTTCTAGTGGAGAAATTAGAATAGAAAATTGTGATTTTCAATATTTACACGATACTCCTATATTGATAGATAAACAATCTAATACCACGGTACATGTAGACGGATGTAATTTTGATATGAATAATTCTAAATATGGGATTAAGATAGCAGATGGGTGCGATTGCTTAGTATCAGTTAATAAGTGTATTTTTGTTCCTGGTACTGTAACTGATTACAACGAAAGTATAATTAAAGCAAATACTTCAAATTTTAAAAAATTTCAAATATCTGAAAATTATATACCATTAGATCATGTCATCACCTATTCTCAAGATAAAATAGATTTAAGTTATAATAATATGATTCTCTAAGAAGGGAGAAATATATGAAGAAAATATATAATGAAGGTAGAGTAGTAGGATATTCTGCCTACGAAATATACAAAAGGCAAGCACTGAGCGAAGACCCAAACCATACTCCAGCTTCGGAGAGAGAATGGTTAGCTTCTACTGTAGCTATGGGATCTTCTATGATAGTAAATATACCTAAAGATAATACTTCAGGGCATCATTATGTAGATATTAGCTTCCCTAAGGATACTGAATTATCTGCAGCAAATACTATCATAGGTTCATTGTTTCTAGGTCAAGTTAGTCTAAATGGTAGATGGGCAGTGAAGGTGACTGATTATGGTCCTCTCTTATATAATACTGCCAATTATCCTACACCTGGTAAGCATACCTCTAATTCTACTGAATACCCTACTACCTCTCAATTGACATCGGAACTAAATAGTAATTATCAGAATCAACTTAAGGAATATATGAAAGTAGTAGATGCAATTATAATTCAGCCCGGTACATGGAAATCTACTACCCACGGTGAGCCTCCTAAAGATTTCTTACCAGATCTATCAATATCAGCTACACCAAGACTAAGAATATATTTCTCTGATAAAATTAATAATTCATTTAATCTCCTTCTGACCGGATTCACCTTACGTACTACTTTGAAAGGTGTATCAGGATTAGATGGTTCTACTGATACTTATACCAATTCTCCTGAAGATGGAGCATTCTTAGGACCGGCAGTATATCCCTGGGCCAATAAAGTAATATTTTCAGTACCACCTTCATATATAAATTATTATCTTGATAATAAATATTCCAGAAAAATCGCCAGAGAATCTGTTGCTAAAGAGGTAAAATCTGTACCAGTAATTGATATGGAATCTACTGATCCTGGTGATTATTATGAAACCAATCATTCAGATTCAAGGATAAACCTAACAGTAGTAGATATCAATAAAGTAAATGGTGATTCTGTATTAACTGTGTATCAACGAGATGCGGCATTTCCTCCTGCATTATTCGGGACGAAATCAAATTCTGTAGAAAGTAACCACCTCAATCCGATAGATACTGTGGCTCCAGGTACTATCAAGCTTCTAGAGGGTAAAGACGAAGAAACCTTGAACAAAAGTAGATCTTTTCAATCATCAATACCTAATAACTACGCTCTATCAAGAGATCAAGATGATTATGTCCTCAAACAATTAGATAATACTTCATCTAATTCTAATGATTGGTCTCATATTCCTGTAGCAGATACTTTCATATCTCCAATATATGGTACTTTATCTAGTAGCGAACCCATATCCCCATTCTTTCATACCCAACACAATGCTGGAGATCCAGGAAGCTATCAAGGTATAGGAGTAAGTATGAGTCGACGAATTTCAGGTACGTTATCTGATAGATTCCGAGAGGAATTTGGAATAGATCCTATAGAGGATAAAAATCTACTAGATGCACTCTTAAATCTAAGCTACACAGTTTCATCAACTGTTACTTCTTCTATAAATAAATCTATGTATAATATGGTGGTTAATAATCATCCAAATGATTGGAAAACTAAATTTTACTTCATATTACAATTGATACAACCTACTTATGCAAATGCTACTTATATTTCTAACATAGTTATCATTCCAGTATTTAAAGAAAGTAACCGAGTAGACTATATAGATAAACTAGGAGGTATTGATTGCAACTTACCATTTTTAATTCCTCCATCCTCTGATAGCTTCAATCAAAACAATGCTAAATACTTAGGTACTTGGTGGGATTCTGAGCATATTCCAGGTCACATCAGTATATCAGAATACTTAAGTTCAATAGGTATAGAACCAGCAGCTCTACAAGATCCGACGAGGTCACTGCCTATGGGTGACAATTCTCATGACTGGCAGTGGTTATATAAAAATACAAAATTATCTGACATATTCTCAGATGCACAATTGAATGGATATACTCAAGACTATGAAGGTAGTAGGACTACCTATACCAAGATTAATCAAGCTTACAGAAAGCTCACCTTGTCAGAACTACTAGAGAAAGGTAAATTCTATAATCTGGAAACTGGAAGGCAGAAATCTGGAGGATTTGTATTCACCAAATACTTTGCCAAGAAAGGATCCATATCGTATTCAGATTACGGTTTATCTATATCAGATTCTATAAATATGACTGTTTCTATTAAAGAGACCTCCCCAAAATCTGTAGCTATTCCTATCCCTAATGGATATGTATCAGACAAAGGTCCGCAAAGCGTAATAAATACTGCAGGATATCACCAAACTAAATCACTTTCTATAGCATCTTCATCTGGAGAATATTATAATATGTTAGGTACTGATGGAAGTATAACTGATATGAGGGACGGTAGCATACATTGGGATGATATACTGAGGGCATTAGTAGAGAATAAATCAATTGATATATTACACTCACCTTTCTTTGTCAATAGATTTGTCGAATTATTTCAATCTGATATTACAGCCGGAAACGGCATTTCAGTAACATATAATAAAGATAAAGGTAAATTTACCATTACTAACACCATGCCTTACAATATAGCGGGATTAGGATACACCAGAATAAATCAAGTGGATACTGATCAAGAAGATGGATTCATTGTCAAAGCATATAATGGATTCAAGAGTTTTAATTATTCTACTAAAGAGTTTGAGGATGGAATAAAATTAGGCTTACGAATACTACCAAGTGAGGATAAAGATGAAGATGGTGATCCAAGTTCAGTATCACTCATAATAGACAGTATATATACAGATGGCGGTAATGATTACCGTCTTGGTAAACCTAAATTTGACAGCCAAAATTCTAATCTGGGATTCTATTGGCCATCCTCAAATGCGATAAAAAAGGCTAGAAGTGAAGGCAAGTCCGATCCTAAGGCTGGATTTGCCTTTAGACATTCAGATAAACTTGATTCGAAGAATGTAATAAATACTGGAAATGAAATCAATCCTTATTACAGATATAGCTACGGTCAGCTGAGTCATATTTTCGGAATCAAATTTACAGGTAAGTATTCTTATTTGAATAAGGATAAATATCAATTTAGAAACACCACAGAAAGTGGATCTGGCATATGGAATATATTGAAAGAAAACGAACAAGGAAATGGTGAACCATGCGGTGGTTCTTGGATGGCAATGGGTGGATTAGCTACTTCTAAATCAGGTGGCAGGGATGATTCCACTATCATTGCTTTCGTTAGTTCATATGCAGATGGATACAATGATCAACTAAATATTTGGGATAAAGATACTTCTGACGAAACCGGTAGAGGTAAAAATTTATATTCAGAGTACATGAATTTTACAGTATCTGGAATATTCTATCAAAAGTAAGGAGTAATCGTACATGAAGATTTTTTGCAAATCTCAGCCTATTAACATCCCTGCAAGTCAACAGGTAAAAAGAATCGGGAAATATCTATATGATCATCTAGAAACTGCTTACAAATTTAAGTCATCTCCTAATACATATGATATCTATTTTATCTTATATTATCAAACTATCCATCCAAGATTAGGTATTGCAACTAGTAAGATGCAAGAGATGCATATAGACATAAATGTTACTACTTATCAGAATAAGATAAGAGTAGATGTAATTGAAATCACTCCAGAAGCAAGAACACTTGGGTTTGATGTATTTTCTCCTGAGAAACTCCAAGACCTTCAGTTCGCAAAAGAGATAATTTTTGAAAAAGTCTGCAAGAGAGTATCTAGAGCATATGAAGATTTGGAATTTTTGTTCTGATTCGTTATAGATAATAGAGGTGGACGAAATGAAAGGATTAATCACTTCGAATGTGTAGATAGTTACTACTTCGGTAAGGAGGCGTCTAAAACGTACAGTCAAATGATTTCCAAAAATTTATCCGGTCAGACAATTTCTAAAAGAAAATACCTCGCAGAGGAGCCAGGTGGTCTCATCTATGAAGCAAATAAGTTAGGTATAGACATGTTTGATATGCTCGAAACTCTTGAAGGCATGTGCCGCGAAGATAAAGCAACTGAAATTGACGATTCTACTTATCTTGTTAAGTAAATTCGATGAATCGTCACATGTAATGAAATATACAAATTTGTTTTGTATAGAGTCACCGCTGGAGGTATGATAATGAAGCGATACATTAGACGATACATTAGAACGAATACGAACTTGAGTCAAGGTTCTTATTTACTGGCCAGAGACGGTGATATTCTGGAAACAATGGTGCATGCACCCTCTACTACATTTCTCGATAGAGGCATATATCATCTTGTGCCTACAGACGCTGAATTTCTCTTGAGAATCGGGAAGATAACAGAAGATGATGCATATGTGGTTCTAACTTACTGTTTTTCAGAATATCTGCTGAATGAGCAGAATGCAGACCCAGGAACAACAGCATCTATTATAGATGTCACTAATTTCAATAGTTATGCCGAAATGCGTTACGCACCTACTGTCAGAGGTATGTTGATGAAGCATACAAATGATTTCAAGGCAGGTGTCGATGATAAGACGCAAGCTCATTTTAATCGTCTTAATAATAAGTGGTACAAATATCTTAAAAATAATTTTGTGAAGGTATCTGTTTTCAATAATGTAGTTGAATTCAGAATCAGCAGTGAAGATGATTTCGATTGGAATAGCGTCATTATCGACTATGGTATTCTTGCAAATGATATAAGTGAAAACTCAAGCACAAAATACACTATTGCTCGAGAGTCTAGTAAGGGCTATAAAATATATTTTCTTAACGCAACCATTAATGATATACTCGAATCAGATAATGTGATCCTATCTAGTACTTGCTTCAATCGCAAAGTCGTAGCATCTAATCTCGTCTACGAGAAGAGATGATTCGTTACAGAAAATAAGCAAAGGTTGACTTTTCGCCCAAATCCGTCTATAATATAATTGTAAACACATAGTGCCAAACATCAAAGCTACAAAAGTAGGAGGTACAATCATGAAAACATTCGCTATTCATGAATCAAATCTTGAGAGACTTGAGAAGAAGATAAATCGCATCCGTACGAAATGCCAAAAGTACGGGTGCGATTTCCATTATCAAGTTATCGGAGAGGAGTTCCGTACACTTGAGGAAGGTGAGCCCAATGAACACGTTGAACGGTTTGTCATCGTTGAGTGTGAGGGAACTGCTATCGTCAATGGTTGGACTTTCGCAGCTACTATTGATCACACCGAAGCTGGTAACATCATCAGATCACTCAAAGATATCGAGATACCTGAAAGGTACAAGACTTGCGGACCTGATTGCGAACATTGCCATTCCAAGAGACATCGTAAGGACACTTACATCGTACACAATGAAGAGACAGGAGAATTCAAACAGGTAGGCTCAAGCTGCTTGAATGATTTCACCAATGGGTTCAGTGCAGAAGCAGCAGCTTTCTACATTTCATTGTTTGACGAACTCATCCAGGGCGAGGCTCCGTCGCAGGGCTATCATTTCAAACATTGGTTCAAGGTAGAGGAAGTCCTCAAGTATGCAGTCCAGATCGTCAACGATATCGGCTATGTTCCTACATCTGAATGGAAAGGCGTTTCTACTAAGGACGAAGTTCATATCGCATATCTGTATGATGAGAATGACGCTCGTCTTTCGAGAGAAGAAAGACGTCGCGTAGAGAATTTTAGATGCAAGTATGGTGACCGACATGATTCGGAAGATGTCAAGGAAAAGGTTTCGGCTATTCTCGAATATGTAAGAACTTCCGATGATGATAGCGACTACATTCACAACTTGAAAGTCATTGCCAAATCAGATTACATTGATTACAAGAACATGGGTTTTGCAGTGTCGATGATTAAAGCATACAATAAGCACCTTTCAATTGAGGAGAAGATTCGCAAAGAGAAAGAAGCTGCTGATGCATCTGAATTCGTAGGTGAAGTAGGTCAGAGAATTGAGATAGCGAATCCTCAGGTAGAAGTTATCACTTACTTGGAAAATCAGTTCGGAGTGACAATTCGTTATAAGATAACGGACGAGGAAGGTCACATTTTCATGTGGGACTCTAGTTCCGGAATATATGCTGATAAAGTTGTCGCCTCCATCAAAGGCACGATTAAGAAGCACGATGAATACAGAGGATGCAAGCAGACTTGGCTTACTCGTTGCAAAGCAACATACGCATCTGAAAAGCATGAACCAGCAAGCAGCGTTGTTGACGAAGCAATGAATGCTTTCATGACAGCAGTAGACGCATGAGGGGTGACACGACGATGCAAAGTATTTTACATGGTGTAATCGTTAAATAATATGTAGGAAAGACAACTGCGAAGTTCGCTTACAAAACTTTTATGATGTGAAATTACTGAAATATTTGACTTACAAATACAATCTGGACTAGCAAAGAAAATTCCGAATAAGCATCAGCTAAAATGAAACGAGTCAAATCTATATATATCCAAAAAGAATTGTTTAATTGAACCAATAACACAATGATAGAAATCAAGAAAGAATAAACACGAACCTTATATAATTCAGATCTACTTGACTTAGTATTGAAGATTATAAGGCGAAAATAAGTTGTAACACAGAGTTTGATCCACTCTGTTTACATATGAATGAGTGTTTTGTAATGATCCTGACATCCACTCGTAAAACAAAAATAATGGAGGTACATAGTTATGTCAAAACAAAAAACAGGACTAATCCACCGCGAGGTTGAAGATTTCAAAGTTCTCATGAGGAACGTGCCTTCTTCGGTAGTAGCATTGTTTACAGTATCTGTTATCTTGATGAACCTGCTTGCTAACAGAGAAATTGAAATCCCCATCTCGTGGTTAACTTTGGACTGCGGCTTCTTTGTCAGTTGGCTCAGCTTCTTGAGTATGGACATGTTGACAAAGCGGTTTGGCGCCAAAGCCTCAATCAAAATCTCGATTTTCGCATTAGGATGCAACTTGCTGGTATGTGCGATACTATTCCTCGTCATGAAGGTTCCAGGTAACTGGGGGGAGTATTATACTTATGAAAACAGCATTGTCAACCAGGCCCTTGATGATACGTTTGCAGGAACTTGGTATGTGCTGTTTGGCAGCTCTGTTGCATTCTTAGTATCTGCGATTGTCAACTCTCTCCTAAATGAATTCATCGGCAAGATGATGAAAACAAACAACTTCAAGGCATTCGCTGTCAGGTCATATGTGTCAACAATGATTGGACAATTCATTGATAATATGATTTTTGCACTTATTGTTAGCCATGTATTCTTCGGCTGGACTATGCTACAGTGTGTCGTTTGTTCTATTACAGGATGTGCTGCAGAACTATTGTGCGAAATTGTCTTCAGCCCGCTTGGATACAAAGCAAACAAAGCCTGGGAACGTGATAATGTTGGATCTCAATACTTCAGGTGGAGGGATAAACAATGAATGCTAAAGGACTTGTCGTTGTGACTGGATCATCCAACGGCATCGGATATGAAACTGCAAAGAAATTCCTCAGAGAAGGTTACACAGTACACGGAATTGACATCGAGGGGAGCAGGATCGCTCACGATGAATACATCCACCATATTGCAGATGTATCGCGTCCTGAAACACTTCCTGATATTTCGGGGGTGAGTATTCTTATCAACAACGCAGGTCAGCAAACTCCTAAAGATAATAACATCATCGGTACTGATATAGATGTAAATTTGAAAGGTGTAATATATTGCACAGAAAAATATGCGATACAAGATGACAGCAATCTGAAATCTATTGTAAATCTGGCTTCGGTATCAGCGCACAACGGTGCAGAATTTCCTGAGTATGTCGCAAGCAAAGGTGGAGTCCTCGCTTACACAGTATGGGCAGCGAAATATTTTGCATCAAAACGAGTTACTGTAAACAGCCTCTCTTTCGGCGGAGTAGAAACAACACTCAATCTCCCAGTAATGAAAGACAAGCATCTCTGGCAGGCCATCATAGATCAAACCCCTATGAAAAAATGGATGTCCGCTGAAGAAGCAGCTGAATGGATTTACTTCTTGTCTGTGATAAACAAAAGTTGTACTGGCGAAGACATCATTGTTGACAATGGAGAAATGATCAACCATAATTTCATTTGGAGGTAATAAAGATGGCAGAAGGTAGAAACAAAAAAGAGCTTGAAGGTGTTACGCTTCTTGGAAACAAAAACACCAAGTATAACTACGACTATACTCCGGAAGTACTTGAGACTTTCACGAACAAGCACCCGGACAATGACTATGTAGTGTCGTTTGATGCATATGAATATTCGAGCTTGTGTCCTAAGACCGGCCAACCAGATTTTGCAAAAATTATCATCAGCTATATCCCTAATGAAAAAATGGTTGAGAGCAAGTCTCTAAAGCTGTATTTATTCAGCTTCCGCAACCATGGGGATTTCCACGAGGACTGCGTTAACATCATCATGAAAGATCTCATCAACCTAATGGATCCAAAATATATTGAAGTTCGAGGAATCTTCAGCCCAAGGGGCGGCATCTCTATCTTTCCGATGGCCAACTGGGCTAACCCGAAATTTCCTAAGTTCAAATCGTTTGTAGAATCAAGACAGCTTGATGTGCTCAAAGATGCATCAAATAGGACTGTCAGATATGATATGTAAGGAGGATGTTAGAAATGAAAAAAGCTATTGTTATGAGCAGTGGTGGGGTTGATTCCACTACCTGCGTAGGTATCGCTGTAGATAGGTTTGGTGCGGAAAATGTTGTCACCGTTTCATTCAAATATGGTCAGAAGCACGACAAGGAGCTTGTTTGCGCTCAGAAAGTTGCAGACTATTACAAAGTTGCACATTATGTGCTTGATCTGACAAATATCATGCAATACAGCAACTGCTCACTACTCAAACAGTCTACAGAAGAAATCAAACACAAGTCTTACGCAGAGCAGATTGCAGAGGACGGAGAGGGCATGGTCAGCACATATGTTCCTTTCCGAAATGGCCTCATGTTATCATCTGCAGCAGCACTCGCAATGTCGCTGTTTCCTAAAGAAGATGTGAGCCTCTATATCGGTGCACATGCAGATGATGCAGCTGGTAACGCATATGCTGATTGTAGTCAAGCATTTACAGATGCAATGAGCACAGCAATCAACATCGGTACATATAAAAATGTTCATGTTGAAGCTCCGCTGGTAAATATGAATAAGGCAACTGTAGTAGCTACTGGCATCAAGTTAGGTGTTCCTTATGAATTAACTTGGTCATGCTATGAAGGTGGAGATGTACCTTGTGGAACATGCGGAACTTGCATCGACCGAGCTGCTGCATTTGCAGCAAATGGAATTGAAGATCCAGCACAGACGAAAGGAGAATAATTATGCAGTATACAGTTTGCAAATCTCTTGAGATAGCAGGTTCTCATAAACTGAGTCTAAACTATGACAGCCCTTGTCAGAGGTTGCACGGACACAACTGGCATATCAAAGTATACTTTAGATCCGACCGTCTTGATGCAAACGGAATGGTCATTGACTTCAAAGCAATCAAAAAATACATTCATGACAGATTTGATCATCAGTACATCAACGAAGTACTTCAGAGAGAACTACGACGAGATGACTTCAATCCTACTGCAGAGAATATGGCTGCATATTTCATTGCACTACTTCCGGTAGATAAAAAACGCAACTGCTACTGTTATCGAGTAGAAGTGCAGGAATCTGACGGAAACATTGCATCTGCAGAGGTAGGTTCGCTAGAAGAACGAATCGGTCTTAAAGAGGTGATGTTCGGAGGTACAAGAGGATGAAAGTATCAGAAATATTCGAGAGCATTGACGGAGAAGGCATAACTGCAGGTTATCCTACAGTATTCATAAGGACATTTGGATGTAATCTTCGTTGTTCATACTGTGATTCAATGTATGCAGTAGAAGGCAAGGACTACACAGACCTTACAGTAGATTTTATCATAAATTTACTGAAAGAAAATTACAGCTTGGCCAAACGAGTTACACTCACCGGAGGGGAGCCGCTATTAGATCCATCTGTGTATGAACTTATACCACGAATACTGTCTGAAACTTCTGTAGAAACTGTAAACATAGAAACAAACGGAGCGATCAGTTTGCTTGATCTTTACAGGAAATTACCTCATACAGTTATGGATAATGTCATCATTACAATGGATTGGAAGAGCAAAACAAGCGGAATGTCGAACAGGATGATCGACAGTAATATAGGTTTTCTAAGAGAAAAAGATGTATTGAAATTCGTAGTAGGCTCTGCCGAGGACCTTGACCAGATGCGGACTATTGTCCAGAGCAATCAAACAAATGCAACCTATTTCGTGAGCCCTGTATTTGAAAAAATCGAGCCGAAAGAAATTGTAGAGTATTTGCTCAAGAACAATCTTAACAATGTTCGAATGCAGCTTCAGATGCACAAGTTTATTTGGCCACCTGAAATGAGAGGAGTGTAATAGTATGAACTGTTTTGAAGACAACAGATCTAAATTAAAAAGAGTTGAAATCTCAGATACTAGAGAAGATATCATGGAGAAATGTATATACAATTTGATTCTTGCTATCGGAGATGATCCAGATCGTCCTGGACTTGTAAAGACGCCTAATCGAGTAAGACGTATGTACGATGAGATCTTCGAAGGCATGAACTACACCAACAAAGAACTCGCAGATATGTTCGACGTCTGCTTTGATGAAGATGTAAGCGACGACCTGGTAACGGTAACCAACATTCCTATCTTCAGTACGTGCGAGCATCATCTGGCGACCATGTATTCGATGCGAGTCCACGTAGGCTACATTCCAAACGGTAAGGTCATCGGATTGAGCAAGATTGCCCGTGTAGCTGATATGGTTTCAAAGAGATTACAGCTTCAGGAGAGAATCGGCTCAGATATCGCAGATGTCCTTGAGCGGATACTAGACACAGAAGACATCATCGTCGTCATTGAAGGCGAACACGCGTGTATGACAATGAGAGGTATCAAGAAACCTGGTACTGTAACTCGTACAGCTACTCTTAGAGGCTCATTCAAAAACGACAGCGATTTGAGAAAAGAATTCTATAGTCTCATTCGCAACTAATATTCACGGATTCGTTATAGATAGCGTACATCACTGGCGGTGTACGCTATCTTTATTTGGAGGTAAAAATATGAAACAAGTAACTATTTATACAGATGGTGCGTGTATCGGCAATCCAGGACCTGGTGGATACGCTGCAATCTTACAATATAAAGATCAAGAGAAAGTTATATGCGGCGGCCTATCAGATACAACTAACAACCGAATGGAATTATCTGCTGTAATTGAAGGCATCAAAGCACTAAAAGTATCGTGTGAAGTACATATCTATTCAGATTCTGCATATATTGTAAATGCAGTCAACAAAGGATGGATAAAAGGCTGGCAGAGATCTGGATGGCATACGTCTGATAATAAACCAGTCAAAAATCAAGACCTCTGGGTTGAACTAATTCGGCTCATGGAAAATCACAAAGTTATTTTCCACTGGGTCAAAGGGCATTCAGGAGATCTAATGAATGAACGGTGTGACCAAATCGCAACCTCTGAAGCACATAAGTGCCAGACAATGTAACCTTTTATACAGTTGAAATCAGCTAAGGAGGTCTATTTGAATGAGGATACGGCGTACTCCTCGTGTGCAGATAGTTGATATCGCATTTTGCACAGCATCTGAAAGAGAGTCAATAATGGCCTCTATCAGCTCTAAAGATATAACAAAAAGTATGATTAGAGTCAAGTCCTCTAATATCTGGGCGTATAATATCAACGTTCGAGGAGCAAAAGACAAAACAGGTGATGTTTATGTTCAATTCAAGGGTAAGAACGGCGGACCTGACGACATATATGTTTACTACGATGTCCCAGTTATTGTATATAGACGTTGGCATACTGCCAGCAGTAAAGGTCATTACTTCTGGCAATACATCAGGAATAACTACAAGTATGCTAAATTGACTGGCGACAAGAAAACAAAACTCAGGAATGGTGTCAACTACGTGCCGAAGAGGGACGAACCTGAAGAAAGCAAAGAGGTGTGATATGAAACTTACTATCAATAGTTCTGCGAATCCAATTAGAGGAGCAACACAGAAAGGCACAGTATTCTACAAGATAACAGAGGAAGAACTGGTGAATTTCTATGATACATATGAAGACAATGATGTCTTCCGTTACCTTGTACAGGTGTATGGATTTCAAACTTTTGACATCGATAAGCTATATGGTAGCTATCTTGATTCTAATGCAAATACTCTTTATCTCTGTGTTACAGATGGTGAAGATATTCAAGTTGGCGTAGACTCTGATGTTTATCCTGAAGATGCTTTTTATGAATACTCAGAGGAAGAATTACAATCTTACATCCAACCTGCTACTGACGAAATCATTAAGAGATATCTTTCACCATATGAAATAAGCCTCCCTGTTAGCATCAATCAGATTGCACTTGATATGCTCGAAGAGGACTATTCATTTGTCTCTATTGTTCAGGGTATGAAAGATCTTGACTTATTAGATGACATCATCTGATATCTTTTAGCTTGCTAATAGAGAACACCACGAGATCATTAGTTTACATACCTGGTGGTAAATTTTTATGTACCTACCAGATTTTGCTTGTTAAACTTAAATCTCGTGGTGTTACATTTTTTGATTTGTTCTGTAAAACCTCACCGAATCGTTATAGTATAATATACAAGTACGATTCAGGTGTTGTGATACAAAGCTATTCGAATCGTTAATGTAAACAAAAATCTCAAGGAGGAATTTAAAGATGCCAGCAAACATCAACTCAATGCTCTATGTAGGAGAGACTCCATGGCATGGATTAGGAAGAGATATGACGCTTGACCCGCCTAAGACCGCAGCAGAAATTATCGCAGGTGCAGAGCTTGGATGGACGACTAACTACGAAAATATGAAGACAGACATTCACGGTAATGTCCCTGGATGGAATGCAATTTATCGTGAAGATAATCAAGAGATTCTCGGTGTCATTCACAAGACAAAACCTATCTTGGTACAGAATACTGATACATTCAATGCAGTTGAACATATGATCGGCAATCAGCTCGATGTTGAAACTGCAGCAAGTCTCGGTAGAGGCGAAACTGTCTTCGGCTGTTTTAAAATTCGTGAACAGTACAGATTGCTCGACGACGATTTGGACCACTATTTTGTTATTGTAAATGACCATTTGAAAGCAGACGGAAAGGTTACAGTTCTCAATACGCCAGTTCGTGTAGTTTGTCAGAATACATTGAGCGAAGCACTCAGCACAAGTCTTTATAAACTTCGTGTTCCTATCACAGCTGACATCACAATCAATTCTCAGCTTGCGTTAAATCTTATTAATAGTGTCGATTCAGCTATCACGTCTCTTAAGAAACGAGCAGAAAATATGGTCATGAAGAAGGTAGACAAAAGTTACATAGAAAAGCTGCTTGATATTCTTTTCCCGTATCAGATTGCAGACGGCCAGCTGCTTTCTACAAAGGCGAATGAAAACAACTTCGTTATTCGTGACACATTTCTTACTCAATGCATGGATGCTGACAACCTTGCTAATTACAGAGGTACTCAGTGGCAAATCTTCAATGCACTAACAGACTTTACGCAGCATTATCATAAATCCGCGGATAAAGCATACGACATCAGCTACCGAATGGGAATTCTTCCTGGTGTAAAGTCTTCAACAGAAACAAGCAAAGTTATAACTTTCCTCAATGTTGCAGATGATCTCGCAGCATAATATACACTAAAATCTTTGAAACAAAAAAATAGAACCCAGCAGATTCATCACCTGTTAGGTTCTATTTTTTATTCTTTTATATTATTCAAACACCTTGTTTATGTTAACTGCTTTTTCAAATTCACATAAAGTTTTCGTTCCGCGTTAGATGATGCATCTCGAAGTAAATTTATATCTATACCATACATCTCTGACATATGCATTAACTTTGCCTCTGTAATCTTTTCTTCAGTTCTCACCATTTCATCTATAAGTAAACTTTCAAGGTCGTTATATTTATCATTCATCTTATCGAGAAAGGATTCTGAAATGGTAGGTTCAGCAGGTATATACAACGCATGTTCTTCGAGATCTGCTGTATAAAGTGTTCCAAAGATAGCTTTGAGAGCCATCATCTTATCTGCAGTAAGTTTCAAGCGAGGATCTGATAAATCATCATATGTAACTTTTCCCCAATGTTTACCTAGCTGCCTCCCAACCTCTATACATAAAGATCGTCGTGTTGAATATTTAACTTCATTCAATTCGCGTTCTATCATTTCTCCAACCCGTGGTTTGAAGAAAACTGCAAACGACAGATCTTTTCTATATCCTTTATGATTTTCATCACCTCCCCACCTCCACTTCCACCAACATTCACAGAAGTGTAGGAGTGCTGATTGAAATTTATCCTCATAAGTAATTGATGAATTATTGATGAATGTGTGTGATGCTATGTAGCCGAAAAAGGAATAGTTGAGATCTATCACCTTATCTCGTACATCTAAGCGACTCATCCTTTCCTCTAAATTTTGCGATAGCGAATCGTATAGCTCAATAGTTTTTTGCTTTACGTATTCGCTTTTTGAGCTGTAGTCCGACTGATCCATTTATGTATTCCCCTTATAAATCTCATCCTCTGATACAACATTCCTGGTCATTGTACCCATTCATTATATTATAACGATTTTCATGGAGCTCTTATAAATTTGTTTATTTCTGAAACAAATTCAATCAATTTTGCTAAAATCAAGATAATTGATAAATAGAGTGAGGTGCTGATGGATAAAGATACCTGCAATATAATTATATGATATTTTTGCTAAGAAGTCAATAAGTTTTGAGAAATTTAGTAACCCAATTTGGTTAGTTTTTGAACAATTATTCATATCAATTTGGCCAAAAATGAAGAGATTGACAATCTTAAATAGTAGGTCAATTTGGCCAAAAATGAAGAGATTGTTTCAATCTTACCAAAAATGAAGAGATTGATAAAAAGATACCTTTTATCAATTTGGATAAAAATGAAGAGATTGCCTAGTCAATTTGGCCAAAAATGAAGAGATTGACACATAAATATAAATATAAATATGAATTATAAAAAATAAAATAAAATAAAATAAAATAAAAAAGAATAAAATGAATAAGCAGCTCATACTATCACCTTCACAAATTATTTGAAAAATGAAGAAATTGCGTATAGCAAAAATCGTTATAGAAATTGATGAAAAGGTATTGACAAATTTTGGTTCAGGGCTTATAATAGATTATACACATCAGCGAATGCGGCGTTGGTATGTATCATCTGGTGAGCGGTGACCGCATCATCGTAGCACACAGTTCCACTTTTACACCGTACCGATCTTTTCTAGAGAGATGTTGAGAAGTAGGTGGCTGAGGAGAAAGGATGATACGTATCAACGCCGCATTCGTCATTGTATGTGAGGACAGTTAAAATGAAGGAGGTGTCAGTGCGATTGGATATTTATAGTGCACAGAGAAACACAGAAAAACTTTTGAAGTATGTAAAGGACCTCGCTGACACAAGACCAAATCTATACGAAAAATCTAAAGATCGACTAAGGGATGTTGCATCAACATGCGGGCAAGTTATTAGTATCATAGCCGAAATACTTCAAGATGAGGTGCTTGTTGACGACGGAGCTGAATTCGGAGGGGGTTCTGGAGATCTGAATTCTGTTCTTACTATAATGCAGACTCAGTTGGATCAACTTAAAGCGTTTGCAGGTGTCAACACGGTGCAGGAAGAAAATTCTCAAGCTAAGTCAAAAAGTTCTAATAGAAACCGCAGTCAGATTCTCAGGGATTATAGGCTATGTCTTAGTAAATTGTCAACGATAGATTCAGGGTATGCTTGTGTAGATGAATGTGCACGATTACTTTGGCGATGGTTTGACACACGATTTTTGAGATTAGCATCAAATAGTAAATTCAAATACAATATGAAGCGATTCCCTATATGGATTCGTGATATTGTTATGATGTATGGTGCGTCTCTTCACGACGGTTCACAGGTTGTCTTCATGCAAGAATTCCAGACATGGTTAAATTCAATCAGCAGTGACCCTAAGGCAAGAGATAGATATGCTATCCCTTTTAATATCTATCAGTTCAATAGAAGTCCGCTGAGTAGTCAGGCGACCCTTGAAGCTGCAGTTATTTGGGATATGCTTGTTAGCTTCGGTTTGAGCGAAATCTGCAGAGAAGATGACGAATTTTATCTCAATGATGGATCAGTTTATGATATGTGTGATAACTTGAATCCATCGTCGCTTGACTATTATCAGGATTACTTGACACATCCGGAAGTGTTTGATCATCTGGGATGGAGATTGCAAGGAGGTGTTATCTAAAATGATTACGCATAGTTTTCTGAACCTTACAGAAGTAATGCGATCAGCATATCAGAAGATGCCTCACGGCTCGGAGCTTGAATTAGCTCACAGGAAGCTGATTGACCAAGTGATGAAGAGTTTCAGAAATACACAAGATTATAAGAGTACAGTGATGCATGTATTTAACTATATCACTTATCTGTTTGTCGAAGGAAATAGTTATTTGAATGATGATTTTGAAGACCCAATGTCATTGCCATCTAAGTATGGCGATATAGATGACAAGATTATTCAATCCGCTATAGGCAGCAAGTTTATCCAGAAGAGGTCAGTTGATTGGTCTCAGCTGGTTTCGGTTGAATTCAAATCAAATGAATCTGTAGCAGAAAAACAATCGCCATTAGTGATTAAATCAAAGCAACCACCAGATCCAAAAAATCAACCTATTCGGCAAGTGATTGTTTCTTCAAATACAGGACCAATCATTACACCTACATCAAAATCTGATTTATACATACAGTCACCAACAGTTCCACAATTTGATACTAGCAAACCTTGGGCTTCAGGCTACATTGATGGTATACTCTACACTATATATCCGAGTCTTCCTAAGATACCAACAAAGCAGAATGAAATTTCGGCGACTACAGAGGAGTCGATAATTGGGGATGCTGAACTTCGGGGTTTGTATCCTAACGTACTTATCCGAACCCGAGCTGCTTGTATGTACGATCAAGTACCTGGAATCAAGTTAAACTCTGTTCTTGGTTTGATACTTCCTATAGAAGGATATACAGAAGAGCAGTTGATTGACAACCTTGTCAAATATCCTCATTTATTTAAGTTGATGAAAGAGGTAGACGGGACGTTAAAGAGTTTTTATAGTACAGTTGAAATCAATGGAGAGCTTAAAAAAGTGTCAGATATATGGTACACATTACCTGAATCAAAGGTGATTCCGTATACTAAAGATTTTGTCAAAGAGTATGTAGTAAGACGTTACCTCTTAGAGCGAGATGTAAAGGGGATAGAACATCGTTATAAACTATATGGGACACTCGATCCTTACTTGACATTGTTTGCACCGATAGAGAATTACTTAAATTTAGGATACACAGATATTGTGGGAATTGCTCGCGCATGTGTTAGGTCCAGGGTAAATTATAAGCGATCTAGAAATCCTGTGCTGAGGAGGTTAGCAAATGAATAATTGTATCTTTACAGCACATTGCATGGAAACAATCTGTGACAGGTCGTGCCCTGTACTTGTAGAAACATCATATTTGCTCGAGCGTAATGGTCTCTCATTCAAGAATCCTGTGTTTCAAAAATACGGAGACATCATTCCAGATATTTTAGATATGATAGACGAAAATGAAGGTCGGGTGATGGCTTTTGACGCAGAGAGATCCGCAAGAGGAAGTAAACTTGATACAGTGCAAGCTGCAGACCTCATCACATATTGTGCAATTTGTAAATACTGGAAAGGCAGCCAGTTGCATTGTACAGTATACAATCTTCGTTTCTCTCGATATCTTGAAGAGATAAAAAAATCGTGGAACATAAAGGGTGACAATGACGTTTCTGAGATGATGCGAATCTGGTCAGAGAGTGCGAAGTTTTTAGTTATCTCTAATTTTGACTATGTGAAGTTCGGAGATTTTGAGAGCCAAACGATGCTCAATCTGATTCAGCTCAGACAGTCACAAGGACTGACAACACTTTTATCTGTTAAGAGTGATAATGGTGAACACTATATCTATCATTCACAGAGTGCCAGCAGTTTTGCAGGTGTATTAGATAACATGATAAGAGGATCTCTTGTGAAGCTGAAATCTGGGAAAGCGGGAGGTAACAGCTAATGGTAACCTCTATTGAACTCCAGGTTATTTCGAGAATACTCACAACAGAATCAGATGCAGAAATAAATGAACTTACTTCGTTTGATCCTTCATATTATTCAGTATTTCGAGAACAGATAGATTTCATTCTTGATCACAAGCAGAAATATGGAGACGTTCCTGATGTATTTACTTTTCAGTCAAAGTTTCCAGATGTCCAGCTTGTAAAAGTAAAGGAACCTATTACATATCTAAGAAGAGAGATAAAGAAGAACAAGCAACATATTCTGCTCATTGAAACATTCAACAAGTTAAAGGACCTCGGCTCGGTAGATGTTTCTGATGCTTGGAAATTCTTATCTTTACAATGTGACAAAGCATTTACTCTTGATGATAGCCAACCACTTGACCTTGTTAAAGACGCTAAACAGAGGAGCGATCAAGTAGTTGAATATTCAAAACAGGCGAGAATTCCAACAGGCTTTCCTGAAATAGATAAACTCATGTACGGGGGATTTTCTACAGTAGAGGAGCTTGTGTTGTTACTTGCCAGAACTAACACAGGTAAGTCTTGGGTCTGCACAAAGTTCATGGAGGCTGCACAATCTTCAGGATTTCCAGTTCTGTATTATTCTCCTGAAATGCAGGCATCTTATCTTGGTACGAGATTTGATACATGGCGGGGACATTTTCAAAACAGTCAGCTCCACCAAGGTAAATACACTGAGCAGTATGAAGAATACATAGAGCGGTTACAGAAAGAAAACGTAAGTGCATATGTGATTGAGGACAAGGACATGGCAGACGGAGAAGTGAGCGTTCCTGCTATTGCAAACCTTGTTAAAAAGTATGGCATTAAAGAAGTTATCATTGATGGCCTTTCTTATATGGTTGACTCAAAAGGTAAGAGAATGGATACTGACTACATGAAATACAAGAATCTTTGTTTGGATCTTTTTCGCATGAGTAAACAGTATAGTTGCGCAGTAATAATTTCTATGCAAGCAAACAGAGAAACAAAAGAGTGTAAGGATGACAAAGGTGATCCGTTTCCTAATCTTTACAACATCGAAGGAAGTGACCATCCGGCTCGTATTTGTACTCAAGCGTTTGCTTTGAGACAAGTATTTGACAAACATGTGCTTGATGTTCGATTGGAGAAGTCTCGTAACGCTAACAATCAAAAGCCTGTGTTGAGCTATGCTTGGGATGTAAATACAGGTAATATGCAGTATCTGCCTGGCGGAGATGACGATACTATTTCTAAAGTAATTGCGCCAGTTTCTGTAAGCGGAGTAACTAAACATGATACAGCTTCTGATGCTGATATGCTTGATGACGATGACGAATTTGATGATGTAGAGTTTTAAATAGAAAGAGATGTAGTATATGATAACATGTATTATTGTAGGTCTTTCATGTTTCTTTGTTGGAGTAATAATAGGAGGAACTATTATGGCATTGTTAGCTGCGGCAAGAGATGATGACAATAATTGATATGGTGATTCAAGATGAATGTGATTGATATAATTGACAAGTTAGCATCGTTTGGATATGTGAGGCCAAATAAAGTTTCAGGTAACTATTACCAGATACATTGTCCATTTCATAACAATGGGAATGAGCGTAGGCCGTCTTGCGGTGTGTTACTTCATGATGAGTATAGGAATGGTGTACTCTACAAAGAAGGCTGGTTCCATTGTTTTGCTTGCGGACACGCAGCATCGATGCAAGATTCAATTCATAAGATATTGCAAGAACGAGGTATCAATCAAACAGGCTTAGAGTGGCTGAAGATGAATGTTCCTGACTTTGAAGAAGACGCAGATTCCGACATTCTTATTCCGAAAGATATAATGAATCAGGTAACTAATAAGTATGCGCTTGAATACATTCAAGAGCGTACATCTTCACCGCCTCAAGAGTACATCTCAGAGAATGAGCTCGAAAAGTATAGATTTGTCATACCATATATGTATGAGAGAAAGCTTACCGATGAAGTCATTGCTGCATATGATGTAGGTTATGACGCAGAATGGGTTCCTCCTGGAAGGACTAAAAAAGTTCCTTGTATTACATTTCCCGTTCGTGATAAGAATGGAAACACATTGTTTCTTTGTCGAAGGTCAGTCAAAGGTAAAATGTATAATTATCCTAAAGATGTCACAAAGCCGCTCTATGGCATTGATATGATACCTAAAGGTACTTCGTCGCTTTTGATTTGCGAGAGTTGCATAAATGCATTGACTGCTGTTTCGTATGGATATCCGGCAGTTGCATTGCTTGGTACAGGAAATACTTATCAAGTTAAGCAGCTTAAGGAGTTAGGTATGCAAGAATTTGTAATATGTTGTGATGGTGACGAAGCTGGTAAAGCTGCAACTGATAAGCTCATGAGGGCGCTAAAATCTATAGCAATTGTATGGGCAATAGATATGCCGAATGGTAAGGACTTGAATGATTGCACAAAAGAAGAATTTGATGCGTTGTATGAAAATAGGGGGTAGCATCTATGTATATAAATAAACATAGAGGGAGGATGTATGGAGCAACATTCTCAAAAGCAGAACAGAAAGCAATGGAGATGGAGATAAATCGACAATGTGCCGAAGCTCAGATGAAACTTTCTATAGATATTGATTCTATGGTATTGTACACGTTGGCAACTGAATTCGGGTTCGGAAAGAAACGACTCAGAAGGATGTATGAAGCACTTAAGAAAGGGCATGATGCACTGTTGGAGTACTATCATATGGATCCAAAAGACGGTCCTTACCTCGCAAGACGTAAATTGAAAGAGATAGGAGTGGATATAGAACAATGGGACAAGGAGGTGCATGGAGATGAAAATTAATTGGGTAGAAGTGATGGGTGTTATTGCAACGCTGTTCGTGTTCATCGGATTTACACAGTCTGACACAACACGGATACGAGTTCTGAATTCAATCGGGTCGGCTCTATTTGTAGTGTATGGGATTTTCTTAGGTGCATTGAGTGTTTGGTTGCTGAACGGAGCATGTTTGTTGCTAAATATTTATAAGATTATAAAAGAGGAAAGTGTTCTCATTATTCGTAAGCCTTCTTCTGAAATCGTCCGTACTTGCAAAGGATCGGAAAAGATAAATTCTAAGAATTTCGACAAATAGGCCAAAATTAGTAAGATTGATCTTCAATCTTTACA
>CANRBJ010000001.1 GCA_947628815.1 uncultured Clostridia bacterium | reverse complement strand
TGAAAGCAAACAAGGGAGCCAGTGGAATTGATAATATGACAGTAGATGAACTTCTACAATATTTGAAAGAAAACGGCAAACAAATCAAGGAAGACATTAGAATGGGAAGATATAATCCCAAAGCAGTAAAAAGGGTAGAAATACCAAAAGCAGATGGAAGCAAAAGAAAACTAGGAATTCCTGTAGTTGTGGATAGAGTAATACAGCAAGCAATATCACAACAGTTGAATATAATCTACGAACCAATATTTTCTGAAAACAGTTATGGATTTAGACCAAATAGAAGCTGCCATGATGCAATACTAAAAGCTAAAGAAATAATGAATAATGGATATAAATGGGTTGTAGATTTAGACCTTGAAAAGTTCTTTGATACAGTAAATCAAGATTTACTAATATCAATAATAAGAAAAACAGTAAACGAAGATAAGATTGTGTCTCTAATAAGAAAGTATTTACAGTCAGGAGTACTAGTAAATGGAGTATTTGAAAAGACAGAAACAGGAACACCACAAGGACGGCAATATATCTCCAATATTGAGTAATATTATGCTAAATGAACTAGACAAAGAACTTGGAAGGCGTGGCTTGCAGTTCGTCCGCTATGCAGACGACTGCGTAATCTTTGAAAAAAGTAAAAAAGCAGCAAACAGAATAATGGAAAATATTACCAGATATATTGAAATCAAATTAAAACTAAAGGTAAACAGAGAAAAGAGTAAAGTAGACAGACCATGGAGAATAAAATACCTAGGATTTTCATTTTACCAAGCAAAAGGAAAAATAGAAATAAGAGTACACCCAAGAAAATCATATTGGAGAAAATCAAATAGTCCAATTCTATCAAAAAGTTTAAATAATAAAACACTAGAAAGACTAGGTTACAAAAGTCTATCTAGTGTGTACTGTTAAAGTATTAATTCTATTGAACCGCCGTATGACGAACGGCACGTACGGTGGTGTGAGAGGACACTAAATGAAATAATCATTTAGTTCCTACTCGATTATAAATATATGAATTTATTATTTTACTAATATATATTATTAAAATACTTAAAATCAAGTATTTACTATCTAATTTTTTTTCATAAAACGTAAAACAGTAAAAATTTAATTTTGCTATTTAAAAAGCTCTCCGAGAGCTAAAAAAGCCAATACTACTAGTATTATATATATAATTAATAATATAAAACTAACTACGCATAAAACTTTTGATTTTCCCATAATTCCTATTACAATTCCCATTATAAATAATAATGCTATAAATATTATTATCAACGTTAATGAATTTATTTTAGTATAATAAAGCATAATATTATCACACCTTTACTTTTATAACATTTTATCAATATATAATAATAAAATCAATGTATTTTAATTATTTAATACTTCTAAACCAGGATATGTAGTATATAAAAATGGTATAGAACAATTAATATTTTCTAATTCTTCTCCATCAGGAAAGGCCAAAATGAGTTTGTCTACCTTAGGGAGCGATAGGGGATAGGAGTTTACTATTTTTACAATTCCTTTTTTGTTATTTTCATCTGATACAATAATATGGTACATTGTGTTATCTTTTGTTAGAAATGTTATGAGTACAGGATCATAACCTTGATAAAAATGAGATAACCTGTCTTTATATTTGCATAATATATCTAATGCTACTAGCATTCTATTATTTATTTTTCTAGTGTTATGAACAAAAACATCCCCTTTTTTACTTACCATATTACTAACTAAGATATTCTTAAAATTATCTTTTTCATTACTATATAGTTTTTGCAGATGTTCTAACCTAGCACACCCAAAGTCTTGTAAAAAATTGATTACTTTTATATTATCAACCATTATAAACACCTCCTTAAATAATTCTCATTAAATACCCATAAATCAATTTTTTTTGTTCTTTTATTTCTGTTACTTTTATAAGTACATTGTCTAAATAATGTGGGTAATTATTGAATTTTGCAGGAACTCTCACAAGACAAGTGATTCCTGGATTGTCGAGTTGAACGATAATTCCACTATTAGACTTTGGAAAAGCAATTACTTTTCCAGTATATTCACCACCTATTTCAACATATTTTCGTATGTATAGAAAAGGGTTTATAGTAAATTCTTTTGCACTTAAACAAAATATATTGTTTCTTATGTCTATTTGCTTAATTCGGACTTTTAGATATTCACCAACCACATAATAGTTTTTGCAATTTAGAATATATGTATGCTGCAGTTCTTCTGCCTTTATAATAACTTCTTTTCCATAGAGTTCTACTAATATGTGTTTTACACCAACTGCAAGTATTCGTACTCTTACAGTGTCATTTGGTTTTAACTTTGGTAACTCTAATTCTGCTCTTAGTTCCATAGCATCTTTTCTACTTGCTATTGCTATATTTGCAGTAGTATCCATATCTATTATAATAAAGTCAATTTCTGCTCCAAGCATTCCTCTAATTATGGATTTGTTTATTTTAGATGTTCCAAGATGTGTACTAGGAATTAGTATTTTGATATCTTCATACCAAACGATAGCACACGATATATTCTCATTTTTATATTTATAATATTCATCTTCTATACCACTGATTTTACCAGTTAATATTCTTTTTTCTTCTTTACTTCTCATAAGTTCTTTTATTGCTAGTTTGTTCAATATTTCACCCCCAAAAAAAATTAAAAAGCATCTACCAGTTTATGGTAAATGCTAGCTTTCTATAAATTACTTTTTTTTATTAGTTATATATGTATCAATAGCTTTGATTATTATCATAACAATAAGAATATAAAAAACAATTTTGCATATATTAATATATTTTTCTTCAATATTTTCACTATTTGCAATAATATAATCTTTCAAAGATGTATCACTTTTTAGTGAAATTTCTTCTGATTGCTTTTTGTTAGTACTATCAATATAATAGATAGTATATAAATATGCATTTGGCATAATATGTGTCATTGTTACGTTTGTAATTTTTGTACAATCTATTAATTTTATATTATGGAATCTTATAAAGTTACGTATTTCATCTTTAGATGAATTATTATATTCAATATTATAATCAGCATCAAATATTAGTTTTATTCCAAAAAATAATATGATAAAGATTAATATAATAATTAGTGAATTATATATAAATTTTAACTTCTCTTTCATTTATTTTACCTCACGTTAATTTTTTGATATACTAATTGATTTAATTATATTATTTCGCAAAATTGTAGTTTATTATGTTAAAATAGTTGTTTACTTTTATCTAAAAATATCCAAAATATTATAATTCCTAATATTGTTGCTAGTGTATTTAATATTGTATAAAATTTTAGATTTATTTTTCCTTTTTTTTGTATATAAATATTTATGGGTATTAACAGCATTAAATATATAATTAATGTTATTATTCCAATCATGAAATTAAATCCAATTTCAGATTCGGGTATTTCGTATCCACTACCTTTAGGCATATTTGCAAAATATCCATATATGATTAATACAACAATGGTATCAATATATCCCATAAATCCATTATAAATTGTTGAGAGTATAATAAATGTATTTCTTTTAATTTTTTCATTAAAATTAATTTTTTCAAGTATAAGTATAATGCTAATATATATAATTAACACAATTAATGTATATAAAGTTATCAATTATTCATACCTCCAAATTTTTTAATGACTTCATTATAGCATATATCTAAAAATTATTCCACCCTAATTTTTCTTTCTGTTTAGGTGTTTTTTCAGTATTTATTTCTTCTTTGGGGATGTTATTTTCAACATTTTTAACCCATTTAGGATTATATTCACTAACTGGACTATCTTTTAGTTTTTTTGATAAAGGATGTTCTTTGTATATCATTTTATCTAAGAGTAAAGGTTTATTTCCGCGAAGATTTATAATTGACTTTGTAGATGGTATTCTTAAAATCTCATCTACATTTAATAAATTTCTCTGCAGTGTTGATATACTTTTCTGACCGTATTCTTCAATATCGCCCTCTATGGAATTTGCTTTTCTTATAGAAGTAGTTTCAACTGTTGATACACCTATAAGAGAGCAAAAATATTCCGCTGTTAAAACATCTGTCGTTCCCATAGTAATTCTAGTATCGCAATTTCCTACTATTTCATCTGATAACCCATTAGGATATCTGTTTTGAAATTGTCCGTAGATTTTGCAAAATTGGTATTAAAGCAATTCCACGACTTCTAACAGTAGATATTTTTTTATTGAAATCAGGAATTTGTCCTATATTTGCAAACTCATCTAAAAAACAAAACACTTCATTTTCACATTTCCCATCTTCTCTTGAATCTGCATATCGCACTAATTTTATAAATAGAAATGTATAAAAAAGTGAAGCAATAAAGTCAAAAGAAGAATCCATATCACTTGTTATTATGTAATAAATACAAGGTTTTTGTGCTGGTAGTGTTAAATCAATATCACTTGCAGAAGTTAGTTTTTGCAAATCCTCATTTTGAAACATTTGCAATCTTGTACCTAAACCAGTAATAACACTTGCTTTTATTGTATCAGAGCCACTTGCAAATATGTTGTAACTCATTCTTGCAGGGCTATTAGGTGGTAACTTTTTGAATATATTATCAATTTCAGTAATATCACCATTTGCAATATTTTTATATACATTTGTTAAGTTGTTTTTATCTGATATTGTTTCCAAAAAATAAAATTCAAAAGCCTTTAACAAATTTTCTTCAGCTCGTGGCCAGAACTCATCACCACCGTTTATCGTGCCTTTGGGTATTCGATATAATGACATCACTAGATGTTTGAACATCTGTTATATTCTCGTTTTCTTGTAGAGGATTCCACCTATCACTATGTCTCATATCTTTTAAGTTTAACACTTTTACTACATAACCTATACTTTTGAAATAACTAGAAGTCGTCCTATAAATTTCACCGTTTAGGATCTGTAACAATAATCGATTTCTTGTATTTTGAAAGTTCTAATAAATTTGTTAATAAAAAGCCTATGGTTTTCATACTTCCACTACTACCAAATACACATATATTTTTATTGAAAAAACTATCAAAAGGTAGTTTTACAAGTTTATTGTTGTATTTACCAAGTATAATACCAGGTATTTCATTTAAGCCTAAAACCTCTGGTATCTCATTTTCACTCATCCAATTTGCTGTTCCATATGTTCCATCTTCAGTTTTAAAATTTATGCCCTTATTTTCATCTTGTTTTTTGAAAAGGACAAGTAATATATCTAAAACAGTTAAAATCGAAATAAAAGCAATTATGAAACAAATAAAAGCATATAAATTATTAGTTAGTATAATATTTGTTCCAAAACATCTATTTAATATTTTAAAATAATTTTTAACATTAAAATCCATAATTACATTTAAGATTAAACAAAAAAATAAAAATATGTAGAAACATATTTTTTTAATCATAGACATTTCGTTCTTTATCAATATATTCTTCCAAATTTACAGTTATATAATGTGCGTTTGGAAGTTCTTTTTTTAATTCATTTGATAGTTCAGTGCTGCAGATAATATCAGCAGTTTTGTTTTTGTTTTCTCTTAAAAAATGCTTTATTCTTGTTATCTTTTCAGTATCTAAAAAGTAAAAGATAGATGCATATTTATTTTTATGGTCTGTATAATCGCAAAAGTTATATTCGCTTAAAAACATTGGATTTTTATAGGTATATTCTAGTATTTTTATTTTGTTTATGCTATGCAGATACTTTAATTTTTCTCTATTACTTTCGTTATCCTCTATTACTAGAACTTGATTTAATCCAAAAGCGAAGTCATTCACATTTATTCTAGTAATATCATTTACTAAAACAATAATATTTTGATATTTTTTTTCTTTTTGAATATCGTAAATAACTGAATTTAGATATCTTTTATCGTGATCTTCAGATATATAGTAAGTTAAGTAATCAATACCATTAACATTTAGTAGTCCTATAAATCTTCTAGCAGTAACAGTAAACATTTCTTTATCTTTTAGTGCAAAAGATGGTATAAAATTCACAGTATTACAAGAATGATAAAAAGCACCCAAATTACTTATATACAATAGTCTATTAAGATATTTTTTATTTCTATTTCTTACGGTATATTCAAAGTTGAAAAGTTTAGCATACTCAATACCTAGCTCATCTAAAACTAAATTTAACTTAACCCTTTTAAGAAATCTTTTAGAAATCAAATTACTAACCCTATTTCTATAATATTTCTTAGTAGAGAAGAAGTATTTGCTATCAGTAACATTCAAGTATTGAAACTTAGCAATAAATTTTAGAAGTTCTATTTCTTCGTTACCATTAGGAAAATAGTTCAAACGAATCACCCCCAAATCTAATCAAAAAAATTTACTTTTAAATGTCCTTTGGTAAGATATTCGATATCTTACGATATCGCCTACTTACCTCCACTCATTAAAATAGGGAATGCAAACTCGAAAGACATTGTTATTGTAGCATTTCCTAATTCTAATACCTATGGCATTTTGAAATCTAAAAAATTGTGAGAAATACCATACTTTTATGTACTGTATTTTTCTAAATTTTGATATACATTTTTTCCGTTAAATACATATATTTCTGTATGTGGAATTTTAGAATAATCACCACTAACGGCATAAGACATTTTAGACATATTATCATCTTTTATAACATGAGATAAAATTAAAGCGTCTGCTACTGGTTTTATATACTTATTATCGACATCCCAGCCAAGTATATTATCATAAATTCTAACATAGATAAAAACCTCACCATTAAATTGTTCTGCGAATGGTTTTGTAACTTCTGCAATATTTAATAAAATTCTCTTATTGTTATGAGTTTTTAGATTTTTATATGATGGCATAACTTCAGGTACATATATTTTTAGTATATCGTCTACAAGTTCAGCCTTATATTCACTATCAATAGTTTTAATTTTTTCGTATTCAAATTCTACATTTTTGTTATATAGTTTTATTTCTGCTAAGATATTGTATCTTGCTTTTTCTAGTGTTCGTAAATAATCTTCTATTTGCAAATCAGTTAAACTGTTATTTTGCATAATTGATTTTGTACTTTGTTCTAAATTAAATAATTCTTTTTTTAGTTTTTCATTTATAATCATAAAATAAGTCCTTTCTTAAAAATATTGTGAAGGGCATATTCAAAAGAAAACACTTTTTTATTCTTCTGTTTCTATAAAGTTATCATAAGCTGTAAATATGTTTTTGGTTAATTCATCTCTTACAGTATTATTCAAAGGATGACATACATCTCGATAAGACCTTTTATTATCAGTCCTTAATAATCTTGATGGCATAGAAATAAATCTACCTGTTTTTTCCGTTTCTAATAATGTAATTCCTCTAATAATAAAGTAATTGTCTAAAATAACATTTGCATAGGCCAACACTGGACCTCTTTTTTTTGCTTTAAAAATTTTTACACTTGTAATTTCCATAATACAAATCCTCCTATAAATTAATTTTTGAAGAGCAAATTTAAGAAGATATTATATTAATCAATTTTATTTTCCAGTACGTGGAAGTAATGGCTCGTGCGTTTCTTCTGGAACATGAACAATAGTAGTCCATTTACTATCAGCTTCAGCAGTTATACCATAATAAACACCCACTGTTTTCGTGTAATTTGTAAATGTTGTATTATCTTCTAATGTATCAAATGATTTACATTTCATTGTTGGAGAGATACTTTCTCTAAAGCCTGTATCTACTTTTCCAAAGTCATAACAAGTTTCAACTATATATTCATCGTCTGCCAATTCTAATGTTGTAAAATCCAAATCATAGTTTTCTTGTGTATTTAGATTTTCCTTAAATAAAATATAATCTTCTGTTTTGTTTGTTTTGTAATATACATTATAAGTTAATTTTTGATTCCAAGTACCAGTCGTCATTTTTTGTAATCTTACATAGTCTGTTGGAATATAGTCATACCATTTAAAGTTTTCTAAATATATTTTAGAATTATTTGCTATATTCGAAAATTGATAATCTACCATTTCTCCTGGTTTAATTTCAACTGTACCCACTTTGTCAACATCTACAGTTATATCAACTGGTTCATTATCTATAACCTTTTCTACAATTTCACCATTTGTTTTTATTTCAAATTCATATGTATTTTCATTTAGTAAATAGTATTCTGAACCACTATTTAATTCTTTACAGTAATATTTTCCATAAATGATGTCATCACTTATAGCAATACCATTTTCAGCTGTAGTAATTTCTTGTATTAAATTATCATTTTCGTCATAAATTCCAAATACTGCACCTTGTAAAGTTTTGCTATTATCTTTACTATCAACTTTTGTTATTTGTAGTTTTCCTTTGATTTTTTCGTTTTCAAATATAATGTCTTTAATTTGATTTTCTTCTAGTACAATTTCCTTAATTTCTTCGTTAAGTACATATGTTTCCTGTGTTTCTTTTTCACGTATAAAATATTTTTCATCAACACAAGGTAACATTGAAGATATTGCTTCACCTTTTGCATTTGTTACTAATTCTTCTATTACCTCCATATCAGAATTAAGAATTTCAAATTTTACTCCTTCTAGTAAAACTTCGTTATTATCCTTATCAACTTTTTTAATACGAACTTGTCCTTTTTTCTTTTCATTTTCAACATTAATACTTGTTATTTTATCTGGTGTAAGTACAATATTAGTTATTGGTTCGTCATTTAGTTTATATTTATAGTTAGCAGTAGTTTCTTTTAAAGAATAGGTATGTGTTACTTTTAAGTCTTCAATTAGTGCAACACCGTTTTTCGTTGGTAGTAACTGTTCCAACTACTTTATTTAATGTTTCATCAAATACTTCAAATGTAACATCTGGTATTTTATACTCATGATTGTCTTTATCAATTTTTATTACTTCTAAAGAACTTGTTTTTGCATCATTTTCGATTACTAGGTTAAATTCAATATCAGCTTCGATTTCTGCAATTTGTTCTTCAGTTTTATCTTCAACAAAGTTTACTTTAAAGAATTTATTACTTAGTATGTAATTATCGTTCGTAGAAACCTCTACTAGATAATATGTTTTATCTATTGGCAATAATGAGCTTTTAGCGAAGCCTTTTTCGGTAGTTGTTATTGTTTCAATAAAGTTATTATCTTCATCATAAATATTAAATTTTACATTAGGTATTTTTATATTACTAAATTCACTATCTTGTTTATCAATTGTAATATAGCCTTGTTTTGGCTCGTTTTCAATAGTTAAAGTAGTTGTTTCGTCAGCTTTTATAACTACGTTTATATCATCAGTATTTAATTTATGCCAAATATCCGTTTCTGATTCTTTTAATAGGTATTCACCTGTCCATAAATCATTAATCTCAATTTTACCGATTTTCGTCTGTTGTATATGTACCAATTAATTGATTTTCTTCATATGGTTTATCTACATTGGTAGCATATAGTTCAAATTTAACATTTTTTAGAAATTTTGTATTATCAAGTGTATCTACCTTATATATAACGAGATTTCCTTTTTTATGTTCATTCGTTAAATTCAAAGTTTTTATAGAATCGGTTTGAATATCATTTATTTCATCTTTTGTTAGACCTTCAACAAAGTTAATTGTATGTACAGTTTCGTCTAAAGTGTAATTATTCAAAGATTCGGATTCAATTACATAATATTTTTTATCAATACGAAGTCTTTTACTTTCAGCGATACCTGCACTATTGGTTGTTATTGTTTCAATAAAGTTATTGTCTTCATCATAAACATTAAATTTAACATTTTCTAAAGGATAATCTTTAAAGTCAGCATCTGTTTTTACTATTTTAATAATACCTTTTTTCTTTTCATTCTCAATAGTTACATTTGTATCTCCAAATTCTTCAGACCATTTTACTTCTATTGGTACATCATCATGTAAATAGTACCACCTATTTGTAGAAACTTCCTTTAATAGATAATTTCCGTGTATTCAAGCCTTCTATGTAAATTTCACCATTTGCATCGGTAAAATAAGTGCCAATAAATAATTTTAATTCACCATTACCAACAAGATATAGCTCAAATTCTACATTTCCCATTTGTATTGTTTTATCGTCTAATGTTATCTTTTCAATAAATAAATTACCTTTTTTATGCTCGTTTGCAACATTCAATGTATATACATATCCATCAATAATTCCATTTTCAGTTAAATTAACTGTAAATTCTGTATTATTGGTTATGTATTCTTCCCTTGTTTTTAGTTCCTTTACTATATAATGCTGATCGAGTGGCAATTCATGAGATTTACAATAACCATTAGCATCGGTTGTTATTTCATCTACTAACCCACCTTGCTCGTCATATATACCAAAAAGAACACCAGATACACCAAGAAAAGTATCATATTTTTCTTTTGCTTCTTTATCAAATTTTTTTATTTCAATGTATCCTGTCTTTTTTTCGTTAGTAATAGTTATTGAAGAATCTCCAAATTCTTCAGACCATTTAACTATAATTTCATGCTCATCAGTGTTTAGTCTGTAATATTCATTACAAGATTCCTCAACTGCAAAATACGTACCAACATTTATATTATTTAACCTAGCAACACCTGTTTTATCTGTTCTTATTGTATCAATATATTTATGATCACTGTCATATATTTTAAATGTAACATTTTCTAATGGAATTTCATTACAATCTGCATCTACTTTTTTTATAACAAGATTTCCTTTTTTGTGATTATTTGGTACATTTAATGTTTGAGCAGAATTAAGCTCTATAAAAATACTTTTAGGAATAGTATCTATAATGTAATTATCTGGTGCAGAAATTTCAGTCGCAATTATTGTTCCCTGTTTTAAATTACTAATAGAAATTTCACCTGCACTATTTGTTTTATAATCTCCTACTAAAGTACCGTCAGAGTATTTTACATTAAACATTACTCCTTCTATTGGCTTATTGGTTTCAGCATCCTTTTTTATTATTTTTAATGAACCTTGAAAAGCATTAAAATTAAATGTTGCTCTTGCAGTTGTTACTTCAGAGGGATCAGTAATTATATAATTTTGCGTACCATCATTGCCAGAATTTGCATAAAATATTGGGTATGTTTTAACTCTAGCGTCTGTAATATTAATATAACCGTTAATATTTCCATTAATTTCACTTATAGGAATAGCAATTTTGAAATTTGGATCAGTCATATTAGTTACATCACTGTTTGAATTATCTAATATTCTAGTTCCGTTAGGAAATCCAAGAATACTAACTTTATAAGAACTTAATTCTTTATTAGCTGTTACAGTATAGTCTCTTACTAAATATTTTGTGCCATCAATTGTTGTTTGTGTTTCATTTCCATTTGATACACTCAAAGTTGCTTTTATATAATTGTCTGTACCAGTCATTCCATACTCGTATATTTGTTGTGCAACAGTTAATACTTTTCTACCTCTACGTAAAACTTCCTCGTATGATACATTTTGACCGTTACCAACTCTATGTGGTTCTTCATATTTTGAAGTAGGTGCATATCCGCGAGCGTAACAATGTACAGCAACTTTTGTTGCGTAATAAAGGTCATCATCACACTCTAATCCCCAATCGCTATAATTAGAGCCACAATAACCTTTATATAACATTCTCCATAATTCAGGAGTATTTAATGCAGATAAATTAACATCATAAGAATCTCCTGCACCTGTTCCAACACCTGGTTTATCTGGTTCTACACAAAATGCAGGGTATTTTGTGCCAGTATCTGGATCATTGTAGCAAACATATGCCACTAATTTTAGGTTATCTTCGCCTTTAATTTTTAAAACTGAAGTGCACATATGGTCGTTCACTAAATTTACTTTCTCACTTTCTGAAATTGATTTTGCAAAAACTGTATTTGTAATTGGTAAAATATAATTTATTAACATACACAATAACAAAAAGATACATGTAATATTTTTAAGTTTTTTCATAACTTTTCCTCCTTATAAAAAAATAAAAGCCTTAAAAGACTTTATTAATTATTAAGAAGAAACACTATATTATAAAAAAAAGACAAAGTCCTACCTATAATCATAGGAGGGCTTTAAGACTTTGCCTATATATTTAAAATGACACCCAAATCCATACTAAAGTTTGCGACCATTTAGGATTTGTTCCGTTACCATCGTATGCGTATTCATCTTCAGCATATACATAGTAAGTACCAAAAGCACCTACATTGTTACGTACACGCACAGGAAATGAGGTATAGTTGCCTTTTACTTTTCCTTTTTGTACATCATTTACAAACATATATGTAAATTCTGTTGTATTTTTATAAGCGTCTGCTTTATTACCAGCAACTGCCTTAGTTCCAAAGTCAACAAGTTCTTTATATTTTGCGATTTCATCTTGCAAAATTTTAATTATCTCTGGAACAACAGAAGTATTTACTTTTCTATAAGTAGTATATGCAAGTTCTGGGTGTTCAACTTTTTCTTCTTTTGTAGTTTGTTTGTTAGAAGTATCAGTTGTAGTTTGTGTTGTTGTAATTTTTTCAGTATCTACATTTTTAGACACCTCTTTGTTTTGTGTTATAGTTTTTGATGTTCCACTAGTTTGGGCATTAGGTTTAGAAGATTGACTAACATTTGTATTTTTCGCATTGTCAGCAAGTGTTTCTTTTGCTACAGTTGTAGAAACATTTTTTGTTTCTTTATCATTTGTAGTCAAAGAATTAGAAATAGTAGTATTATCTTCTTGTTTTTCTTCGACATTTTCTGCAATTACTTCATTTGTAACATTTTGTTCAATAGCATTTCCTATTGTTTCTTGAACTTTATTTAAGCTAGTTTCATTTAGTTGTCTATTGCTAATTTCATAAGTACTATTTTTTATACAATAATAAATAGTAAATCCTATAAGTAAAATAATACTCACTATGAAAATAGCAATAATAATTTTCTTTTTATTCATAAGCCATCATCCTCTCTATATTTTCTTTTAAATATAAGGATAACACTTTTGAAGTAATTTTTTCAATGCGAACAGAAAAAAATTTTTAAGCTCTCAATCCATTACTACTGCTTGAACACAGAGCCTTTTTTCTTTTTCATTTTTTACACATGTTATAAGTGTTAAACTATTTTCATCAGAATTTTGTAATAAAGACCAATCTGTTTCATCTATTTTAGTTACATTTATTACAGAATAATTCTTAGTTCCAAGAAAACTTGTATATGTTATTTTATCTCCAATTTGTAAGGTATGAAGTTTTGCCCAAAACTTATTTGTATTATGAGCAGCAAGACATACATTACCGTTCAAGATATGGAGAATGTTCAAAATGTCCTACACCTTTGGCAAGTGTTTCTAATGAAGTACCCTCATAAATTAAGCCTTCATAACCGATTTTTTCTATTTTTATAACACCTAATACAGTTTCACCATCAATTTGCAATAACAATTCATCTTGTGTAGTATTTTCTACATTGTTATTGTCTAAGTTATCTTGAATATAATCATTAGAATATATATGATAAACTTTATCAATAATTGTTTTTTCATGAATGCTTTTAACTATAAAAAATGTTGATACAATTGCTATAACAATTATTATTACACAAATTAGAATTGCAATAGCTCTTTTTATCGACTTATTCAACTTTTACACCTCCTTTCGCATTAATAAAATAGAACTAGGAATTTTCTAGTTCTAAGATATTATTTATATATTTTGAAATTTTAGAAAATTGGGTAGGAGTTGTGATTTTTTCCTTAACTTCATCTAAAGAAAAAGGATCAAATATAATATCATAAATTCCTAGTAAAAGAGCGTCATTTAACTCTTTTTGTTTATCATTTTCTAAAAGTAAAATAACTCTAATATTTTTCTGTCGTATTTTAAAAAGAAAATCTTTAAAATTAAATTTATTCGGTTGCAATGATACAATTAGGATTTCAGCTTCTGGTTCTTCCAAAACATAATCTGGATAATATACAATTCTACTGTTTTCTATAATTTTGCCTAAATCTTTATCTAATTGTTCATTGCCTGTGAAAATAAGTACCATTTTTTAATTACCTCCTTCAAAATAATCTTCAGGGTTTGCAAACTTACCATTTATTCTAACCTCAAAATGTGCGTGTGGACCTGTTGAATATCCAGTGCTACCGACCTTTAAAACAGGTTGTCCTTTTTCTACTACTTGATTTGTTTTTACAAGTATTTCGCTACCATGTGCATATAGAGTTACAATTCCTTCGCCGGTGGTCTATCATAACCATATTCCCATATGAAGAACTATAAACAGCCTTGATAACTGTTCCGCCAGCCATAGCAACAAAAGTTGCTCCTATTGGTGCACCGTACATCAATACCACTATGTAATTTATATGCACCGAGTTATTGGATGCGTTCTCATACCAAAATGAGAAGTTATTTTTGTATATCCTGGTATAGGCCATGTAAACATACCAGTAGGAATAAGTCCTTTGCCATTGGTAACAATAGTTGAATTTGAAGAATTTCCTTGTAACCAACTTGTATTTTCTTCGCCTTCATAATAACCATTTGCAGCTTGTATTATAATTTCTATATCAGTGTCTAAATCACTATCTTTTATATGTAATTTTTCTTTTAAATATTGCTTTAAACGTTCGTACTTTTCACTTATTAGTTCTTCATTTATAAATACTTTCTTAGTAGTTTTTGTATTACCATTTTCTAAAGTTTTTTCCTCATAGTTATATTTATAATGACCTATAATTGTATTACTTTCAACTAACAAATATTGAGTTACTTCTTTTGTAGTAGTTGTTTCATTTCCTTTATCATCTTTTGTTGTAGTTTCAATCTTTATAATGTTTTTTTCATATATAAAAGTGCTTTCAAAATATCCAGCTACTTCATTTAATAATTGTTCGTCAATTTCTTTTCCTTCAATCATATTATGAAAAGCCATTAGTGAATATAAATGAGACCATTGTATCTCTTTATCATTTTCCCTACTATCAACATCTAGTAAGTAATTTGTGGATTCACCATCGTTAAAATTATTGCAAGTGTTTAAATATTCTGCTTTTGCAATACAGCTATTTTTTAACTGTACTTGTGCTTCAGGCATTATAGAACTATCACTTTGTACTTCTTGAATAAATATAGCATCTATAATTGTACATACTGCAAAAAAAAGACCAACAATAATTATAATAAATGGCAAAAATGGTTTTATAACTTTAAATGCTGTTTTTCTTACCTTATTTTTTACTTTATTTTTAGCTTTGTTTATTAAAGTCATTATCATCACCCAATTTCTGCGTATCATTAAAATTATTAGCAATTCTATTAATATATTCTGTATTTTGAAAGTTGTTTTTCTGTTTATTATTTTTTAATCCATTATATGTATAAGCCGGTTTATTAAAATTGCCTTCAGCCATTTTTGCACCTATATCGAGATAAGTTTTGGTGGCATTAAAACCAGTTTTGGCAACACTTTTAGCAAGGGAAGTAGATGTTTTATTTTCTATGTTACTCTGCTTAGTTATATTATTAGATTGTCTAACTGTATTTTGATTAATATTTGCCTTATTATTTGAAATAACATCTCTAATAGGGTTAGTATTTCCGTTATAATCTTTTTCATCTGATAAATTCATTGTAGGATTAATAATTGATTTTGCTCTTGAAACGAAACCTTTTAATCCACTTTGTGAATCATCATTATTAGAATTTCCATATGTTGTTGTATTTGTAGTTTTTGTAGTAGGAGTTTTAAATTGTTCTTTTATTGCTCCAAGTCCAAAACCAAGCATTGCTCCCATTCCCATTACACGACCTGTCATTTGTTCATTATCTACACCAGCAATTCTACTTGTTAGATTTTGTAAACAGTTTTGAAGTGCATCAGCAAGTGGCAATATCATCATGGCCCATATTAAAGAAATAGCCCATCCTCCACCAGATGGCAGAAAAGCAAGATATATCAAAAATAAAAAACAATAAATAAATTGCATAAATATATTCATGATAATTTGTCCTGCCCAAATATTAGCTGCAGTTACATTTTTATTTATTATCCATAGTCCGCAAGCAACAGGGGTAAAAATGGTAAATATTATTATTGTAAATTGTCTTACTATGAATTTAATATTTAATTTTACAAATAAGTAAATAAACATTGCTATTACTAAAGCTGTTGTTATGGCATTTCCAGTCCTTATGGATGTTAGCATACTATTTCCAAGTGAGCCTTCTAGAGTTCCAGAGTTTGCACTTGTTACTAATAAGTAAACTAAACTATTATTCATAAACAATAAAAATTTAATAAAAAGTGGTGCAACTGCAATTGCAATTCCACCAAATAATAAACGCATTAAACTTTCTTTTGCTTCATTTTTTCTAGCTGTATTCATTCCTGCACTCATAATTTTATAAGATAATATAAATACTGCAATTAAAATCAAACTACCAGAAATAACAGCAAATACTTTATACCAATTCATAGACTTATTCCATAGTTCTTCTGTAAAAGGGGATAAAGAATCATTAGCTACATTATTATTAAAAATTAAGGTATCATAGTCCTTAAAGCCAACATTTGCTTCTTTTCCTGTTGTAAAGTCAAAAACTGTTTGTGCTATTCCACCTATACATTCTGCAATTATTTTTTCAAATAAACTACCATCTTCCTTTTTTATTTGTTCTTTAAATTTTACATCTTCTGCACCAAAACAAGATGGAGATAATAAAAAAAGAATTGCAATTATTACTACAAAACTTTTAAAAACATTTTTCAATTTAGCACCTCCTAGTTAATTAAAATATCATTTCAATTTAAGTAAATACAAACTTTTTTTCAAAATCTGTAATTACAAATTTAATAGCTGTTACACTATTGTTTAAACTTACAACGCACTCACCAGGATTGGCTGTTGTTAAGAAATTTTTTGTTCCCTCAGATAAATTAAAAAAATCTACAATACTATCTACTGAGCCAGGAGATTGTTTAAACAAATATCTTGTAGAACATATATTTATTATAGTTTTTCCGTTCTTCAGAGTTCAAAAATTCATCTATAAATTGACTTCCAATAAATAATGGTACATTATACTTTCTTCCACGTCTTGCAACATTTACTAGAAATTCAGCTGATTCTTGATATTTTAAAAATAACCAAGCCTCATCACATACAATAATTTTCCTTTTCAATCTATTTTTCAATACGAACTTTTGCCATATCCAAGTAAGAATAACAAAACTTGAATATAATTTAGTGAACTCATCTTTAACTTCACTCATATCAAAGCATATAATATCCTCATTAGAATTAATTATACTTTCACAATCAAATATTCCTAGTGAATTACCTCTTAAAAATGGTACTAATATATCAGCAAGTTCTTTACAATTTCCTCTTTCTTTTAATTTCCTGTGGAAGTCAGAAAGAGTTGGCATTTTCTTTGGGATTTTTCCAATTACATATGTACCGTCTTCTAGTTTTCCACCTTTTTTTTCAAAAAGTGAATTTATATCTGTTGTAATTCCTCTTTCTGTGTATAACTGGTTTACTACAATTTCAATTTCTGTATTCTCACTTCCTGTTAATGTTCGACCATAATTTCTACAAATAGTCGCAAGTAAAGCTCTTATTTCAGCTACTTTATCTAATATATTTAAAAACTGTTTATTTCCCTTTGTATCTGCTTCTAATTCAAAAGGGTTTATTCCTGTCTTTTTTCCCTGTTCTATTTTAATAACCTTGCCACCTAACATTTTTGTTAATTCGGCATATTCTCCGCTCTACATCTATAAAAAAAGCACCACAACCGAGTAGTTGCAATGTTTCTAGCAGTTAATGTTTTTAAGGCTACACTCTTTCCACCGACCACTTGTACCACAAATAAATACATGGGGATTAGGTAATGCGGGAGGTCCGATAAAAGTGTCAATATAAACTGGAGCATTTGTGTACATATTTCTTCCTATAAAAATACCTTTATCATGTGAAAGATTCGGGTTAGAAATAGGAATGAGAGTTGCAATTCCACCGTGCTACCATATTTCTTTCATTATTAGAAATAGGTAAACTTCCAGTAGGTAACATTGTTTTTAGTCCTTCTATCTGCCTAAAGGTAAGTGTTCTTATCATTGCTGTCTTTTTATTTAATTCACTTTCTAATATTTTTGTTTTTTCATTAAGTTCTTCTAAACTTTCTGTATTAAGAGAAATGAATATTGTTGCAAAAAATAATTTATCCTGATTGGTTTGTATTAGCATTCTTAATTCTTCTAAATCTGCAATTTGTTTTTCTAGTTCTGGTAAATGTAATATGTTTCCGTTGCCTTGAATACGTAGCATATTCACTTTGTGATTGCACTAATTTTTTTGTCAATTGATTAATAACATTTCCATTAGACGAAGGCTCTATTTTAACCGAAATATTTATATTTCCAATATTAAATAGGTCATCTAACCAACTAATCCATGTTTGTTCAGGATAAATTGTCATTACAAAAATCCTTGAATATTTGTTATAACCTAAGCAGATATAATCCCTTTTTTCTTGTAAAATATCAGGCATTATCATATCTGCCATTGTAGGAATATTATCAAATATGTTCATTTCTTTTTTATTTTCTTTTTTGTTTTTTACCAACATATAGATTTTTTCCTCCTTCCTTTAATGCACTTATATTTAACATAGAGTTTTTATTAAGTTCTCTATAAATTAAATTGTATAATTCATCTTCAGTAAGAGTTTCACAAACTATTTTTGCTCTTAATAAATTTCCTTTAAATGATAATATTTTTCTATTTAGTTCTTCAATTGCAGTTTCATATAAACCATCATAGCTGATTATTGCATAGTTTTTTATAATAGAAATAGTTTTGTTTTCCATTAAATTTTGCAAATATTCAATAAGATGGCTCTGATATTCTTTTATATTAGCATTAGTTGTCTTATTTTCTTTAATAAGTGATATTACTTGACTTGTATCAATAAACTCAGTTGTGCTAAAAAATTGTATTGGATAATCTATGGCAAGAGCAGTTTGAATAAGTATATTTTCTATTGCATCTTGTTCACTATTAGATAGCATATTATAATCAATATTTCCTAATTTTATTATGGCAGAATATCTATTGCCAAGATTAATAATATTATTGTTAATTTTTATATTTAGAATATCCACTAATTGCTTTTTGTTACTTTTTTTAATTTTGTTTTTTGTTTCTTTGTTAGGTACGATCTGCTTTATATTAGTGTTATTTTTCTTGTAGTTAAGATAAATAACTGTGCCAATTACAAAGACTATACTTAAAAATAAAAATATAAACATTACTACCATTTTTGACACCTCTCATATACAAATTTCCTTTTACGAGAGATGTATTTAAATGCATAAAAAAAGAACTTATCAAAGTTCTGTTCTCCAATTTTTAAAAATGCACAGAGTAAGAAGAATGAAGAGATTAATGTTATACAACATATTTTTAAAATTGTGTGTAGTGGTGCAATACATAATATTAAACTTGATGCAGATAGCATAAGATATAATACTTGTCTTAAACTTAAATACCCTCCAAAAATTTTTTCTTCTCTTTTTATATCAAAAGGAATTTTAAATACTCTCATAATGCTATCCTCCTAACTTCCTAATAAATTACCTGTATTGTTTGTTGCCACATTTATAATAATTCCTGCTATAATTAAACTTGCTCCAAGCACAACTCCACCTCCACAAATCCATGCAAGAGAACCAATAGATTCCGCACGTTTTTGTGGATTATTTGCATTTGCAATCATTTTAATTGATGCAACTACTATACTTGCAAAAATAAGTACTCCACCTAAAGGCATTGCAATACTTGTAATAACTCTTTTAATATTATCTGTTGCTGTTTGAACTTCGGCAGTACCAATTCCTGTTGCGAAAACTACATTGCTTTTTATAGCAAGTAAAGTAAGTATTGTTCCTAATGTAGATAATTTAGTAATTAACTGTTTTTTTCTTTTTGATAATTTCATGATTTTTCATCTCCTATACGATTTATTTGAAGGACAATCGTAATAGGAAACACTATACTTATGTCATATTCTTAAAGCATACAATGATATATGGAAGAAGTATAAAAAATATATTTCCCAGTAATAAGCAAGGTGCTACTATTAAGAATTTTGACTTTATCTTTTGTGATTTTATCAAACATCCCAAAGCAAGTAACAATAAGGATAATATAAGTAATGTTACAAGTACAACTGCTATTACCTTAAAACTCACAAAAAAGATGGAAGATACAATATTTTCAAAATTATTGATATAATCATTTAGCATATCATCAGCTCCTTAGGTGCTATTATTTGTATATTTGTTTATAATAGTTCTTTTGTAATAATTCAATAAAGCATCAGGGTTATGCTCTATTGAGAGTAAATATAAATTTATTAAGGCTTCTTTATTTACTTTTAGAAGTAAAGCATTAAAATTACCATTATATAAATCATACAAAATATAAATTATATCTTTTATCATTTGAATTTTGTCCTGTTGCATATGTGTAAGTATTTGTTCATTATAAAGTAACCCTAATTTTTCTAATATTCTGTAAAACTCATTTTGAATTTTGAAACTGCTATTTATAATTAAAGTAAATAATTCATCTTCATCTATATTAAGATTTATATTATTCTCTTTAACATTTTCGTCAATACCCTCTTGATCTTTTTGTTGGTAGGGGTATTGATTTTTTTGATGGGAGGGTGCATCTACAATATAGATATATCTAGCGATAACTTCTTTATTTGCATTTCGTTTTACCTCAATTTGAATAAAGCCACATTTCTGCAGATTAGAAAGCCATCTACTAACTGTTTCAATACTTACCCCATATAAATTCGCAAAATACCTATTTTGAGCATAACAATATCCATTTCTATTAGATAAAGCGGTTATTTCACCATAAAGCAGTTTTTCATTTGCTTTTAAATCCTTTGAATATCTAACCGTAGCCGGTATAATTGCATAATAATTAACCTTGTTTTCTTCATTCACGTTTTACCCCCTTATGTTTAAATTTATTTTTTTTATCTCCTTATGAAAGTGAATACTCATTTTTGTATTTTCCTGTCATTAATAAACAGAAGGAGATGCAGCAGTTGCACTTGCAGAATATGTAGGAGGGAGCATACAAGGTTTTGCAGAATTAATGAATAAAAAAGCACAAGAATTAGGAATGAAAAACACACATTTTATAACTCCACATGGCTTAGACGAACCAGAACATTATACAACAGCATATGAACTTGCCCAAATTACAGACTATGCACTAAATATAAAAAAGTTTTCCACAATTGTGAATACAAAAACGACAACTATTAACATTAACGGAAATTCAAAAACAATATCAAACACAAACGAATTACTAGGTAATCTATACGGAGTAGATGGAGTAAAAACAGGCTTTACTAATAATGCAGGTAGATGTTTAGTAACTTCCATAACAAGAAGCGGTCACCAAATAATATGCGTAGTGCTAGGAGCAGATACAAAAAAAATAAGAACCCAAGACAGCATAAAATTAATAGAATACGCATTTTCAAACTACGAATATATACCAATAAAACAGCAAATACAAACTAAATTTGAAGAATGGAAAAAAGAAAACCAAAACAAATTTGAAATAATAAAAGGAGAAAATAAAACGCCTAATATAGCAATAGAACAAATAGATTATAGCCAAATTCCAATTCACAAAAACAATATTAAAGATATTGAAATACAAATACAATGTAGCACAAAACTTGAAGCACCAATAGAACAAAATCAAATAATAGGAACATTACAAGTAAAACAAAAAGAAGAAATAATTATAGAAAAAAACATTTACATAGAAGAACCAATTAAAAAGAAGAATATCTACCAATACATGAAAGAGCTAATAATAAATTACAATACGTATTTACAAATAGGACTAAGCAATATCTCAATTTTGTGATTTTTTATGAAATGCTCCTATCGTCTGAGGGTTCTAGTATTTACAAAATGCAAAAAATATGCTAGTATAAAGTAGTACAAAAAGGAGTGAGAAATTTGAGAATATTAAATGAATTCAAAGTACCTAATTTTAAATTTCCAAAACTAAAAATGGAAGGAATATCTGAAATAGATGAAGTAAACATAGAAGAACATAAGAGCCAAAAAAAGGATATAAAATACGCTCCAAAAAACTATAAAACCATAAAAGAAGTATTTACAAAAGCAATTACAGAATACAAAGACAAAATATTTATGTTAGAAAAATTTGATCACAAAGCACCATTTACAGAAATTACATATGAGCAATTTGGTCAAGACGTAATTCATTTTGGAACAGGTCTTAATAAAATACTAGGTTTAAAAGATAAAAGAGTTATAATTATAGGAGAAAACACATATCACTGGTATGTGTCATATATGACAATGCTATGTGGTACAGGAATTGCTGTACCAGTAGATAAAGAGTTACCTGCAAATGAAATTGAAAATGTTATAAAACGTTCAAAAGCAAGCGCAGTAATTTATTCTAAAAAGAAAAAAGAAATAATAAAAAAAGTAAAAGATAATTTACCAGAAGTAGAGTACTTTATAGAAATGAACTCTGACAACACAATAAATGATAAAGATGTAGGAGCAAATTATGTTATAGAACAAGGAAAAAGAATAGTATCATCAGGTGATGATAGCTATATGCAAATAGAAATTGACCCAGAAGAATTTAAAGTACTAATATTTACATCAGGAACAACATCACAAGCAAAAGGAGTTATGATAAACAATAGAAATTTAGCACAAAACGTAAATGTAGTATCAGCATATGTATATTTAGATTCAAATGATAGATTTTTCTCGGTATTACCACTACATCATACATATGAATCAAGTATTGGATTTTTACTTCCAATATCTGTAGGAGCATCAATCGTTGTATGTGAAGGATTAAAACATATAGTACCAAACCTAAAAGAAACACATCCAACAGCAATGCTTGCAGTACCATTATTAATAGAAAATCTATATAAAAAAATAAACGAAAACATAGTAAAAAGTAAAAAAGATAAACTTGTAAAATCAATGATACATCTTACAAATGCACTAAAAACAGTTAATGTAGATATAAAAAGAAAAGTATTCAAAGAAATACATGATAATCTTGGAGGAAACATAAGAATTATAGTATCAGCAGCAGCACCAATTGATGCAAAAGTTGGAAAATGGTTACAAGATATAGGAATTGTATTTTTACAAGGCTATGGTTTAACGGAAACTGCTCCAATTTCAGCCTTAACTCCAGAATTTGATCCACGAGTAGGTTCAGCTGGAAAAGCAGTAACATGTGCAGAATTAAAAATTCACAATCCAAACGAAAAAGGAGAAGGAGAAGTATATATAAATAGTGATACATTAATGATAGGGTATTATGAAGATGAAGCAGCAACAAACGAAGTTGTTCATATAATAGATGGTAAGAGATGGTTTAATTCAGGAGATGTAGGTTACTTAGATGAAGATGGCTACTTATATGTTACAGGAAGAAGCAAAAATGTTATTGTAACGCAAAACGGTAAAAACATATACCCAGAAGAAATAGAACTATTACTTGGAAAAATAGAAGAAATAAAAGAATGTATGGTATATGGAAAAGAACAAGCAGGTTCAAAAGAACTAGTTATTTCTGTAAAAGTTATACCAGATTACGAAAAAATAGAAGAAAAACATGGTAAAAATTTAACCGAAGAACAAATTCATAAAATTATATGGGAAGAAATAAAAGGAGTAAACAAAAAACTAACATCATATAAAGCAATAAAAAACTTAGAAATAAAAAAAGATGAATTTGAAAAAACAACAACTATGAAAATAAAAAGATTTGTAGAATTACAAAAAGATAAAAAATAAAAAATTAAGGTGGTAACAAATGTACTTAAAGAGATTAGAATTGCAAGGATTTAAATCATTTGCAGACAAAACCATATTAGAATTTATGCCAGGAATTACATCAGTTATTGGACCAAATGGATCTGGAAAAAGTAATATTTCTGATGCCATAAGATGGGTACTTGGTGAGCAAAGTATGAAATCTTTAAGAGGTTCAAAATCTGAAGATATTATATTTGCAGGAACACAAAACAGGAAATCTTTAGGTTTTGCGGAAAGTTCAATTGTTTTTGATAATACAGATGGAAAACTTCCAATTGAATATAATGAAGTAACTGTTACAAGAAAGATTTATAGAACAGGAGAATCAGGATATTTCATTAATAAAACACCATGTAGACTAAAAGATGTTCAAGAATTATTTATGGATACAGGAATTGGAAAAGACGGATATAGTATTATTGGACAAGGAAAAATTGATGAAATCCTTAGTAACAAATCTGAAGATAGACGCCATATATTTGAAGAAGCGGCAGGAATTGTAAAATATCGTGTTAGAAAATTAGAATCAGAAAAAAAACTAGAAAACACAAAATTAAATCTGTTAAGAATAAACGATATTTTATCTGAAATAGAAGGAAGTATTGAACCACTAAAAATTCAAGCTGAAAAAGCAAGAAAGTTTTTAGACCTAAGGGAAGAACTAAAAGGAATTGAAATAGGCTTATTTCTTCATAACATAGATACCAATAAAGAAAAATTAGAACAAATTAAAAATGATGAGGATATTCTATTATCACACAATGAGCAAGCTGAACAAAAAATGTCAGAATTAAACGAACTAAAAGAAAAATTAAAACAAGAAATTACAAATATTACAGATGAAATAGAAAAAGCACAAAATTTAGGTTTTGAAAGTGGCAAACAAATTGAACAAATTAATTCTAACATAAACGTTGCAAACGAAAGAATTGCAAATAATGAGGAAAATTGTATGCGTTATGAAGAAGAAATAAACCAAAGTAAAGTGCGTATTCAAGAATTAGAAGAAGAAAAAACATCTAAAATAGAAAAGAAAACAAGCCTTTTTGCAAATAAAGAAAAATTTCAAAAAGAATTAGATGAAAAAGAAAAAGCATTAGAAGAACTAACCAAAAAATTATCATCTAAGGAACTAGAAATAGAAGAAAAAAAGGCACAAGTAGAAAAAAATACAGACCAAAAGTACGAAAAAAACGCTGAAATTAATACTATAGAAGTAAACTTAGAAAATGATGAAAAAAGAAGCAAAACTCTAAAAAACGAAATACAAATGGCAATTTCTGAATTAGATAGCACTAGAATTACAAAAGAAGAAATTGCAAAAACATTTAATGAAATAGAGAAAAAAAGAAATGACATAGCTAAATCATTAAAAGAAATGAATGCAAAAAAAATAGAGCATGAAGAAAAAATGAAAAAATATAATTCAAACATAAATACACTAGAAACAGAAGAAAGAATAAAATCTTCTAGGCTAAAATTTTTGCGGAGAAACCGAAAGAGAAAAAGAAGGATATATAAGAAGTGTAAAAGCACTATTACTAGACTGCGAAAAAAATGCTAGCCTTTCTAAAGGTATGAATGGCGTATTAAGCAACTTAATTAAAGTAGATAAGCAATATGAAACAGCAATAGAAATGGCATTAGGTAGTGCTCTACAAAACATAGTAACAGATACAGAAGAAGATGCAAAAAAACTAGTAGAATATTTAAGAACTAATAATTTAGGAAGAGCAACATTCCTACCAATTACATCAGTAAAAGGAAAGAAACTTGAAAAAATAAATGATAAAGGCATAAATGGCGTAATTGGAATTGCATCTAGCCTAATAAAAACAAATAAAAAATATATAGAAATAATAGATAATTTATTAGGAAGAACTGTTATTGTAGATGATATGGAAAACGCAATTAAACTTGCAAAGCAAAACCATTATAGCTTTAAAATAGTAACTCTAAAAGGAGATATAATAAACCCATCAGGAGGAATTACAGGAGGTTCCGTTAACCAAAAAACAGTCAATATTTTAGGAAGAGCGAGAGAAATTGAAGAATTAGAAAAAGAATTAAAAAATATTGCAAAAAAAATAGAAGAAGAAAAGAAACAAAAAAAACAATATGAAGAAGGAATACAAGATGTATTACAAAAAGTAGAAGCTCTAGGAAAAGAACTTCAAGAAATAGATATTGTATATGCAACAGATAAACAAAAATTACTTGCAGTAGAAGAGAATATAGCTAAACTACAAACTCGTTTAGAGAAATTGCGTAGTGAGCAAGATGAAATTACAAAAAACAAAGTAGTTATGCTAAAGGAAAAGGAAGAAAAGCAAAAAGAAGTAGAGGTATTGTTAGAAGAAAATACAAAGTTAAATTCTGAAATAGAACAATACGCTATTTTAAACAAAGATAATCAAAAATACATAGATGACTTAAACTTTGATATAACCAATTTAAAAATATCTGTATCATCTTTTGATGAAAGTGAAACATCAATTGATGAAATGGTAGAAAGAATTAACACAGATATAGAAAACTGTAGTATAAGTATAGAAAACAAACAAAAGCAAATTGAAAGCATAAAACAAGATAACAAAAACTTAAAAATGTCATTACAAGAATATAAAGAGCAAATTGAAGAAATAAAACAAAAAGTTTCAACAAGTGATGAAAAAATAGAAGACCTAAAAAATGAAAGAACCAAAAAAAGCGAAAAGCAAACAAAAATAGAAGAAGAAATTTTATCACAATTTAATGTAATAGAAGACTTAAAAGCACAACTTGTAAAAATTGATGTAAAGAAAACAAAGCTAGAGCAAGATATAGAAGACGTAATAAATAAAATGTGGGAAGAATACGAAATAACACCAAATGCTGCAAAAGAATTTGAAAAGCCAATAAACGTAGCAGAAACCACAAAAAAAGTAAATTCATTAAGAAACCAAATAAAAAACTTAGGAAGCATAAATATAGATTCAATAGAAGAATACAAACAAACCAAAGAAAGATACGATTTCATGTGTGAACAAAGAGTAGACTTAGAAACTGCAATGAACAAGCTAAAAAAAGTAATTAGTGATATGACAACAGTAATGAAAGAACAATTTGAAGAAAAATTTAATATAATTAACAAAAACTTTGGAGAAGTATTTAGAGAACTATTTGGAGGAGGAAAAGCTGAGTTAATCCTAACAGATACTGAAAATATACTAGAATGCGGAATAGAAATACAAGTACAACCACCAGGAAAAAAATTACAAAACATGACATTGCTATCTGGAGGGGAAAAAGCATTTACAGCTATAGCACTATTATTTGCAATACTAAAAATAAATCCCGCACCATTTTGTGTACTAGACGAAATAGAAGCAGCACTAGATGATGTAAATGTTTACCGCTATGCAGACTACTTAAAAAAATTTGCAGGCGCTACACAATTCTTAGTAATAACTCACAGAAAAGGAACAATGGAAGCAGCAGATACAGTTTATGGTATAACAATGCAAGAAAATGGAATATCAAAACTATTATCTATGAAACTTGCAAAATCATAAATATAGTAGGTTAATAGGAGGAAAAAGATGCAAGAAATATTAGAAGGATTAAACGATAAACAATACGAAGCAGTTGTAAATTACGAAGGGCCAAGCTTAGTAATAGCAGGAGCAGGAAGTGGAAAAACAAAAGTATTAACACATAAAATAGCATATTTAATACAAGAAAAAAACGTAAAACCATGGAACATACTAGCAATAACATTTACAAATAAAGCAGCAAACGAAATGAAAGAAAGAGTTGAAAAACTAGTAGGAGAAGTAGCACGAGATATGTGGATAGGAACATTCCATGCAATATGTGTACGAATACTAAGAAGATACATAGATAGAATAGGTTTTGAAAAATCATTTGTAATATTTGATACAGGTGACCAAAGAACAATGATAAAAAACTGTTTAAAAGAACTAAACATTGATGACAAAATGTTTACAGATAGAACCATACAATTTGAAATAAGCAATGCAAAAAATGAAATGTTAGAACCACACACATACCTTGCTCGTGCAAACGGAGACTTTAGAAAAGAAAAAATAGGCTCTGTATATGAACTATATCAAAAACGACTAAAAGAAAATAACGCAATAGATTTTGATGATATAATAAATTTCACAATAAAAATACTAACCGAAAACCCTGATGTACTAGAAAACTATTCAGAAAAATTCAAATACATTCTAGTAGACGAATACCAAGACACAAACAAAGCGCAATTTATGCTAGTATCGCTACTTGCAGCAAGATATGGAAACATAACAGTAGTAGGCGATAATGACCAAGGAATATACTCATTTAGAGGAGCAGACATACAAAACATACTAAACTTTGAAAAAGACTTTCCAGGAACAAAAATAATCAAACTAGAGCAAAATTACAGATGCACCAAAAGCATACTAGATGTAGCAAACGCAGTAATAAAAAACAATGAAACAAAATATGATAAAAAATTATGGACCCAGAACGAAACAGGAGAATTACCACAAATACACCAAGCAGAAGACGAATATGATGAAGCAAGATTCATTGTAGAACAAATCCGTTATTTAAAAAGAGAAAAATTCGACAATTACTCAGACTTTGCAATATTATATAGAATGAACACCCAATCACGCGCAATAGAAGAAATACTAGTAAGAGAAGACATACCATATAGAATAATAGGAGGACTAAAATTCTACGAACGAAAAGAAATAAAAGACATAATAGCATACCTAAGGCTAATCCATAATACAAACGACAACCTAAGCCTAACAAGAATAATAAACGAACCAAAAAGAGGAATAGGAAAAACCAGTCTTGATAACATTTCACAAATAGCAAGTCAGAACAACATATCAATGTATGAAGTTATAAAACACTCAGAAGAATATGGTTTAAACCGAGTATACGCAAATTCAAGAGAATTCATACAAACAATAGAAGAACTAAAAGCGCTAGAAACGAAACTAGAAATATCAGAATTAATAAAAGAAACATTAACAAAAACAGGCTATATAAAAGCATTAGAGCAAGAAAACACAGTTGAAGCAGAAAATAGAATAGAAAACCTAGAAGAATTCTTAACAGTAGCAATAGAATTTGAAGAGCAAGAAGCAGAAAGTACGCTAGGAGATTTCCTAGAAGGAATTACATTAGCAAGCGACATAGATAATTTAGATGAAAACCAAGATTCCGTAACACTAATGACACTACACAGTGCAAAAGGTCTAGAATTTCCAGTAGTATTTTTAGTAGGAATGGAAGAGGGAATCTTTCCGGGCTACAAATCCATAGGAGAACCAAAAGAACTAGAAGAAGAAAGAAGACTTTGCTATGTAGGAATTACAAGAGCAAAAAGCGACTTATTCCTAACATGCGCAAAAAGAAGAACAATATTTGGTTCAACCAGTTACAACGCAATGTCTAGATTTATTAGTGAAATACCAGAAAATAATGTACAAGGACTAGAAGAAATAGAACAATCTAAAAAAAGCACATTTGAAGACGAAACACACGCATGGAAATATGGAGCAGTAAAAACAAGTAAGCTACAGGAAAATCAATATATACCAAAAGTAAAAAATACAACATATGCATTTAGAACAGCAGAAAGTTTCCTAAACTCTTTAAACCAAAAACAAAATGCACCATCCGTAGACATATCTTCTTATAAAGCAGGAATACGAGTATACCACAAAAAATTTGGAGAAGGAACTATAAACTATGTAGAACAAGAAGGAGACGATTTAAAAGTAGACTTAAACTTCGATAAAGTAGGACATAAACGCCTAATGGCAAAATTTGCGGGGCTTGAAATTATTTCTTAAAAAATTATAAAAAATAAAAACTGCCCTAACCCCTAGAAACACGACAAAATATTACAGAAATATTACAAATTGAAGATAGAAGAAGAAAAAAAGAGTATTAAAGAGATAATGCAAAATAATTTAAAACCAGAAAAAAAAATAACTCAAAAAAGCAATTGTACAAAAAAAATACTTAATATAAAATAGCAGTATAATAAAAATAAGGAGTGTAAAAGCGTGAATATACTAAAGAAAATATTCATATATATACGAACATGGATAAAATTTGTATCTCTAACAGTTATAGCAAGTTGTTTAATAATAGGAGCAGTAGCGGTAATTTATAAACCAACATATAGTGTTTCATTAAATGGAGAACTAATAGGTCACACAAAAAACAAAAGTGAACTACAAGAGCAAATAAATAATTATATTGAAAATGGAGATGGAAAGAACATTGCATTTGTTCAAGTAGATAATTTACCAGAATATAAACTATGCTTGTTAAAAAAAGACATACAAGAAAATGATACAGAAATATTTGAAACAATAAAAAGTTCAGGAACACCATACTATAAATATTATGCAATATTAGATGAAGGTGAAGAAAAACTATATGTTGCTACATTTGAAGAAGCAGAACAAGCCATAAATGAATTAAAAGAAAAAAACAGTGCAAACAAAGAAGACTTAAGCATATTAGAAAAATATGAAGTTGAAGCAAAAGATGTCGTAGCAAAAGAAGAAGTTATATCTAAACTATATGAAAAAGTAGAAACAACAACTACAAAAACAACTCAAACCTCTGTTAGATATGCAACAGGATATAATAGCACAAATAAAAAAGTAGCATTAGGAATAAATTTAATACGACCAATATCAGGAACAATCAGTTCAAGATATGGTAGTAGATGGGGAACAACACATAAAGGCTTAGATATAGCAGCACCAAAAGGAACACCAATAAAAGCAGCAGCAGGCGGAACCGTTGTTACATCAGGTCAAAGCAAAGGATATGGAAATTACATAGTTATTTCACATGGAAATGGTATAGAAACAGCCTATGGTCACTGCAGTGCCTTATATGTAAAAGCAGGTCAAAAAGTATCACAAGGAGACGTTATAGGAGCAGTTGGAAGTACAGGTCGTTCAACAGGAAATCATCTACATTTAGAAATACGAGTAAATGGAATAGCACAAAATCCACAAAATTATTTATATTAATATAAAAACTTACCCACTAATCATTATTAGTGGGTATTTTGTAAATATAAAAGCCAGTATTTTTTATACAATTAAATCACACCTACGAACAAAAATGCTTAATGCAAATATCAATTGCACGATCCTTCATAACCAATTTACCATACTCTAAAAGTTTACTTTCAAACAATCCGAGCATTTGGAACAAAAGATGCAAATTCGCTAATAGCAGCACAAAAAGACTTAAGCAAATTCACATTCATATGTATATTACTCAAAACCAAATAAAATTTACCACAATACTCATACAAGCTAACAGAACTTGCAAAATCATCTAAATATCGTAAAATATGAGCATTTAAAAAGCCACAAAACTCACAAAATTCATCAAATGAATTAAAGCAATAAATAGATTTTTTATTATCAATTAAACTAGATTTTCTTTTAATATTAACCTTTTTCTTCTTAAAAACATTCTTCATTTTCTCATCTTCAAGCCTTGTTACAGTAAGAATAAAATTACCATTAGACATAGCCAAAGCCTCAATCATAATGCGGTAATCATCTGTAACAAAACCAACCTCTTTTTCAGCCTTATCTAGCATATGTAAAAACAACTCTTGAGACTCAATTGAATTAGACATAAAAGTATGAAAATCAATATCATTCTCTTTTAAATCATCCAAATTCAAAGTAATACGTATTTTATCATCATTTAGTTTCTCTATTTTCATTTATACAATTACCTCCAACGCGTATAAAAATCCATAAAATTTTCTCTAAGTAAAAAAGAAAACTTAAATATTCTTAATTCAATTATACTACAATTTTTTCTATATGAAAACGAACAATTTTTGGAAATACTTAAAATCTTAACAATATAGTATATTAAAAAAGAATAAAAAGTGTACTAAGATAATATCACAAAACAATAAAAAATAAAAGAAAAAATACAAAAAATAAAAAAATCCCAGCATTGCACTTGAAAAAAAACACATATACATATATAATACTATAAGATTAAAAAAGGAACCAACAAACAAAAGAAAAATGAAGTAATATTGGGAGGAAAAAATGGCTGTAAGGGATAAAAGTATATGGATTTTGATTATATTTATTCTATCTGGATTAGTAATAGGAGGGCTACTTGGGGAACTTGCATCTAAAGTTGATTTTTTATGGTGGCTATCCTATGGACAAGATTTTGGGCTTACAAGTCCAATTGTTTTAGACTTAAATATTATCAGACTAACATTTGCCTTACAATTAAAAATAAACATAGCAAGCATCATAGGAATTGCAATAGCTATTTTTATTTATAGAAAAATTTAGCATAGGGAAGAATTAAAATATGGGGGTTAAAAGAAAGGAAGATATAATGCAAATAAAAATGAAACAACTCCCAGAATCTGAGAGACCATATGAAAAAATGGAATTTTATGGGGCAGAAAAGTTATCAAATTCAGAACTTTTGGCTATAATCATAAAATGTGGAACGAAGGAAGAAACATCAGTTAGCTTAGCACAAAAAGTGCTAAAACTAGGACAAAGTTCAAACAAAAACGATTTAACATTCTTACAAGATTTAACAATAGAAGAACTCACAAAAATTAAAGGAATTGGAAAAGTAAAAGCAATACAAATACTTGCAACTTGTGAACTAGCAAAAAGAATTTCAAAACCAGTTGATTCATTAAAAACAGTGATTAAAGATACAAAAGATGTAGCAACATTATTTATGAAAGAAATGCAAAACGAAAAACGAGAAAAAGCAAAACTATTAATATTAGATTCAAAAAACGTTGTAATAAAAATCATTGATATAGCTACTCGGAGGTACAAATTTTGCATCACTTGAACCAAAATTTATTCTACAAGAACCAGTAAAAATGGGAGCAGCAAATATTATATTAGTACATAATCATCCAAGTGGAAATCCACGTCCAAGTGGAGACGATTATAGAATAACCGAAAGAGTGCAAGAATGTGCGGATGTACTAGGAATTAATTTACAAGATCATGTAATAATAGGATTTAATAGATTTGCCTCAGCTCTTCGTCCGCGAAATTATAATATGCAAATAAAAAAGGAGAAATAAGAATATGAAATTATTTAATTTTGGTGGTAAAGATATAGGAATAGACTTAGGAACAGCAAATATGCTCGTAACCTTAAAAGGAAAAGGCATTGTAGTTAAAGAGCCATCTGTAGTAGCCATAAATAGAAAAACAGGAGGAATAGTTGCAACAGGACTAGAAGCAAAAGAAATGCTAGGAAGAACACCAGAGCAAATAAAAGCAGTAAGACCTCTAAAAGATGGAGTAATAGCAGACTTTACAGCAACACAATTAATGCTAAAAAACATTATTTCAAAAGTATGTAAAAGATACAACGTAGGAAGACCGAGAGTAGTAGTAGGAGTTCCATCTGGAATTACAGAAGTAGAAGAAAGAGCAGTAGAAGAATCTGTACTACAAGCAGGAGCAAGAGAAGTTTATTTAATAGAAGAACCAATGGCAGCAGCAATTGGAGCGAACCTAGATGTAGGAGAACCAAGTGGAAACATAATAGTAGATATAGGAGGAGGAACAACAGAAGTTGCAGTTGTATCACTTGGGGGCATAGTAGTAAGTCATTCGCTTAGAGTAGCAGGAGACGAATTAGATGAAGATATAGTAAATTATGTAAAAAAAGAAATGAATTTAAGCATAGGAGAAACCACAGCAGAAGATATAAAAAAGGAAATAGGATGTGCATTACCATTAATGAGTGAGACAACAAAAGAAGTAAGAGGGCGAGACCTAACAACAGGACTTCCACGAAACATAAAAATCACATCAGAACAAATACAAAGTGCAATGGAAGAATCAATAAGTGAAATAATAGAAATAGTAAAATTAACCTTAGAAAAAACACCACCAGAACTTGCATCAGACATTATGGAAAAAGGAATTGTACTTGCAGGTGGAGGAGCACTTATAAAAAACCTAGATAAACTAATAAGCCAAAAAACAGGAATGCCAGTATATGTAGCAGAAGACCCACTAGATTGTGTTGTAAAAGGAACGGGTAAAACATTAGAAGATTTAGACCGTTTAAAAGTCGTATTAATTAATGCACGAAAAAGAAGATAAAAAACAAGGAGGCAAAAATGTATAAGAAAAAGACAAGCATAGTTGGAATTATTATAACAATAATTATATTAATAGCATTAGTATTTATTTCAAATATGAATGTAGAAAATCTATCTTATATAGAAAATGTGGTTTCATCTGTTGTTATGCCAGTACAAAACGGTCTTACATATTTAAAAAACAAAATAACAGGAAACCAAGCATTTTTTGCCGATATAAGTAAATTACAACAAGAAAATGAAGAACTAAAAAAGAAAAACACAGAACTGGAAACAACACTTAGAGAATTTGAAATTATAAAATCAGAAAACGCAACCTTAAAAGAATATTTAGATTTAACCGAAAGTTATAGCAATTATACAACAAAAGCTGCCTATATAATAAGTAAAGATATCAGCAACTATAGTAACATTTTCGTTATAAACATAGGAAAAAAAGATGGAATTGAAATAAACATGACAGTTATATCTGAAAAAGGTTTAGTAGGTCACGTTATATCAGTTACAGATAACACAGCCAAAGTACAAACAATAATAGATACAGCAAGCACAGTAAGTGCAACACTATCAACTACAAGAGACAACTTAGTATGTAAAGGAACTCTTGAAGAAGCAAGAAAGCTAAAAGCAACGTATATTCCAACAAATGCAAATTTAATTGCAGGAGACATAATAGAAACATCTGGAATGGGAGGAATATACCCAAAAGGAATAAAAATAGGAACAATAGAGTCTATTATAAATACAGACAACATTGTTAATAGAACAGCTATAATAAAACCAGCAGTAGACTTCGATAAAGTAGAAACAGTGCTAGTAATTACAAAATAAGGAGGAAAATAAAACATGAAAAATACACTTATTGTAATAGTTGCAATTATAGTATTTCTACTGTTATATTTTTTACAAGTAAATTTTTTTAATTGGTTTAACATAGCAGGAATATCACCAAACTTATTTGTTATATTTATTTTATTTATAGGACTATTTGCTGGAAAAAGACTAGGAATACCAATGGGAATTTTCTTAGGAATATGTTTAGACTTTTTTATAAACAAAAAAATAGGAATATCTGGAATAATGCTTGGGCTAATAGGAGGCCTTGGAGGAATACTAGATAAAAACTTTTCAAAAGATAGCAGAATAACAATTATAATAATGACAATAGTAGCAACAGCACTTTACGAAATAGGAGTGTACATATTAAATATAATGCTTTTATCCATAACACCAGAAATAATACCATTTGCCAAAATATTATCAATTGAAATTTTGTATAATATTCTTTTAGTTATCATTGTATACCCAATACTTCAAAAAACAGGATATTACATAGAAGACGCATTTAGAGGTAACTCAATTCTAACAAAATATTTCTAAAAATTAAGAAGAGGAGGAAAAAGTTGAAAATACAAAAAAATAAAACAAATTATAAGTTAAGATATAACATAATAACCACATTTGTTTATGTAATAGGAATTATCTTGATTATACAACTTTTTAACCTTCAAATAGTAAATGGTCAAGAATATAGAGAAACATCAAATACAAGATTAACAAGAGAAAGCGACCTAAAAGCAGCAAGAGGAAATATTACAGATAGTACAGGAATAATACTTGCAGGAACAACAACTAGTTACAACTTAGAATTGTATAAAAGTAAAATAGATACACAAACCTTAAATGAAACAATACTAAAAGTAGCAAACGTGCTAGAAGCTCACCAAAGTAAGTATATAGACGATTTTCCAATAACAATAAATCCATTTACATTTACATATAACGATGAGCGGAAAAGAAAAAGAATGGAAAAAAAGCAATAAAATAGACGAAAACCTAACAGCAGAAGAAACATTTTATGAATTTAAAGAAAAATACAAAATTACAAACGACAACATAGAAGAAGCAAGAAAAATAATGGCAATCAGATATCATATAGCAGAAGAAGGGTACAGTTCAACAAAATCTGTTACAATAGCACAAAACATAAGTGTAGAAAGTGTGCACATATTTAATGAACAAAATGACTCTTTTCCAGGTATAAACATTATGGAAGTACCAGTAAGGTCATATCCAAAAGGAACACTTGCATCACATATATTAGGCTATACTCAAAATATAGGAGAACAAGAGTATAAAGCAGAAAAAGATAATGGTTATAAACTAGACGATTACTATGGAAAATCTGGAATAGAAAGAGTAGCAGAAAAGTACTTAAAAGGTACAGACGGTACAAAACAAATAGACATGGCAGTAGATGGAACTATTACAGATGAATACATACAAACAGGAGCAGTGCAAGGAGCAGATGTAGTACTAACAATAGATGCAAACCTTCAAGCAATAACAGAACAAGCATTAAAAAACAACATTGAAAAAATTAGAACAGGACAATTTGGAGAAGCATTTGATGTTACAGGTGGAGCAATGGTAGTTATGAAAGTAGACACAGGAGAAATTCTTTCAATGGCGAGCTATCCAGACTACGACCCAGCCAAATTCACTTTTGGAATAGACAATGAAACGTGGGTTTCATGGGCAGGAAATAACATGAAAAATAGAGCAATACAAGAAAACTACCCTCCAGGCTCAATTTATAAAATGGTAACAGCAGTAGCAGGACTAGAAACAGGAGTAATAGATAAAAATACAAAAATAAACGATACATATCGTTATACATACTATAAAGGATATCAACCAACTTGTTGGAAAGTAGGCGGACACGGATACCTAAACGTAACATCAGCAATACAACACTCTTGTAACTATTTCTTCTATGAAACCGGAAGAAGGCTTGGAATAGATGCTCTAGCAATGTACACAAAACACTTTGGGCTTGGAAGAAAAACAGGTGTAGAACTAATTGGGGAAGCAAGTGGAAAAATTAATGAAAGAAAAGAAGGAGAAGTTTGGAATCCAGGAGACACAATACAAGCAGCAATAGGCCAATTAAACAATCAATTTACACCAATACAAATGGCTAAGTACACATCTATGTTAGCAAACGGAGGAAAAAGCGTAAAACCAACACTAATAAAAGCAATAAAAAAAGTAGACGGAACAGAAATACCAAAAAAAGAATATGAAGCATATTTCAATGAAAAACTAGGAATTCAAGAAGAAGTAGCAGATGGAATAAATATAAAAGAAGAAAACCTAAGAACAGTTTTAGAAGGAATGAGATCTGTTACAAACGAATCTGGAGGAACAGCATACCAATACTTCAAAAACTTCAACATAGAAGTAGGAGGAAAAACAGGTTCAGCCCAAGTAGAAAATGAACGAAAAGAAGTAGTAAAAGTACATGCATGGTTTGTAGGGTTTGCGCCATTCGATAACCCTGAAATAGCAGTAGTAATTTTAGTAGAAAACGGAGGTCACGGAGCCTATACAGCAGAAGCAGCACGCGATGTAATGGCACAATATTTTGGAATGAACACAATACAAATAGCAGAAGATGTAACAGCTGTGCCATATACCCAAATACAAAACTAAAAAGAAGATAAAAAAGTAATATTTTAAGAAAGAAGGACGTAGAATGATAAATTGTGTAAATATAGTATTAGGCAAAGAAGAAATTACATTAAAAATAAATGAACAAGCAAATTTAGAAGAAATAGAAGAATGCCTAAAAGAAAAAATACCAGAACTAAAAAAACTATATCAAGATGAAAAAACACCTATATTTGTAACAGGAAAGGTACTAAAAAACAAAGAAATGGATTTAATAAAAGAAATAATACAAAAAGACATAGAAGTACAAATAAAATTCGATAGCCCAAAAGTATTAGGATTATACGGAATAAGAAAAGCATTTAGCGAAGAAATAAAAACATCAGAAACCACATTTCACAAAGGCTCTATAAGATCTGGAACAAAGCTAGAATATGAAGGAAGCCTTGTAATAATAGGAGACGTAAACGCAGGAAGTGAAGTAATAGCAGGAGAAAACATCGTTGTACTTGGAAACCTAAGAGGAGTAGCCCACGCAGGAGCAAAAGGAAACAAACAAGCAATAATAGCAGCAACAAGCATAACCTCACCACAAATTAGAATATCAAATATAGTAAAAGAATTAGAAAAAGAAGAATACAAAAGCTATGCATATATTAAAGAAAATGAAATTGTATTAGAATAAGACAATTGCAATAAAAGCTACGAAGCCAAGCAAGAAAGCCCCTTTAACAAGGGGGCTGTCACGCGAAAGCGTGACTGGGGGTTCTTAAGAAAGGAGAACCCCATATACATTCCATACAATAAAAATTTAATTCGGAAAATCAAGAAAATTAAGAAATCAATCAACACCAGAAGAAAATAAACTTTGGTATCAGTATTTATCAAAAAATCCCATAAGATTTATAAGACAAAAACCAATAGATAATTACATATTGGACTTTTATTGTCCTGAAAAGAAAATAGGAATAGAAATAGATGGAAGTCAACATTATACAGAAGAAGGAATAGAGTACGATAGAATAAGAACAGAAATATTGAATGCATACAAAATAGAAATAATAAGGTTTACTAATACAGAAGTGCGTAAAAATTTTAAAGAAGTATGCGAGTTTATTGAAAATATAGTAAAAAATACAGGAAATAGAAAACAAGTATAAGAACCCCCAGTCGCCTGTCGGCGCCAGCCCCCTTGTTAAAGGGGCTTTCTTGCTTGGCTTCGCAAGCTTTTATTATATTTTAACTTAACAATAGCAAAATTAAAGCAATAAACAAACCTTCATCTTTCACACCTTCTTGGTACAAAAACAAAATCAAACAAACAAGCAAAACATCGTCAAAATATAAACTAATACCAAACAATTGAAAAAGAGGTGCATCTGTATTTTCGTTGGTAGAAGCCTTACAATTTAAATCCGTTTTAGCCTCTTTTTCTTTTTGGTTAGAATTTATTTTAGAATAAGATTCATTAGAGTGTTGTGTTTTTTCTTTATATCCACTTTTACTAGAATATGTATACGGATAACGATACCCGTATCGTGAATATCTTTTATAAAAAGGCATACCAAAATATGGATAATTAAACATCATTTTGTACTTTCACCACCATCTTGATTAAAAACTTCAATAATTTTTCCCATATTTAATAACTGGATATATGTATCCAACTTATTTTTCCTACTCTCCTTCAAATATGGTTTCAAAGAAAGAAGCAACTTAGAACGAGGATCATTTTTATTACTATTCATCTTATCCATAATAGACTTCATTTTAAAAAGCATATTTATATCAATATTTGGAGCATCAGAACCAGCGTTAGAATTAGAGCTAGAAGAAAACGAATCAGTGTTACTAGAATTCGTATCATTATTAAAATTACTCGCATTATTTGCATTATTAGACTGATTCAACATTCCAATAAGATTTTTAAGCATATCTGGATTAATAGAATTAGTATTATTACCATTCTCTGAATTTGCATTCATCATATTTTTTAAATTATCCATAAAATCAGAATCCATAGAAACTACCTCCTCATAAAGATACACTCCTACTTTATATAGTATATGCGCAAAACTTAGGAAATGTTACAATGTTTGAAACCCTTATTTTCCTAAGCAAAACCTTTAATAAATCCAGTTTATGTAACATAAATTTAATATAAACTTAACAAACAAAAACAAGAAATAAAAAAAGCACTATTTCCCTAAATAAATATAACTAATAAAACAAGTAATAAATAAAATATTAAACTTGAAAAATAATAAAAAAAGAGTAATATAATATATAAATATAAAATATTTTGGGAAATAGCAAAATGTTTTACATAAAAAGTTGAAATTTTGTCGCAAGCACTTGAAAAATGCCTAAAAAAAGCGTATAATTAAAGGTACGAGTGTAAGAAAAATAAAGAGGAGGAATTGGCGATGAATCAAAAACTATTAACAAAGGTATTAGCAACCACATTAGCGTTAATATTAACCTTTACAAACTTCATAATGTTAGGAATGTATGCATCAAAAACATATGCAACATCTGATACATTAGAAAACCAAGAAACCACATCAAACAACGAAAACGTTACATTTGATGTGTATTTTATGAAGGAGAAAAAAAGAAAAACACATTCAAGCATAGTAGATTTTGATGAACAAAATATGAAAATCTACTTAGAAGTTAATGTAAAAAAAGGATATCTAAAAAATGCTAGTGTACAAATAACAGGTGAAAATAATACTACTCCAAACTTTAAAATACAAAATAGTGAAACAGTTCCTGAAACAGTTGAAAAAATAGATGTTGAAAATAATACAATTGCATTAAAACAAATAAATGGTGGAACACGGAGCAATTTTAGAAATACCAATTACAAGTATAAAAGATGACATATTTGATTTATCAAATTTCAATAAAATAAATAATGTAAAATTAATAGGTTCATATATAAGCGATGTTGGTAAAGAAATAGATATAGAAAAAACAATACAAACAAGACTTGAATGGACAAAAGAAATTACAGCACACATAAACCAAGAAACAAAAACATTCATACCATATACAGTAGCAGAAGAACAAGGAACAATATTACAAACAGTAGTAACGGTAGGAATAGAAAATAACGCACTACCAATTAAACAAACAAATATAAAAGTAAAAGTACCCGAAATAAATGAAACAAAACCAGAAGAAGTAATAGTAACATCAAACTCTTGCAAAGCTACAAATGGTAAAAATGGACAAGAATTTAGTAGTGAAAATTACACATATGATGTAGCTACAGGAACTATTAATATAATAGTAGAAAATAATGAACAAGAAAATAAAGTAGCTTGGTTAAAAAATACAAGTGATGAATATGTAATTACATACAAATTCGCAGAAAAAATGCGGAAATATAACAGCAGAGCAAACAGCAGAAGTAACTATTACAGCATATAATAATGTACAAACAGAAGTAAAAAATACACATACATTAAATATAGAAGAAAGTGAAATAAAAGGAAACTTCATTCGGAGCAAAAGTATCATCAGTTGATATGTTAAGTAAAGGCTACTTATATACAAATACAGATAAAGAAATCGAGTATAATAAAAACATAGAAATAGCTGTAGCATACGCAAAATTAATAGATAAACTTGACATAGAAAATGTAGAAGACAAATTCATAAACGAAAAACGGAGAAGAAAGTCCTACAAAAATTTCAAATATTAATTATGCATATTATAAAACAACAACAATATCAAAAGAAAATTTTGAAAAAATATTAGGACAAGATGGAGTTATAAACATATTAAGCGAAGATGGAACAGAAATTGCAACAATCTCAAAAGACACACGAGCAGATGAAAATGGAAACTATGTTTATACATATACAAATGAAATAAACGAAATAAGAATAAAAACAACAAAACCAATCGCAGAAGGAAAATTACAAATAAATAGCGTAAAAGCATTAAAAGGAAAAACAGATTATGCAAAAGAACAAATAGTAAATTTTGAAAAACTACAATTAAAAACTTCAGCAAATGTAGAATATGCAAACACAAAAATAGCAGTATCATCATCAACAAAAGACATAACACTTGTAGCACCAACAACAAAAGTAGAAGCAAAAATTAATAGCAGTAATTTATCAACAATTGTTAAAAACGAAAATGTAGAATTAAAAGTAATCTTAAAAACAAATGATATAACTTGCGATTTATATAAAAATCCAGTGGTAGAAATTGAATTACCAAGTTATATAAAAGAGCTAAATATAAAAGACATAAATATATTATATGATAACGAACTAAAAATAAAAGATTACAAAACATATGTAAATAACAATGGAAACAACGTAATAAGAGTACAACTAGAAGGAGAGCAAACACAATATAATTATGATGAAATAACAGGGGGCGCAAACTTAATAATAAACACAGATATGACCCTAGAAAAACTAACACCAACAAAAGAAAATATAGTAAAAGTATATGTAACAAACGAGGCAGTAACAACCTATGAAAGTGTTGAAGGAGAGCGTGGAGTTACAACATTAAATATAAAAGCAGTAGCACCAGTTGGAATGGTAACAACAAACCAAATAACAGGTTATAACAATAAAAATGAAAGTATAACATCAATAAGCGGAGAACAACAAACAGGAAAACTAGACACAAAATCATCAGGAAAACTTGCCACAGTAAAAATGGATGTTATAAACAACTATAACAACCCAGTAGAAAACATACAAATACTAGGAAGAATACCATCTGAAGGAAATAAAGAAACATCAGAAGGATTTGACTTAGGTTCAAACCTAACAACAAACCTTGCAAGCTTTAAAGCACCAGAAGGAGTGAATACAAAACTATACTACAGCGAAAAGCCAGATGCAACAAAAGACTTAAACAACCAAGCAAATGGTTGGACAAGCGAAATGAGTGCAAACACAAAATCATACTTAATGGTTCTAGAAGATTACGAAATGCAAACAGGGGACAATTTAGAATTTGGATACGATGTAAATATACCAGAAAACCTAAGCCATAACCGTTCAACATATGAAAACTACACAGTATACTTCGACAATATTGCAAAAGAAGCAACACTACAAGACAAAGCCGTAGCACCAATTGCAGGACTAACAACAGGAGAAGGACCAGAGTTAGAAATTAACTTATGTATTGAAGATATAGCAGACGGTACTGAATTACAAGAAGGGACAATAATAACATATTTAGCAACTGTTAAAAACGTTGGAAAAAGCGATATTTCAAATCTTACTGCAAAGGGTATAATACCTGAAGGAACTACTTATATATACTATGAAGGATCAGACACGGGTGAAGAAGGTTTAAACAAAATTTTTGATAAAGAAACAAAAGAATACACAGCAACATTAGAAAAATTAGCTGCTGGAGCAACAGCTAAAATGAAATACCAAGTTTCAGTGAATTCATTAGATTTCAACGAAGAAACAGACACTATAATTGAAAGAACTATATCTGCAAATACATATGTAACTGTAGAAGGAGTAGATACAGTATTTACCTCAAATACAGTTAGCAATAAAATAATAGAAGGATTTATGCGTGCGGATATTGAAGTGGGATTACAACCTGAAAATGTTGCAAGAATTGAAGGTTCAGAATTTTATTATACTATGTCATATAAAAACGTTACATCTCAAGAAAAAGAAAATGTAGTTATTAAAGATGTTTTACCAGAAGGAATAATATTTGTAGAAGCAAATTGTGATGGTTCATATGACGAGCGAACTAGAACTGTTTCGTGGAACATTGAAGAACTACAAGGTGGTAATAATGGCAGTGTAACTGTAACAGTAAAAGCAGACAAATTAGGTGAAAATGAATATAAAAAAGAAATAAAAAATAAAATGTCAATTACAGTAGGAGAAAAGACAATAGAAACAAGAGAAACAAATGTAAGCATAGAAAAACCAAATATAGAAATATCACTATCAAGTGTTGGAAATAGTTCAGTTGTTGTAGGTGATATTATAGATTATCAAATAACAATAACAAACACTGGATGTTCTACAACTGGAGACATAACAATAACAGATCAGTTGCCTAAACCATTAACATTTGAAGGAGCTTCGTATGTGTATAAAGGAGAAAACTATAATGTAGGTACTTTTAGAGACGACACCGCCGAAATAGCAGTTCTTGCACTTAGAGAAGGAGAGTCTGTAACTGTTACACTTCAAGCTAAAGTTAATGAATTAACAAATGGTTTAAAATCTAAAGACATTTCGAATGTAGTTAAGGTAAGTAGTACTAGGGTAGGCGAAAAAACATCAAATGCCGTTAAACACAAAATAACATCTATTGGAGGTACAACTTTAGACCCAACAACTGGTGAAGTGGTTGAAGGAAAACACTACATATCTGGAATGGTTTGGAAGGACGAAGACAAAAACGGTTGTTACGATGAAGATGAAGATAAAATACAAGGAGTAGAGGTTTTACTAGTAAATGGAGATAATGGAAAAATTGTAAAAGATATTGTAACTGGAAATAACAAAACTGTTAAAACTGGCGAAAACGGTGAATTTATGTTTGCAAATCTTGAAGATGGAAATTATATAGTAGTTTATAAATACGATACATCAAAATACAACATAACTGCTTACCAAAAAGACGGAGTTACGGGAACTAGAAATTCAGATGCAGTATCTATGAAAATGAAAGAAAATGGTGGAACAATAAATGTTGCAGCAACAGATACAATTAAAATGTCAAGTGAAAACATATCTCATATAGACCTTGGTTTAATAGATACACAAAAATTTGATTTAAAATTAACTAAAGTAGTATCAAAAATAACCGTACAAGATAAATCTGGTGTAAAGGTAAGTGAAGTTGCAGACAAACAACTTGCGAAATTTGATTTTAACTCAAAAACAATAAATGGAGCAAATGCAGTTATTGAATACAAAATTAAAATTACAAATGAAGGTTCAGTTGCAGGGTTTGCTAAAAAAATAGTAGATTACCTACCAAAAGAATTAAAATTCTCATCTGAACTAAACAACAACTGGTATCAAGCAGACGATGGAAACGTATACAATTCAAGTTTAGCAAATGAAGTAATTAATCCAGGTGAAACAAAAGAAATAACATTAGTATTAACAAAACAAATGACAGCAGATTCAACTGGAAATGTAAATAATATAGCAGAAATATACGAAGCATCAAACGACTTTGGGCTAACCGATATAGATTCAACTCCTGCAAACAAAGTACAATCAGAAGACGATATAAGTTACGCAGATGTATTACTAGGTACAAAAACTGGTGAAATTTATGTATATATATTAATTACATTTATAGCAGTTAGTATGTTAGGAGTAGGAATATACTTTATAAATAGGAAAGTTTTAAGAAAAATTTAAAGGAAGGAGGAAAATATAAATGATTAAGAAAATTACAATAAAAATATTAGCTATTATATTACTATTATTTAGTATAGTAGCATTGCAAAATAAGGTACAAGCAAATGGTTTCCAAGTTTTTAAATCAGAAGAAGGAGAGAGAATAATTAATCATCGTTTACTTCCTTATACATTACCACGGTAGTTACATGGACGAGCCGACAGCAAATGATTGGTTAGTATTTTGTAATGAGGGTGGTTTGCATTACGGACCTCTCATTACGCAAGATGAAAACAATATATATGTGGAAAGAGAAGAATATGAGAACTTGTATAAGAAATATAAAAGCAATCCTTCGGAAACGGCTGATAGCACCTATAAAGATAACCATGAAAAATGGAAGAAAAAATATTATTATGTTCAATTTGAGGATGCATCGAGTACTTATTCACAAATTGTAGAGGATCCGGCTGTAATATTTGCGCTTGCTGCTGCTCAAGAAAGAGGTCTTGACCTAACAAGTAGAGAGATGGCTAATACGATGTGGAGCTTAGTAAATAGTGATACTTTTGGAGATATAGGTAACGAGGGAAATGGTGAACCCTTAACGGCTTTGGCTAAGGAGGCAAAAACATATAAAAAATACTACAACAATCTTCAGAAAATGGGGGGAGTACCAAAGGTAACAGTAGAACCAATAGGTGATAAAGCGAGTATTTTAGTAGATGCACAAGAGGACAAGAAATATATGTATACTGTTGGGGAAATGAAATTAAAAGTTGATATCGGTGGAGATGTTAAAGATGATGCATACAACCCAACTAAAAGTGGAGGAGAAGAAGGTACTGGCAAAGACGACGAAGAATCAATAGATGTTTGGTTCGAAGGAAGCAATGAAGACGTTAAAGGAGATAAAGTTACTGTTAGTGTTGACGGTAATTTTGGTAGAGTTTCAGGTGATGAAGATGATGAAGACGAAGAAAAAAGTGATGGAATTAAAAATAAAAGATATGCTTTTGTAAGTTGTATCGAGGTTTATGCTCTAGATGAGAACGGCAACCAAATTGGAGTGTTACAGAACAATAACGAAGGTAGAGAAGAAATAAAAGTAGTGGATAAAGATGGTAATAAAATAATGCGTAAAGTTGTTACAGATGTAAATACAGGAAAGAAAGAATCATTAAATATACCAAAATCTGGCGACCAATTTTATGTACAATTCAATTTTGATGATCCAAATGTGAAATATGTAAATGTTCGAGTTGAAGTAACATATTTAGATGGTTGCTACGCAGAAATAGCTTACTATGTAGGACATCAACAATATTTTTGGTGGAACAATACATATACATCTAACGTATTTACAAGTGACAGTTTCAACTCTTGCCATTCGAGGAAAAAAAAGTATAATGCTACGCTTAAGGTGTGGGAATATGAATACGCAAAGGGATGTAAATATTCTCTTACTCTTAGTAGAGAGGGAAAAAGACAAGCTCAACTTCTAGTAAAAAAGAAAGTAGATTCAGGCAGTGGAGAAAGTAATCCTAAGGAAACGGGTATACAAGCAGGAAGAAAATGGGAAAAAACGGATGGATCGCTTTGGAGTGAACACACGCCAGACCCACCAGGTGGAGGAGACGATAAACAAGATGATAACGACGATACTGATGACAACGATGACAACGATGACAATGACGACAATGACGATAATGACGATAATGATGATAATGACGATAACGACGATGACGACGATGATGATGATGATGATGACGACCAAAAAGTATGGATGCAGTTAGGTGGAACCGTATTTTTAGACGAAGTTGAAAGCAAGGAAAATAATCAAGGATATACTGAAAATAACTTAGATGGTGATTCAGAAGGATTCGATGGTGTTGAAGTATGGCTATACCGATATGAAGCAACATCAAATCCAAGCGGTGCAGAATTGAAGGATATTCAGTTAACGAAAAATGGTGGTAAATATTTATTTAAAAAGTTAGATGCTACATATAAATACTATGTTAAATTTGTGTATAACGGAATGTTATATACTACCGTAGAAAAACCAAGTGTTGAATACAATTCGGCAGCATGGGCAAAGACTTCACATGCTGACGAGAAGAGGAACGAACGAAAAAGTTTTAATGCAACATTTGCTGAAATTAAATCATATCCGGCAAACTACAAGGTGGATAAACCTGTAGCAGGATTAAAACTTACACAAACTAGTGATGGTACTTATAATCAAGTATTTAAACAAGATGGAGAAGACTCAGATGGAATAATGAATTTATTTAAAGCTTTAAGTGCTCAAATTGAAGAAATTAAAGGAGACATTCCACCAGATGGTTGTGTTAAACAATCGGAAGAAAAACTTATTGAGCAGGCTGTTAAAAATCTTGGTGGAGGAAGCGGAGGTGAAACCGATGCTAAATTACAATATGTAGTAGACCTTAGAATGAATGCGTTTTCAGACCAAGATAATGTAGGAGAAGATGGTTGTTACGTTTATCCTTGGTACGATAAATTTACAGTAAATGACCCGAAAGAGAATAATACATTTGCAGGCGAAAAATATCACGCAATATATGACGGACAAAAACAAATAAACTGTGGTTTAAAATCAAGAAAAATATTTAACTTAGAACTATTTAAAGACGTAGTAAAAGCAGATTTAACAATCAATGGCAAAAAAGAAACTTACTACTATGATATTATGAAAGACTGGGAAGGTTCAGGGTTCTATATGGGAGTAAAAGAAAGTGATATTTCTAATTGGACAACAGACTATGCTAATAATGTAAGAAAAGGTTATTTAAGTAATGGAGGAGCAGCAACAGGAACTGGACTAAGCGGAGACTTTATTAGTAAAGATTATACATTAGAAGTAAGACGAGAAGAAGCAGCAAATGGTGTTGTTAGTAAGTACGTTAGTGGCGGAGACAAGGCAGGCTATGCAAAACCAACTGACGAGACCGACTACGATGATACAGTAACAGGAGATAAAAGATTAGACATAAAAGTTACATATAGAATAACAATTGCAAATGTTGCAAATACAAGAGGTTCTGTTACAGAAATTGTAGATTACTTCGATCCAAACTATGAAATGGTTGAAGCGTTTTTAGGGGACGCAACTGGAACGGGCGGAAAGGTTCCGCTAGCAATAAACGAGAACACAACAGTCTCTGACCCTATTACTATGTTTAAAGGAAACGCGTATAAAACTAGATACCTAACAATACCAGAAGACCAAATACTTGAATCAGCGCAACAAAAATATGTATATGTAGTATTAGAATTAAAAGATGGCAACTCAGATTCAGGCGATATATTACTTAAAGAATTACCAAACAGTGACTCACAACTTGAAACTTTAAACATAGCAGAAATAAATGGATACAAGGCATATAAAAATGGAGGAAAAGACCCAATCGGTTTAACAGACTATAATTCAATTCCAGGAAATTATGACCTTAGCGGTGTATCTAAACTTACAAGAGAACAAGTTCAAGGTATTGAAATAGAAGATGATACAGCAAGAGCTCCAGCATTTATATACAAATATCCAGAATCAAGAACCATAGAAGGTAACGTTTTTGAAGACGGAACTGGAGATTTAGTAGCGATTACAACAACGAACGATAGAAAAGGCTCTGGTAACTATAATGGAAAAACAGCAGACATAACTGGAGTAATTGTAGAATTATTAGAAAATGTCGGAGAAGATAAACCTAAATTAAGAGCAACAACAAAAACCGAAAACGGTTGGTATGGATTCGTTGGTTTCTTACCGGGAGATTACATAATAAGGTTTAATTATGGTAAAACGTTCGAGACAGCATTAGCAACAGAGTCTCCGGGAGGAGCAAATGATCATTCATATAACGGACAAGACTATCAATCTACTGAATATACGTCAAAAGGCGGTGACACATACTGGTATACGAATGTTGAAGAACGTTTGTCTGACGCGGAGGACGACGAAGGAAGAAGAGAACAAATTAAAGCTTACTCTCAAGGTGAGTATGGAGTTCAAATTGTAAACCATAAAGCTAACGTATTTAACTCATATAAAAGTAACCAACCAGGCTACATTGGAGACGGCGATATAGGTAGGTTGCAAGAAGAGTTAAGAGACAATACATGGTGTTTCGCAGATACAGAAGAGCTAGAAATAGAAGTAGAATATGCAAGAGAAGAATCAGATACAAACTCGGATTATACTTATGAAATTAAAAACGTAGACTTTGGTCTTGCATTAAGACCACAATCAGAATTAGTTATAGACCAAGATGTAAAAAGGGTTAAATTAACTGCAGCAGATGGTCAGACAGTATTAATAGATAGCGATCAAAGCGATGATGGTTTACAGTGGATACTAGATAGAACTATTGGAGGTAGAATAAATCCTTTTATAAAAAAACTTTGGGGAAATGGAGTTATAAGTAGAGAGAGTAGCGATAGATATACTGTATACGACAAAAAAGAAAAAGTAACCGTAATCATGGACGAAGAACTACTAAGTGGTGCAACACTAGAAATAACATATAAATTTACTGTAACAAATAACGGAGAAAATGATTCAAGATACGGAGCAAATACTAGAGCAAAAACAATTATCAACTACGTTTCTAACAACTTGAATTTCGATGTAAATAATAATAAGAACTCAAGCGGTAATCCATTATGGGAAGTAGTTAACGTTAATGATATACAAAAAGGAGATGAAAGTACTTACATAAGCAATGCAGGTGGAGGAACCGTAATAGACCTAAGTACACAACAAGTTATATTAAAAGCAACAAGCGCTAATCCACTTACTAACTCTTTGGCACCGGACGGAAGTGCTCAAGCTGAATTAGTACTAACAAAAGTATTAAATCCACAAAGCACAAAAGACGACCTAAGATATACAAACCTAACAGAAATTGCAGAAATAGAAAACAGCGCTGGTAGATATGACGATGGAGCAGTTCCAGGAAATCAACGACTAGACCAAAACCCACAAGAACACGACACATCTGGAGCAGCAAAATACGACGAAAGCATTGGTGATCCAAATGATCCAGACAATCCATTTGATGGTGAAGTAATAATTACCCCACCAACAGGATCAAAACATTACTATATACTTCTACCACTAGTATCAGCATCATTACTTGCAGTAGGAATTGTATTAATCAAAAAATTTGTTCTAAAAAAATAAAATAAAAACAAACATTAGCATTTGCTAATGTTTGTTTTTTTCGTAGACGAAATACTAAAATTATAAAGCATAATTACAAAAACTATACACCAGTACCTAAAGATATTTTTTTTAAGTAAACATGTGTATTGACTTTTCTTATTCTATAAAATATAATTACAACTAAGAAAAACGGAGGAAAGTGCGAAGATGAAGAAAAGATATGTATTTATTATTGGAATTATCATAGTTATAGGTATTGGTGTACTTTTATTTTTTATGAATTACCAAACAAAATTAGACCATAAAATTTCATTAATAGAACAAAAATATTTCGAAACAGATGATATAAAAGGATTACAAGAAAATACAGAAAATATTGCCGTTATATCTGTTGGCGACAATGAACAAAAAGCGATTGTTATTGGAAAAAATGGAAAAAATTTTGAAGAAATATATAAAGAAGCAAAAAAAGATATAAAAAAGGAAATTAAACAAAAAAAATATTCTGTTAATAATGTAAGAATAGACTTTGCAAAAACAATTGAAGAAGTTTCCATGGAACAATTTGAAAAAGGAATAAAACAAACCCAAATAAAAAATTTATACAAAAATGGTATAATACTTGATTATGAAAATGCGGAAGATATAATACTAACACAAGCAGAAATAAATTCCAATTGTATTATAGATTACATAAAAAGTGAAATAGACTTATCAAACCTAAATTCATATATGGAATTCTGTGGAAAAAATAAAGTAGAAGAATATCCAGAGAAAATAAAAATATTTACTTGCATAAGTTATTTTTGCGATGAAAATGATAATGTATATGAATTATATAGCGATGAATTTAATACACAAAGAAGAAAGATTGAGAAACTTGAAAATAAAGATATAGAAGAAATATTAAACAATTCTTGTAAATATCTTCTTAATATGATACAAGAAGATGGGCAATTCATTTATGGTTATTCAGCACTTTTTAATAAACAAATTAATGGATATGATATTATAAGGCACGCAGGTGCTGTTTGGGCATTATCTGCAAAATGCGAAGTAAATGAAGAAAATTCACAAAAAATAAGTTCATGCATTGATTATCTATATAGTAATTCAGTAGATAAAGATGACCAAACATATATAAAAAAATCTAAAACTAAGACAGAATCTCAGTTAGGTGCTAATGGCTTGGGACTTGTAGCAATAAGCGAATATATAGAACATTTTCAAGATACCAAGTACCTTGAATTAGCAAAAAGATTAGGAAATGCTATTATTGCAATGCAACAAGAAGATGGAAAACTTATTCATGAAATTGATACACAGGATTTTACAATTTCAAGAGAATATATTACTGAATATTATGATAATGAAGCAACTCTTGGGTTGTTAAAGTTATATGGTATAACAAAAGAAGAAAAATACTTACAAGCTGCTGAAAAATCATTACAGTATTTTATTAAAAATGATTATGCGAGTCGTGGAAGTCATTGGTTTTCATATGCTCTAAATGAAGTTACTAAATATGTAGATAAGGAAGAATACTACAAAGCGGGATTACAAAATATAGAAGGTAAGTTAAATAAAATTGCAAACAAAAAAACAACATCACATACTGATTTTGAAATGTTATTACAAGGTTTTGAGTTATATGACAGAATTTTAACTAAAAATTTAGAAATTGATGAAATAAAAAGTTTTCCAGCAAAGAAATTTTTAAATACGATACAAAATAGAGCTGATTTTCAACTTAATTCATATTTATATCCAGAAATAGCTATGTATTTAAAGAATCCAGGTAAGTATGAAAATACTTTTTACATAGTAAGTGATGATTATAGAATTAGAATAGATGATGTACAACATTCGATGTTTGGATATATGCGATATCAAGAAAATCAAGATAAAATTTCGAATTATTTAAAAGAGGGCATCTAAAATAACCCTCTTTTGTTATGCAAATTTTTCTAAAAACATTGAAAAAAAAGCCAAAATATTATAAAATAATACACGAAATAAAGTTACCTACAAAAGAAAAAGTCATATAACAATAGAACTTGTCAAAAAAGAAAGAAAACTTTTTTAAATAAAGTACTAAATATGACAAACAATTCAAAAGAATAAGATTAAAATAATACCGATATTTAAAAAAGTAAGAGGTGGTAATTATGTTTCAAAACATATCGGGACAAGTAGATGAACAAATTGAAAACGAAGAAAAATATTATAATGAAAATAAAATAAACCGGGTTTTTAAAAAATGCATTTTCTATGCAAAAAATAATTATATATCTTATTAGCTTTATGCTTTCAACCATAGAATGTATAGACGGAATTGCACCATTTGCAATATCCATATTTGCTGCAGTTCTAAGTAATAAAGTACCAGCATTAATTGTATACATATTAACTTTAATAGGAACTTTTATTGGTTTAGGAGCAGGACAAGCATTAAGTTATCTTTTAACTTCCCTTGTATTTATTGCATTAATATTAATAAAAAAACCAAAAGATAATTTCGAATACGAAAACGAAAAAACAAAACTAGGTGCATATGTATTCATATCTTCTTTTATGGTACAAATTGCAGGTATTTTATTTGGAAACTTCATGGTATACGATTTACTACTAAGTTTAATTACAGCAATATCAGCATACATATTCTATAAAATATTTGCAAATTCTTTAATAGTTATAAGAGAATTTGGAATAAAAAAAGCCTTTGCAATTGAAGAAGTAATAGGAGCAAGTATGATGCTTGCAATTACTGCTTCTAGTTTTAGAGGATTTTGCGTATTTGGCTTTGAAATAAGAACCATATTAAGCATACTTGTTGTACTAGTGCTAGGTTGGAAAAATGGGATATTAGTAGGAGCAACAACAGGTGTTACAATAGGAACAATTCTAGCTTTAATAAACCAAACAGAACCAATTATTATTGCGTCATATGCATTATCTGGAATGATAGCAGGAATTTTTTCAAAATTCGGAAAAGTAGGTGTTATTGTTGGTTTTATATTAGGAAATGCTATTCTTACCTTTATAACAAATGGAAATACAATAGCTATAATATATTTTAAAGAAATTTTAATTGCGTCTTTAGGCTTGTTATTAGTACCACAAAGCATACATATAGACGTAGAAGAATTATTTGGTAAAACAAAGTTATTACCAACAGGACCTGCAAGTAGAATAGAAGATAATAAAGAAACAGTATTTAGATTAAATGAAGTATCTGAAACAATTTCAGAAATTGCAGATACATATAAAGAAGCAGCAGCAACTATAATAGAGGAAGAAGACATTGAACAAGAAAAAAATAGAGATTTATTTGTAGATGAATTGTGTAATAATTTAGAAGGGCTAGAAGAAAACATTTTATATGACGATTTACAAAATGGTGAAAACCAAGAACTAATAAAAGATATATTCGAAACTCTAATACAAAATCAACAAATAAATAGAAAAGAATTACTAGATATTTATGCAAATCATAACAATTATATAGTAGGATTTGATAATGTAGAAATTAGTATGCAAATTGAAAATGATATAGAAGAAATGCTAAAAACCATTAATGAATCATATAAAAGAAGTAAAATAAATTTCATATGGAAACAAAAAATTGAAGAAAATAAAAGAAACATGGGAACACAATTAGATGGTGTATCTAAAGTAATATCTTCACTTGCAGATAATTTAGAAGAAAAAATAAAAGACGATAAATATAAGTTCATAATTGAAAAAGAAGAAATAATGGCACTTGCAAAAGAGAAAAAACTAGATATTCAAGATGTTAACATTAGAAGAGAAAAGACAGGAAGATACATTATTAAAGTATATACAAATTCTTGCACAAGTAGAAATGAAAAAAGAGGATGCACAATAGAACAAACAGAAAAAATTCTTACAACAGTATTAGGAGAAAAAATAGTTATTCAAAGAAATGATTGTGGTTTCAAAAAAGAAACAAAACTATGTATAAACACATATGCATCACAAGATAAATATTTAGTACAAATAGGAATATCCAAAAAAACAAAAACAGACTCACCAATTTCAGGAGACTCAAGCTTAAGCGTAAAATTAGAAGATGGAAAATATCTACTTGCAATAAGTGATGGAATGGGAACAGGTCCAAAAGCAAAACAAGTAAGTGAGGTAGCGGTAAAAATGCTACAAAGGCTACTTGCAGGCGGATTCGATAAAGATACATCAATTGAATTAATAAATTCAACCCTTTCACTTGGAACAGAAGAAGACACATTTGCAACATTAGATATAGCAATACTAGACCTATATGCAGGAAACATAGAATTCATAAAAAATGGAGCGTGCCCAACATACATAAAACAAGCAGGTAAAGTACAAATAATAAAAGCACTATCACTACCTGCAGGAATACTAGAAAATATTAGCCTAGTAGTATATGATAAAGACATAGAAGATAACGACATACTAGTAATGTGTTCAGACGGAATTATGGAATCAAACGATGAGTACCAAAACAAAGAATTATGGGTAAAAGACATTTTAGAAAACATTGTAACAGATAATGTGCAAAAAATTGCAGATATAATCACAAAAGAAGCAATAGATAATGGTTACGGTATAACAAAAGACGATATGACAATTATTGTTGCAAAATTTATAAAAAGATAAAAGATAAAAAACGTCAATATTTCAAGAAAATTGGAATATTGACGTTTTTTCCTTAAAATTACAATCTTGTACTTTTCTTTTATAATAAAATATGATATATTTATATAAGAAAAAACTTGGAGGGATACATATATATGAGTAGTAAAGGTAAAAGATACGACCAAGAACGAAAGTTAAATATAAAAAAAGTAATAGCTGTAATGGTTGCAATTGCAGTTGTTATAATGTTTATTGTAGGAATAAAAACATTACTTACAACCGAAATACCGCAACCTGAAAATAAGCAAACTGAAAGTAGAAAAGAATTAAGCTATTATCCAGTTTATACAAACAAAAAATGGGGAGTAATAAATGAAGAAGGAGAAATTGTAATTGAGCCAACATATGAAGAAATGATTACAATACCAAGCCCTAAAACAGATATATTTGTATGTGTATATGATGTAGACTATAAAAATAATACATATAAAACAAAAGTATTAGATTCAAAAAACAATGAAATATTTACAGATTATGATTTAGTAGAAGTAATTGAAAATATAGATGATAACAATAATTTATGGTATGAACAAGGTATTTTAAAAGTAAAAAAAGATAACAAATATGGTTTAATTGGATATTCAGGAGAAATTATTTTACCTCTTGAATATGATAACATAGAAGCATTACAAGGAATGAATAATAGAATAATTATTGAAAAAGATGAAAAAAAGGGAATATGTGATAACAGTGGAAATATAATTTTAGAATTATCATTAGGAGAAATTGATAAAACAAAAGTTACACCATCAAATGAGGAAAATAACGAAAATAATGAAATTATAGAAACTATTGGAAAATGGCATATATCTAAAGATCGTAACGCTTACTATTATACAGATGAATAGAAAAGGGGAGAGTATTATGGAACTAAAGACAAAATACCAATATACATACTTCATTTACCCATATATTATAAACGAAAATAAATATGATAAATATATTTTAAAGCTAATAAATAATAAAAATATAAAAGTAAAATTTTTTGAAAAGGAAAGAGATTTCGATATATATACATATTTTTTACCAACAATTAGAAAATTTCTATTCCAAGATTTTGAATTTAACCAAGAGAAAATAAATCGCTTTAATGAATTTACAAAAGAAATGCAATCTATAATTTTATCAAAATACCCATGTAGTATGTTTGAATACGACTTAGGAGTAGATGTACAAGGAAAAGCAGGACAAGAACAAGGAATATTCTTTAAAATTCAAAAAATGCAAATAATTTGCTTTAGCACAGGGGTATGTTTTCTTGTAATTAAAACAAACATAGAAGAAAGTAATGAATTTTCAGATGTATTAAACTTTAACTATAAATTTAGAGATATATATTCTGAATTAAATGAGCTAAAAGAATATGAAAATATACGATTGCAAAGTACAACATTTAGTGATGTAAAAAAATTAAATGAAATAATCAAGGATATAACAGGAAATGCGCAAGATGTAAAAAAACTGGACATAAATGCAAACAGATTCATTACATATGCATATACATGTATAGACCAAATGGATTGGAATGAAACTAATCAATTTAAAGACATAGAATTTGAATTTTTTAAATATGCAAATATATTTCCAAGTTCATATAAATCAAACTTCGATAAAAGGCATATGCAAATACTATCTAAATGGAAATTCATCCAAACAGGATTTACAAAAGAAGGAGTAGCCTTACTTACATCTAGCATAGATACACATAATTACACGAAATTGCCACATGTTTTTGAAAATCAGCATTTGTATACATATATATTGGTACAATACCAAAAGATTTATTTAAAGAAATTAGAAGCACAATATAAACAAAAAAATATGGCAAATACAGCAAGAGAAAAATTTATAGAATTTACAAAAAATTTGTGGATACAAGAAATTACACAAGATGATGTAGGAACGCATATTTATAAAAAAGCAAGGCAAGTTACAGAAGTAGAAAAACTATATAATAATATAAAAAATAAATTTGATATTGCATATAAAGAATTAAATATAGAAAAAGAAAGTAAAGTAAATAAAGTAATTTTAATAGCACTAGGAATATCATTAATTTTAAATGTGATAAACTTTATTTCACTATGCAGTTTAATGTAGGAGAAATGAGGAAAAAAATGAACATAAATTGTGGAACTGATATAATTGAAATAGATAGAATAAAAGAATCAATTGAAAACTTAGGAGATAAATTTTTGCGGTAGAATATATACTAAAAAAGAAATAGAATACTGTGAAAGTAAAAAAAATATGAAATACCAACACTATGCAGCAAGGTTTGCTGCAAAAGAAGCCATATTTAAAGCAATATCTAACTTATTAGATAACAAATACGATATAAATTGGCAAAACATAGAGATCATAAATGATACACTCGGAAAGCCAAATGTAAATTTTAATGGAATAGAAATAAAGGAATTAAATAGCTGTGATGTAAGTATTTCTCATTGTAAAGAATATGCTGTAGCAACAGCAATTTGTGTTAGGAGATAAAAATGGAATTATTCGATTCACACTGTCATTTGGATGATGAAAAATTTAATGAAGATAGACAAAGCTTAATAAAAAATATATTTGAAACAGGAGTAACGAAATTGATTACAGCTGGATATAGTTTAGAAAGTTCTAAAAAAGCATTGGAAATAGCTAAAATTTATCCACAAATTTATACAATAAGTGGAATATCACCAAACGATATACAAGATAATGTGGAAAAAATAGATGAAGAAATAGAAAAAATAAAAATAATAGCACAACATGAAAAGGTAAGAGCAATAGGAGAAATAGGGCTAGATTACCATTGGAACCAAGAAAATAAAGAGTTACAACAATATGCTTTTATACAACAAATAAAACTTGCAAACGAACTAAATTTACCAATTGTAATACATACAAGAGAAGCTGTAAATGATACAATTAAAATTCTAAAACAGTATGCAGTATTAAAAAAAGGAGTATTTCACTGTTGCCCATTAAATAGGGAGTTAGTAAAAGAAGCACTAAATTTAGGCTATTACATTTCATTTGCAGGACCAATAACATTTAAAAATTCAAAAAATGCTGATGAAATCATAAATCTTGTTCCAGAAGATAGAATGCTAATAGAAACAGATAGCCCATATCTATCTCCAGAGCCAATGAGGGGTAAACGAAATGATCCAAGAAATGTAAAATATACTGCAGAAAAAATTGCAAGTGTAAAACAAATGGAACTAGAAAAAATAGCAAGTATCACATATGAAAATGCTTGCAGAGTTTTTGGAATTTGAAATACACATAAAGTAATATATTGCAAAATGTGAATCCCGCTAGCAGTACAGCTTCGCGGGTTTTATATAAAGATTATTTTAAATTTCGTAAAGCTTCAATTCTATCTTCTGTGCTAGGGTGGGTTGAAAACCAGCTTGTGCTTCTTTTTTTCGAATTAGCGTTTTTTCTAAATGGTTCTGCAATATACATGTGAGCAGTAGCAGCACTTGCAGTTTTTAATTCATTTGGATCAGAAGAAATTTTCTCTAATGCAGAAATTAAACCATCAGGATTTCTTGTAAATTCTACAGCAGTAGCGTCTGCTAAAAATTCTCTTCTTCTTGAAACAGCAAGTTGTAAAAGTTTTGCGAAAATAGGAGCAAGTATCATAAGAAAAATTCCAACAATGGCTAATATTCCACTAGATTTATTATCTCTATCATCATCAAAGTCTCTCCATAAAAAAGAACGACTAAGCCAATCTGTAATCATAACAATAAAACCAACCATAACAGAAATAACACAAGATAAGCGAATATCGTAATTTCTAATATGACCTAACTCGTGAGCAACAACGCCTTCAAGTTCATAATATTCGAGTTTTTCCAAAAGTCCGGTAGTAACACAAATAACCGAATGTTCAGGATTTCTACCAGTTGCAAAGGCATTAGGTTGAGCATCTTCTACAACATACAATTTAGGCTTAGTTTCTAGCCCAGCACTAACGACCAAGGCGTCCAAAATATTAACCAATTTTAAATCTTCTTCTTTTGTAGCAGGTCTTGCATTGCAAGAAGCAAGAACAATTTTATCGCAATTATAGTAAGTAACAGCAGTAGAAAAAATGGAAAAAGCAAGAGCAATTACAATAGAAACACTGCCAAGATCAAATGCAATACAAATATAATAAATAATTAAAGTAATAAGTAAAATAAAAATAGAGACAATAAAACCAGTTTTTATTTTATTTTTACGAATATCTTCAAACATACATAAAACCTCCTATTTTAAATAATAGAGTAGGTACGACCTACTCTTTAATTTAGTTATTAAAATCAACTTTTACATTTTTTCTAGCTTCATCAGATTCTACCTTAAATAACTCAGCTGGTTTAAAATTAAACATAGATGCAATAATATTTGATGGAACTACTTCTAATTTTGTATTATACATAGTAACGCTATCATTGTAAAATTGTCTTGAATACGAAATTTTATTTTCTGTATTTCTTAATTCCTCTTGTAATTCAGAAAAGTTTTGACTAGCCTTTAAATCTGGATAGTTTTCAGAAACAGCCATAATAGTTTTTAAAGCACCAGATAATTGATTATCTAATTCAGCCTTTTCTGAAACACCACTTGCATTTGCCCAAGCAGTTCTAAGTTCAGCAATTTTTGTTAAAGTACCTTCTTCATGTTTCATATATCCTTTAACAGTTTCTACTAAATTTGGGATTAAATCGAAACGACGTTGTAATTGAACATCAATTTGACTCCAAGCATTATTCACTCTTTGCCTTAATCTTACTAAGCCATTATATAAACCAATAATAAATAAAATTAAAACAACAACAATCCCAAGAATAATCCAACCCATTTTTAAATCCTCCTTACTAATAATTAATTTAATTTATATATTAACACAATAATAAAAATTATACAATACTATGACATAAAAATTGGCTTATCATAAGTAATATTACCATTTGCATCAACTTTAAACTGAATAATAATTTGAAAACTAGCTATTCCATAGTCTTTCGTTGATGTTACGAATTGATACTCACCGCTCACTAAGTTTGCCGTAAATAGGAGACCAATCTATTTTTTTTCCAACAATGTTAATAGAATTATTGTCTGTCATATTTGGCATATTATAAGCTAAAGGTGTAATAGTATCTTCACAACTAATATCAGAAATATTAGTTAATTTTTTAAATGTATAATCTGGTTCACTTTTCTTAGAAATGTAATACATATTAGAATATTCATAAGGTAACTCATTAGAATCAGTTATAGTAAAGCTAATTCCAAAAGAATCAAATTCATTTATTGCCAAAGAAACATTATTTCTATTGCTATAACAAAATCTTATAACATCTTCTGAAATTTTAACATTACTTTCATCTTTTACAATCTCTATTTTAGAAACATCAGAAATTTGTGCAGGAAAAGATTCAGCAATCGTTCCTCTATAATAAATACAAATTTCTTGACCTTTCTTAAATTCAAAATTTTCAATATTAGAAATGCTAACATCAATTAAGTTTTTAGTATTGTTCTTTTCTATAACCGTCAAATATTGCTCAGAAACTTTAACAACGATAGCATTAAGAGTAGTTAGCAAATCTCCATTATTATATTCAATACGTGAAATACTTCTTTCATCTCCAGTTTTTTGCATTATCCCAACACTTGCAACAACAAATGAGAAAAAAACAATTGAACAAATTAAAATAAGTATAAGAATAATCCAAAGTGCTAAATTTTTTCTAGGTTCCATATATAAACTCTCCTCTTTTGTATAAATTACAAATATATTATATATAATAGCTGAAAAAAGTCAATTAATATATTATATTTTTTTGTTTTTTTTGAAAATAATAACTTTACAAATTGAAAGAATAAGTATATGCTATAAAAAACGAAAAAGGTGATAGAAAATGAAATTTGAAGAAATAAAAGAAATTGTAAAAAGATCTATGTCAGAAAAAAGATTTAACCATTCTTGTGGTGTGGCGCGTCGTGCTGTAGAACTTGCAAAAATTTATGGACTTGATGAAGAAAAAGCAAGGCTAGTCGGAATTGCACATGATATTGCAAAAGAAATACCAAAAGATGAAGCATTAAAATATGCAAAAGATAATGGAATTGTGTTTGATGAAATAGAGGAAAAAGAACCGGGTTTGTGGCATTCTAAAATTGGAGCAGATATTGCTATTAAAAAGTTTGGTTTTTCAAAAGAAATGGCACAAGCAATTATTTTTCATACAACAGGAAATGTTAATATGACTGCATTCGATAAAATAATTTATATAGCAGATAAAACAGAAGAAAATAGAACAAATGAGGAATTAATAGAAGCACGAGAGATTAGTAATAAAGACTTAGATGAAGGGGTATTATGTGTTTCAAAAAGAGCAATAAAATATAGCTTAGGAAAAAATAGCCTAATTCATCCAGATACAATAAATTTAATAAATCAAATTATAGAAAAAAAGAATAACCAATTAAAATAAGCAATATATATATAAAGAAGGAGAAGGCATGAAGGAAATAAAAGTAAGAGATATTTTAAAAATTTGCAATGCAAAACTTGTATTTGGAAACGAAGACGAACTTTGTGAAAATTTTTCAAAAGACACAAGGCAAATAAATAAAGGTGATGTATACATAGGCATTAAGGGAGAAAATTTCGATGGAAATACCTTATATGAAGAGGCGCTAAAATATGGTGCAAAAGTTTGTATTCTAGAAAACATAGAAATAAAAAGTGATATTAAAGAAAAATTTAAAGATAGGACAATTATAATAGTAGAAGATACTATAAAGACACTTAAAGAACTTGCAGAATATAAGCGTAAAATGTATGATATACCAGTAATAGCGGTAACAGGAAGTGTAGGAAAAACAAGTACAAAAGATATATTAGCAAGTGTAGTATCAAAAAAATATAATGTATTAAAAACAGAAGGTAATCTGAATAATCAGATAGGTTTACCATTAACTATTCTAAAACTAAAAAATCATACAGCAATGGTTGTAGAAATGGGAATGAGTAAATCTGGGGAAATTCGAGCATTAACTAATATAGCAAAACCAACAATTGCAGTAATAACAAATGTTGGTACAGCACACATAGGAAACTTAGGTTCAAGACAAAACATATTAAAAGCAAAGCTAGAAATCTTAGAAGGAATGGATAAAGACGGAATATTAGTAATAAATAATGATAATGATATGTTATGCGAATGGAACAAGAAAAATGTGCAATATAAAGTAGCTACATTTGGAATAGATAATAAAAGCGATTTTATGGCAAAACAAATTAATTTACAGGAGTATTCTAGTGTGTTTGTAGCATCTTTCAATAACGAAGAACAACAAGTAACAGTACCAATAGGTGGAAAACACTTTGTGTATAATGCTTTATGTGCTATATGTGTAGGGCAATTAGTAGGGATACCAAAAGAAGATATATTAGATGGAATAAAGAAATTTGAATTAACAAAAAATAGAATGGAAATAAAGAAAAACAAAAATAATGTAACTATAATAAATGATTGTTACAATGCAAATTATGATTCTATGAAGGCTGCAATTGAGTATTTATCTAAAATGCATTCTATAAGAAAAATAGCTATATTAGGAGATATGCTAGAACTAGGTGAATATTCTAAAAAATTGCATGAAAAAGTGGGAGAAGAAGTTGCAAAAAATAAAATAGATATATTAGTAACAGTGGGAAAAGAAGCAATAAATATAATGGATATAGCCATACAAAATGGAATGAAAAAGGAAAATACATATCATTATAATGAAAACCAAGAAGCAATAAAAAAAATAAAAGAAATTATACAACCAGAAGATACATTGTTAATAAAAGCATCAAACGGCATGCATTTTAATAAAATAGTTGAAGAAATTTATAATATGTAAAAACGGTATAAAAAAGGGGAGTAATAAGGAATGCCTAAATTAATACAAAAAGTAGAAGTAGAAATTACGTCTGAACAAATATTAGAACAAAAACATGAAAAGGAAACAAATAAAAGTAGTGGCGAAATTACATATCATACAAATGGAGCAGTATTGCAATTTACAGAAAAATATGAAGAACAAGAATTAGTTTTTAAAATGACAATATTAGAAGATAAAATAATTACCTTAAGGAATGGTCAAAATATGACATTTGATAAAAAAATTCCAAGTCATACAACTTTAAATACTCCTTATGGTATTTTAAATATGACCATTACTACCAAGAAAATAGAAGTTGTTAAATATAAAGAAAAAATAAAAGAAATTCATCTATTCTATCATATTGAATTAGAAAACAGTATGGAATACGATAATAAAGTGGATATTTACATAAAATAGTAAAAAACTTGTGGCTTTTGCCATAAGTTTTTTTATGCAAACTATTGAAAAAGAGCCTTGTGCTTGATATAATAATATCACCATGAAAGTGGAGGATGTTGAAATGATTTTTAAGGATTATTATAAAATAATTGGGCTAGATACCAATAAAGTAACAATGGAAGAAATAAAACAAGCCTATCGTGAACAAGCTAAAAAATATCATCCAGATGTAAATGTAGGAGATAGGGTGTCAGAAGAACGTTTTAAAGATATAAATGAAGCATATCAAGTTCTATCTAGCAGTGTATCTAGAAGAAAATATGATAGAATGTGGAATACACATATTGGAAATAAAAGAAAAAAAGAACAATACGAAGAATCAAAAAGAAGTGCAGATTCTGTATTTAGTGATTTTTTCAATATGTTCTTTGGTAGTATGAAAGAAGAAAAGGAAGATGTAGGAAAAAAGCCTGCTAAAAAGGAGCTACAACAAAAAGGAGAAAACATAGAAACTGCAATATCTATATCAATAGAAGAAGCATTTTATGGGCTAAACAAAAAAATATCACTAAGAACTGTTGATGGAAAAATGAAAACATTTAATATAAAAATACCAGCAGGAATTAGAGATGGAGAAAAAATACGTTTAATAGGTCAAGGCAAGATTGGAAAAAATGGTGGAAAAAATGGAGATTTATTTATAAAAATTCAAGTAGAAAAAGATAGTAAGTTTGAATTAATAGGGTATGACCTATATACATCTTTATACCTAACTCCATGGGAAGCGGCATTAGGAACTCGTGTTAACTTAGATGGAATAGATGATACAATATCGGTTTACGTTCCAGCAGGAATAGAAAGTGGAGAAAAACTACGTCTGCCAGGAAAAGGATATAAAGATGGAAAAGGTGGAAGAGGAGACCTAACAGCAACTGTAAGAATTATGGTCCCAAAAAATTTAACAGAAGAAGAAAGAGAACTATTTGAAAAACTAAAAGAAATTTCAACATTTAATCCACGAAACAAACAATACGTTAACATAAATTAAAAACACAAAAAGCATTGACATTGCTTAAAATAAATAGTATAATTATGTATAGTGGTAAAAAAATACGAACTACGATACATAGGATAAAAGTAAAAGGTGGGGAATAAAATGGAAAGTTTTCAAGGCAAACATTTTAGTATAACAGACCCAAAAGATGTAAACACAGTTATTTATAGAATTAATAAAACAGAAAAGGAATTTTTAAAAGATTCACCAAAGTTCACAGTAGAAAGACTAGATTATATGGAAGAATTAAATGGAGATTTAAAAAGAAAGACTTTTTTTGTTGATAACCCATCACCAGATGGAGAGCAACTTGTGATTTTATCCTTTGGAAGAGAAAAAGTTGTAGTAAATACTGGAATTATGGAAGAAGAAAAACTTCGTATTTCAAAAAAACCAATGCCAGTTAAATTTAATACTTTATATTCAGAAGAAAGTTCTGTTTATAAAGAATTTAAATATACACCAAATTTAAAGAGACCAATATCAATAATAGACCCAGAAACAACGGAAGAAATAAAACCAATAGTATATTTGGATGAAAAAACAAATGAAATAAAAGGAAAGTGTAAATTAAAACCATACAAATCTTATTTTGCTTTTGAAATAAGAGAAGAATAGGGAGGAAAAAATGGGAAATTCAATTGAAAAACCAGCAGAATTTACAGTAGTTTTTGGAGATATGGCATATGATGAAGAAAAAGAAAATATTCAATGCCCACCAACAACAGTAAATAATAGAAAAAAAATACCACAAAAAGGTAAACAAATGCCAGAAGGCGAAATTTCTATACAACTTGGATATGCAAAATATGAAAAAGACGAAAATGGAAAAATTGTAAACGTACAATTCTTAGAAAAAGCAGAAAAAGAAGAAATGGAAATTTAGTACAAAAGATACTTTAAGAGGTGATTTGTATGAATTATAAAGTACAAGGAGCAGTTAGAAGAAATAAAAGAAATTTTGTTATATTCATAATACTATGGGTAATTTTATCCATAGTATTTGTTATGCCAATTGCATACAGCATAAAAGACGCAACAATAAATGGAATATTTGATTGGGCAAAATTCTTTAATGGAATTTATGAATCTGTAACACACTTAGGAACTGTAATAGGAAAAACATTTACTTCAAATTATATTGGAACATATTTTTCTTGTTTATTAAAATTTAGTGTACTTTATGCTATATTTGTTTTAATTGGATTAATTAGAACAGCACCAAAAAATGAATATTCTGATATAGAACATGGTTCTAGCGATTGGTCAAAAAATGGAGAACAATATAGAGTATTAAGTAATAAAAAAGGAATAATTTTAGCACAAGATAACTACTTACCAGTAGATAAACGAGGAAATGTAAACGTACTAGTAGTAGGACGGATCAGGTTCTGGTAAATCTGCATCATACTCTATACCAAATGCATTTCAAATGCTTGGCTCTTATGTATTTACAGATCCAAAAGGAGAATTATTCGATAAAACAGCAGGATACTTAAAACAAAATGGATATGAAATAAAAATCCTAAACTTAGTTAGACCAGAACTAAGTGATGGCTATAATCCATTAATGCATATATCTAGTGAGCTAGATGTAGACGTTATTGCAAACACTGTTGTAAAAGGCCAAAAAACAGAATCAGGTCAAGACCCATATTGGGATGATATGGCAGAAATGCTATTAAAAGCCTTAATCTATTATCTAATGGCAACAAGACCAGAAGCAGAACAAAACTTAGCAAGCTGTGCAGAATTAGTAAGAGCAGCAAACGCAAATGGAGGAAGTAACTTACTTACAGAATTAATGAATCAATTACCTTATGACCATCCAGCAAGAATGAACTATAAATCAATTGAAGTAGCACCAGAAAAAACATATGGTTCTATTCTATCATCATTACAATCAAAGCTAGGTAAATTCGATTCAAAAGAAATTGCTAGCTTAACATCAACAGATACAATAAATTTTGAAGAAATAGGAAGTAAAAAAACAGCAGTATATGTTATATCTTCAGATACACATACAGCTTACGACTTTTTACTAACCATATTCTTCTCACAAATGATTCAACAATTATATGATTTTGCAGATAAAAATGGAGGAGCATTACCAATGCCTACTTATTTTATACTAGATGAGTTTGCAAACATTGGTAAAGTACCAGATTTTGATAAAAAGATATCAACAAGTAGAAGTAGAAAAATATCATTTAGCGTTATCTTACAAAACTTAGACCAATTAGAAGCAGTATATGAAAAATCATATGAAACAATTATTGGTAACTGTGATACACATGTATTCTTAGGAAGTAATTCGCGGAAAAACAGTAGAATACTTTTCAAAAGCGCTAGGAGAAAAAACTATTGAAAGAGAAAGTGTATCAATTAACAAAGACAAACACAACTGGAGACAAGGTCAAAGTGTTTCAGACCAAGTAATGGCAAGAGCATTAATGACACCAGATGAGCTAAGAAGAATGGATAATGACTTATGTATTATTTTTGAAAAAGGAGTAAAACCAATAAAAGCGCGAAAGTTCTATTACTTCCAAAGCAACATGGCAAGAAAACTAGCAGCTCATGCAATAAGTCATAACAATATTGATAGGATAGAGAGAGGAGTATGGAGAAAATACAATCCATATAACCCATATGAAGAAGATAAAGAAAAACAAGTAGACAATTTAAAAGTAGAATCATTAGACGATTTATTTAATGATATAGAAGAAAATGAAGAAAAACAACAACCAATTCAAGAAACAAAAAAAGAAGCAAAAATGGATAATCTAACAGTTGAAATTCAAAAAGAAGCACCAGTTTTACCTCTTGAAGATAATACAACAGACCAATTAGATATAGATTTACAAAAAGAATTAGAAGCCAAATTTGATGAACTATTTGGCCCATTAGATGAATAAAAATAGCCTAGTTTAACTAGGCTATTTTTATTCATCTAAAAACTTAAATTTAGTAATAACAAGACATAAAACAAATGTTTTAAAAGTCATTGACATTTTTTCTTATTTTATATATAATACTAACAGTAAAAAATAAAGGAGTAAAAAATGAAATTCGTACATATTGCAGATGTTCACTTCGATGTTCCGTTTTCAACACTTGCTAAAAATAATTTAGCAAATGAAAGAAGGCTTGAACAAAGAAGGGTTTTTAAACAAGTAATTGAATATATAGCTAAAAACGATATAGACCATTTATTTATATGTGGCGATTTATACGAGCATGAATACATAAAACAAAGCACAATCGAATATATTAACAATTTATTTAAAGAAATACCAAATACTAAAATATACATAGTTCCAGGAAATCACGATCCTAAAATTAAAGATTCATATTACAATCAATTTGAATTTAGCAAAAACGTATTTATTTTTGATGAGGAAATCCAAAAAAATTCAGAAGAAGAAGTAGATATATATGGTTTTGGTTTTAATAACTTCTATCGTAAAAGTATAAACTTAGGAGATATTAAAATACAAAACCCAAATAAAATTAATATATTATTAACACACACATCACTTGATGCATCAGAAAAAGAAGAAATGCAATATAATCCAATCTCTAAAAAAGAATTAAAAAAATTAGGGTTTGATTATATAGCATTAGGGCATATTCATAAACCATATTATAATGAAGAAAATAATCAAAAAATAGTGTATCCTGGATCACTTATAAGTTTAGGATTTGATGAATTAGGAAAACATGGAATGATAGTAGGAAAAATAGAAAAAGATAAAAAATTAGAAATAGCATTTGTTCCTGTAGATAAAAAAGAATTTGTAGAAAAAGAGTTAGAAATTACAAGTATGTTATCACAAGACGAAATAATAGAAAAAATAAATAGCCTTGAAGACGAAAGTAACATATACATAAAAATAATATTAACAGGAAAAAGAAGTTTTCCAATAGATACAAATGAAATACAAAAACAAATTAAAAATCAAAGTATAATTAAAGTAAAAAATTGCACAACAATAAAAATAGATATAGAAGAATTAGCAAAGCATAACAATCTAAAAGGTATTTTTATAAAAAACATGCTAGAAAAAATAAACGAAGAAAACAAAGAAGAAATACTAAAAGCAATTGAAATTGGATTAGAAGCAATGTAAATAGATTACTATAATTGTGCTTTCGAGCCAAGCTAGAAAGGAATGGAATTTTTAATGAAAATAACAAACCTAAAAATAAATCAATTTGGAAAATTACAAAACAAAGAAATATATTTAAAAGATGGAATAAACATCATATATGGAAAAAACGAAGCCGGAAAATCCACATTATTACAATTCATATTAGGAATGTTTTATGGTTTATCAAAAAATAAAAACGGAAAATTCATATCAGATAGCCAAAAGTATACACCTTGGCAAGGAGGAGAGTTTTCTGGCAAAATAGGATATGAACTAGATGATGGAACAAAATATGAAGTATTCAGAGACTTTAAAAAGAAAAATCCAATAATATTTAATGAGCAACTAGAAGATATATCTTCTACATTTCATATAGATAAAACTTTAGGAAATCAATTCTTTTTTGACCAAACAAAAGTAGATGAAGAACTATTTACTAATACCATAGTATCATTTCAAGATGAAGTAAAATTAAACGAAAAAGAACAAAATGCACTTGTTCAAAAAATGTCTAATATGGCAAGTACAGGAGAAGATAACTTATCATTTCAAAAAACAATAGCAAAATTAAATAAAAAGCAAATAGAAGAAATAGGAACAAATAGAACTCAAGATAGACCAATAAATATAATAGAAAAAAGAATGCAAGAAATACAAAATGAAAAAGAAGAATATCTTCCATATACAACAAAACAGTATGCTATAGAAGAAGAAAAGAAAGAATTAGAAAAAAATATAAAAGAACAAGAAAATAGATTAGAGTTATTAAAAAAAGTAAAACAATTAGTAGAAAAACAGGAATTAGAAAAACAAAAATTAAAAATAAATGAAGAAACAATTAAAGAATATAGTAAAAAAATTGAAAAATTGAAACAAATAGATATAAAAGAAGAAAAAGCTTCACAAAAAGAAACTAAAAATAAATTAATAAAAATAAAAAATGAAGGAAAAAATATACTAATTGCAGTTATAGCCTCTATAATATTTGCAATATCTGCAAGCCTATCTTTAACACTTATAAAAAATGATATTCTTAGTTCAATTTGTATTGTACTTTCCATAGTATTTGCTATATATGCAGGATACAAAAAAAATCAAAAAAATACGCAAAAAACTGTAGAATTAGAACCCAAAAAAAGCCAAAGCCATGAACATGAAATAGAAATACTAAACAATTCAATACAAAATTTAAAACAACAAAAGGATGTTGAAAATGAAAAACTAAAAAAAGAAAGAGAAGAAGAAACAGAAAAATTAAGGAATGAATATTTAGGAATTATACCAATAAAAGCAATTGATGAAATACTACTAAGTACTGAACCTGCTGGGGAATTAAACATATTACAAAATAAAATAAACGACAACAAAATACGTTTGCACACAATAACAAAAGATAAATTTGAAATTGCAGAAAAAATAGAGAAACTAGTAAATCTAGAAGAAGAATATGTAAATTTGGAAGAACAATATGAAGAATTAATAAAGAATAATGAACTAATTAACTTAGTTAAAGAAGAGATACAAAAAGCATATGATACTATGAAAAAAAATGTAACACCACAATTTACAAAAGAATTATCAAAAATAATTGAAAAAATATCTAATGGGAAATACAAGAACATACAATTAGACGAAGAAAATGGAATGATTGTGGAAGTAGAAAATGGAAACTATCTACCAGCAAAGCACCTAAGCATAGGCACAATAGATCAACTTTATTTATCACTAAGACTAGGAACAATAAACCAATTATCACGGAGAAAATTTGCCAATAATTTTAGATGAAACTTTTGCGTACTGGGATGAAATAAGATTACAAAATATACTTAAAATTATGGCACAGGAATATAGTAATAGACAAATAATATTATTTACATGTACAAAAAGGGAAAAAGAAATTTTAACTAATTTAGGACTACAATATAATGTTATTGAATTATAAAAAAGCTTTACTGGATACATATTTTTTGCATAAAATTTAACACATATGGAAAAACTAATTTCAAAAAATACATTCTAAGGAGTGGAATATTTTGAAATTAGCAAAAGTGTTAAATATTAAAGGAGCATTATTAGATAAAAACCAATTAGAAAGTTATTTAGAAAAAATAGCATCAGATCATGTATTGCAAGAAAAGTCAAAAAAAGAGACATATCCTATACCAAGACTTGAGGAAAACTTTAAATTTATAACTAATACTTATGAAATACTAAATTCCCACCTAAAAATGGGAATTAATATTCATCCAGCAGGAGAATGGCTATTAGATAATTATTATATTATAGAAGAAAGTGTAAAATCTATAAAAAAGGAATTAACATTAAAAAATTATCAAAATCTTATAGGAATAGCAAATGGAGCATATTCTGGTTTTGCAAGAATTTATGTACTTGCAACAGAAATTGTAGCTTATACTGAAGCAAGAATTGAAGCACATACTCTAGAAGATTTCCTAAAAGCATACCAAAACAAAAAGACATTAAATATGGAAGAAATTTGGAACATAGGTATTTTTTTGCAAATAGCAATTATTGAAACAATTAGGGGAGTATGTGAAAAAATATATTCTGTTCAAATGCAAAAATATAAAGTAGAAGATATTATTGAAAGACTAGTAGAATATAAAGAAATACATGACCAAAAATTTAGAGAAAAACCAAAAAACATAATAAAAATAAATGAAGTAGGTCAAATGAAATATCCATTTATTGAATATATGTCTTATCGTTTAAAAAGATATGGAAAAAAAGCAGCAAGTTACTTAGAAATACTAGAAGAGCAAGTTATGAAAATGGGAACTACAGTATCTGAAGTAATAAAAAAGGAACATTTCGATATTGCTGTAAGAAAGGTTACAATAGGAAACTGTATAAAAAGCATAAAAGAAATACAAAGAATGAACTTTTTAGAAATATTTGAAAACATAAATGGAGTAGAAAGTATATTAAAAAAAGATCCAGCGCTCATATATGAAAATATGGATTATAAAACAAAGGCATATTATAGAAATAAAATAAAAGAAATTTCTAAAAAAACAAAAATATCAGAATTATACATTACTGGGAAAGCTCTAGAATTAGCACAAGATAATGAAAAAGAAGAAAAAAAATCACATATAGGATATTACTTAATTTCTGATGGAATAAAAGATTTATATAAAACACTTCAAACTAACAAAAAACCGTACTTACCAAAACATAAAGTAACAAAATATATAACTGCAATTTTTTTGCTATCTGCAATAATATCAGCGCTATTATCATTTTATATTTATATACAAACAAATCTAATACTTAGCATAATAATATTTTTTCTAACTTATATTCCAGCAACACAAATAACAACAGAACTTATACAAGCAATACTTAATAAAATAGTAAAACCAACATTAATACCTAAAATGGATTATTCAAATGGAGTTCCAAAAGAACAAGCTACAATGGTAATTATACCAACCATTGTAGATAGTGCAAAAAAAGTAAAAGACTTAGTTTCAAAATTAGAAGTATTTTACCTTGCAAATAAATCTGAAAATATTTATTTTACTTTATTAGGAGATACAACATCGATAGATAAAGAAAAAGAAAGTTATGATGAAGAAATTATTAAAGCAGGAATACAGGCAGTAGAAAATCTAAACAAAAAATATCCAGATGAAAACATGGGCAAATTTCAATTTATATATAGAAAAAGATTTTGGAATGAAAGTGAAAAAGCTTTTTTAGGTTGGGAAAGAAAAAGAGGTCTTATAACGCAATTTAACGAATACTTATTAGAAAACATAGAAAACCCATTTTTAGCAAATACAATAGAAGCAGAAAGAAAAAAGGGGCTAATTCCAAAAATAAAATATATAATAACATTAGATTCAGATACAAATTTAGTTTTAAACTCTGGGCTAGAGTTAATTGGTGCAGCAGCCCATATATTAAATAAACCGCAATTAAATAAAAGCGAGGATGCAGTAATTAGCGGGCATGCAATTATTCAACCACGAGTTGGAATAGATTTAGTATCTGCAAGAAAAAGTATATTTACAAAAATATTTGCAGGAGCAGGTGGAGTAGATTCATATGCAAATGCTATATCAGATATTTATCAAGATAATTTCGCAGAAGGAATATTTACTGGAAAAGGAATTTACGATTTAGAGGTATTTTCAAAAGTTCTAAAAGACGAAATACCAGAAAATACAGTATTAAGCCACGACTTATTAGAAGGAAGTTATTTAAGATGTGGTCTTAGTAGCGATATATTTTTACTTGACGGTTACCCATATAAATATAATGCATTTATAACAAGACTTTCAAGGTGGATTAGAGGAGATTTTCAAATTGTACGATGGCTTATGCCGAATATTACAACAAGTTCTGGTGAAAAAAAGAAAAACCCATTAAATGCATTATCCAAATTTAAAATACTAGATAACTTACGAAGAAGTTTAGTAGAAATTCAAATTCTTGCTACAATAATAATTCTAACAATATATAAATTGACATTAGGAACGAAAATATGGCCAGTAATAACTGCTATGTTTATTGTAACTATACTTCCAACAATACTAGATATTTTTAGATATGTATCACAAAAGGAATATAAACAAATTAACCATAAATATTTTGTAAAAAACATTCCACTTTTAAAAGCAAGCATATTAAGAGGAATATTAACTTTAAGTTTTTTGCCACATAAAGCGTATATTTCATTAGACGCTAGTATAAGAAGCATTTATAGAATGGCAATATCAAAACGAAATTTATTACAATGGACTACTGCAGAAGAAGCAGAAAAAAATGGAAAAACAGATTTATTTTCTTATATTAAAATGATGAGTATAAATATAATAGCAGGAATAATTGGAATAATCATAGTATGGTCAAATTTCAATGTGGTATCAACACTACTTTTAAACCTAATATTTATATTATGGATTTTATCGCCTGTAATTGCTTACTATATTAGTAAAGAAGAAAAACCAAAAGCTAAGGTAAAAGAACTATCAAATGAAGAAATAGAATATGTTTTAGAAATAGGTAAAAAAACATGGAAATTCTTTGAAACATATATGAATAAAGAAAATAATTTTTTACCACCAGATAACTACCAAAAAGATAGAAATAGCATTATTGTAGATAGAACTTCATCTACAAATATTGGCCTTGGATTAATGAGTATTTTATCAGCATATGATTTAGGATATATTAATATAGAAAAAACCATAACTATGTTAAAAAATACACTAACAACAATTTGCAATTTATCAAAATGGAATGGACATTTATATAATTGGTATAATACAAAAACTTTACAACCACTTATGCCAAGATTTGTTTCAACAGTAGATAGTGGTAATTTTATAGGATATTTATATCTTCTAAATGAATTTTTACAGAATTTAATACAAAACGAATTACCATTACAAGAAAAAAGTGAAATAGATATTAAGGAAATAGAAAAATTAAAAAATATAGTAAGTAAACTAATTGAAAATACTAATTTTTCACCACTATATAATTATGAAAAAGGCCTATTTTCAATTGGTTTTAATGTAGAAGAAAATAAACTAACAGACTCATACTACGATTTACTAGCATCTGAAGCAAGACAAGCAAGCTTAGTTGCTATTGCAAAACACGACATTCCGCAAAAACATTGGCAAAACCTAAGTAGAACCCTAACAATAATGAATGGATATAAAGGCCTTATATCGTGGTCCGGAACAGCATTTGAATACTTAATGCCAAACATAAACATTAGAAAATATGAAGGAAGCTTGCTTGATGAATCTAGCCGTTTTATGATTATGAGTCAAAAAGAATATGCAAAAAAATTAGGTATACCATGGGGAATATCTGAATCTGCATTTAATTTAAAAGATTTAAACTCGAACTATCAATATAAAGCATTTGGAATACCATGGCTTGGTTTAAAAAGAGGTCTTGAGGACGAAATGGTAGTATCATCTTATGGAAGTATCTTGGCAATAAATGATATTCCAAAAGAAGTAGTAAAAAACTTAAAAGAATTAGAAAAAAGTGGTATGAATGGTGAATATGGTTTTTATGAAGCAATAGATTATACACCATCAAGGCTAAGGAATAAACAAGGATATGAAGTTGTAAAAACATACATGGCACACCATCAAGGGTTAATATTATTATCAATAAACAACTTAATAAACAACAATATTTTACAAGAACGTTTTATGGGTAATCCAAATATTAAAGCTGTCGATATTTTACTACAAGAAAGAATGCCAGAAGACGTAATAATTACAAAAGAGAAAAAGGAAAAAGTTCAAAAATTAAAAAATGTTCATTACGATAATTACACTGAAAAAATATTTACAAAGCTAAATTATCATTTAAACAATTATAATGTTATTTCAAATGATAATTATTCAATTTGTTTTAATGAAAGAGGAGAAGGATATAGTAAATATAAAGATATATATATAAACCGTTATAAAATGACAAACGATTACCCAGAAGGTATTGCATTTTATATTAAAAACGTTAGAACCAAAAAAATATGGAGTACAATATATTCAAATTATATTAAAAAACCAGAAAAATATGAAGTATCATTTTTTCAAGATACAGACAAATTAATTAGAACTGATGAAAAAATTACAACTACTCTAAAAGTTATTACAGCACCAAATGACCCAGTAGAAATTAGAAGTTTGGAACTAAAAAATAATGGAGATATAGAAGAAACATTAGAAATATCAAGCGTATTTAATCCAGTATTATCTAAGAAAGAGCAGGATTATGCACATCCGGCATTTAATAACTTATTTTTAAAATATGAATATTTAGAAGATACAAACTCTATTTTAGTAAAAAGAAATAAAAGAGGAGATAACCTTGAAATTTATTTAGGAGTAAATTTATATACGCAAAATGAAACAATTGGAGAACTAGAATATGAAATTGACGAAGAAAAATTAAATGGCGGTTCGGGCTTTGGAATTCCAAAAATGATTGAAAATTCAATACCATTTTCAAAAAGTTTAGGCCTAAGTGTATCACCAGTTGTTGCTCTAAAACGAACAATAAAGATTAAGCCACAAGAAAAAGTAAATATAAATTTAATAATTGGAGTATCAGAAGAAAAAGAAAAAATACATGAATATATAGAAAAATACAGTAATCTAGAAAATATTAAACGAGCATTTGAATTATCAAGAGTAAGAGTAGAAGAAGAGGCAAGATATTTAGGTTTAAAAGGAACTGATATTGAAATTTACCAAAAAATACTTTCATATTTGATAGTACAAAACCCAATGAAAAAAATGTATTTAAAAGAAACAATTAAACCATACCAAGTAAAAGATTTATGGAAATATGGTATATCAGGCGATTTACCAATTTTACTTATAAAAATAAAAGATGTAAACGATTCATATGTAATAAGAGATATTTTAAAAGCATACGAATACTTCAAAGTAAAAAATGAAAATATAGACTTAGTTATATTAAATGAAGAAGAAAATGTATATGAAAGATATGTAAAAGAGGCTGTTGAAACAGAAATTTTAAATAGGCAGTTAATGTATGAAGTAAATGCTAGTGGCGGAATATATATATTAAATGCGAGTGAAATAGAAGATAAGGATTTATTAGAATTTAGGGCAAATTTAATTATAGATGCTCATTTAGGAAATATAAAAACAGCTATTAAAGAATTAGAAGAAGAATATTTAGATAGCATAAAAATAGAAAATTACGAAGAAACAATTGAAATTCCACAAAAAGACGAAGAAAAAAGAACTAACTTAATAAATATAGAAAATTTAAAATACTATAACGAATATGGTGCATTTTCAGATGATGGAAAAGAGTATATTATAAAAATGACAAAAAATACAAAACCGCCAGTAGTATGGAGCCAAGTCTTAGCAAACCCTAATTTTGGAACAGTTATAACAAATAACAACACAGGCTATACATGGTACAAAAATAGCAGATTAAACCGAATTACAGATTGGAACAATAATCCTGTTTTAGATACGCCATCAGAAATTATATATATACAAGATAAAGATTTGCGGAAAAACTTGGTCACTTTGTCCTAATATTAATCAAGATGATGAAGAATACTATATGACCTATGGGTTCGGTTATGCAAAATTTAGTAACCTTCGAATGGGTCTATTACAAGAACAAGAAACCTTTATTCCAATACAAGATAATATAAAAGTAAATCTATTAAGACTAAAAAACACAACACCTAAAAAGAAAAATTTAAGACTAGTTTACTATATAAAACCGGTTCTAGGAGAAGATATTACTAAAACAAATGGATATATTTATATAAACTATGATCAAAATGAAAATATGATTTATGCCAAAAACCAATATATGCAAGATTTAGAAAAATCAAACTGCTATATATCAAGTAGCGAAAAAATAAAATCTTACACAGGAAATAAAATATCATTTTTTGGTATGGGAAATTTAAAAAGCCCAGAAGCACTCAAGAAAAGAACACTTGGAAATGAGAATGCAATAGGAAAAACAGCATGTATTGCTATAGAAATAGAAGTTGAACTAAAAGCATTTGAAGATAAAGAAATTGTATTTGTATTAGGAGCAGATGAGGAAAATATACGACAAACAGCATATAAATACACAATACCAGAAAATGCAAAAAAAGAGTTAGAAAACACGAAACAATACTGGAAAGACCTACTTAGAAAAACTACAGTAAGAACACCGCAAGAATCAATGAATATACTATTAAACGGATGGGTAGCATATCAAACCATTTGTTGTAGACTATGGGCAAGGTCTGGATTCTATCAATCCGGAGGAGCATATGGATTTAGAGACCAATTACAAGATGTTATGGGAATGAAATATATTAAAAAAGAATTAATGAAAGAACAAATATTAAAAAGTGCTTCACATCAATTTATAGAAGGAGACGTAGAACACTGGTGGCATACAGAAACAAAAAAAGGAATACGAACTAGATTTTCAGATGATTTATTATGGCTTGCATATGTTACAGCAGAGTATGTTGATTTTACAAAAGATACTGCAATATTAGAAGAAAAAATACCATATATAGCAGGAAAAGTTTTACAAGAAGGTGAAGATGAAAACTATGATGAACATCCTGTACAAGAAATAGAAGAAGAACTATATCTTCACTGTATAAGAGCAATAGATAAATCAATATCCTTAGGAGAACATGGAATACCAAAAATAGGTTCAGGAGATTGGAACGATGGGTTTAGTACAGTTGGAAACAAAGGAAAAGGAGAAAGCATATGGCTTGGTTTCTTCCTATATGAAGTATTAAACAGATTCATTCCAATATGTGAATTAAAACAAGATTATGAAAGAATAGAAAAATACAAACAAGTACAAAAAGATTTAAAGAAAGCATTGAACACAAGTGGATGGGATGGAAGATGGTATAGGCGAGCATTTACAGATAATGGAGAAATACTAGGAAGCATAGAAAACGAAGAATGCAAAATTGATAGTATAGCACAAAGTTGGAGTATCATATCTAAAGCAGGAGATAACGATAAAAAATATATGGCAATGGAAAACCTAGAAAATCATTTAGTAGATAAAGAAAATGGAATAATAAAACTACTAGATCCAGCATTTGAAAATTCAAAACTAGAACCAGGCTATATAAAGGCATATTTACCAGGAGTAAGAGAAAATGGCGGTCAATACACACATGTATGTTGTTGTTATGTACAGTTTTTTACAAGGTATGCAACTTCACAAATGTTCAGTTGCATAAGTTATCTTTAATACTCGATTATTAAAGATAATCTCGCTAAAATCTAACTTAATATTGATACTCTTAAATACATATTAAAAAGACTTTAATAATTTTAAAATATATGATAATATAAAAATACTATTATAAGAATAGAATTTTATGAGGTGAAAAGATGAGTTTATCAAAAATAAATCCAAGAATTAATATCGATTATTTAAAAAATGAAAAAGAAAATTTATATTTTGATAGAAAAAGAGCAAAAATATCTTTGCAAGACCTAGCAAATGAAATCGCATCTTTTGCAAATTCTAATGGAGGACTTATTGCATTAGGTATAACTGATGATGGGAAAATAGAGGGATTCAATTCATATGGAAACGATAAATTAAATGAATGTCAAAAAGTTGTAACGAATTATTTAAAAAATCCACCAACATATAGAATAGAACTATTAAATACTCAAAATGAAAAAGGTGAAGAAGATAATATATTATTATTCCATATTGAGCCTGAACTAAATTACTTAATTAGAAATAATAAAGATGAAGTATATTGTAGACAAGGAGATTCTTCAATAAAATTAAATGCCAATCAAATAAGAAGCCTAGAATATGACAGAAAAGAAAGAGATTTTGAAGCTGAAATATTGATAGAATCATCAATAAGTGATATTGATGAAGAAGTTATGGAAATATACAAAAATAAAATAGATACTGACTTACCAAATGAAGAAGTATTAAAAGCAAGAGGTTTTTTACGAGAAAAAGATGGTAAATATCATTTGACAAAAGCAGGAATGCTTTTATTTGGAAAAAATCCATCTATTTATTTGCCAAGTGCAAGAGTAAGAGTATTAAAGTTTGAAGGAACAGAATTTCAAGTAGGAACAGAAATGAATATAATAAAAGATAGAACATTTGATAAGTGTTTATTTAAAACATTAGAACAAGCTAAAGAATTTATAAATTCACAATTAAGAGAATTTACTCACTTAAATGAAAATGGAGTTTTTGAAACTGTCGCAGAATATCCAGAATTTGCATGGTATGAAGGCTTAGTAAATGCAGTATGTCATAGAGATTATTCTAATAGTGGAGAATATATAATTGTAAAATTATTTGATGATAGATTAGAAATATTAAGCCCCGGTAAATTAGGTGGATTTGTAACATTAGAAACTATAAAAAATAAAAGATATTCTAGAAATCCTCAAATAGCAAGAGTGTTAAACGAATTAGGTATAGTAAGAGAATTAAATGAAGGGGTAAAAAGAATATATAGTGAGATGCAAAGATTTTATTTAAAAGATCCTATATATTCTGAACCAGACAGAAATTCTGTGTTATTAGTACTAGATAATAATATTGCAGTAAGAGCAAATAGAAAACAGGAAACATTAAAGAAATCTGACGCAGTAAAAGATAAATGGAAATTATTAAATTATACAGAAAGGCAAGTTCTACAAGTTATAAATGATAAAGGAGAAGTGACATCAGAAGATGTTTCTAAAATTATAAATAGAGGAAAAACAACAGCAGTAAAACTATTAAATAAACTTATAGATTTAGAATTGATTGTCTGGACAGGAACATCAAAAAAAGATAGTTATGGAAGGTATAAGATGAAATAAGTAATTTATCAAAAAAATATTCACATCTGTTCAGAGCTGTTCACATCTGTTCAGAGCTGTTCACATCTGTTCAGAGCTGTTCACATCTGTTCAGAGCTGTTCACTTTTGTGAACACCATTTAGAAATAAAGGAGATAAAAAAATGGTTAGATTATCGAAAATAATAGAAGGACTAGAAATGGTAAATGATGAAATTTTTTTATCAAATATAGGAGAATACGAAAATTTAAATGAAGATGAAATGGACGAATTATTTGAAAAATCTGTAATACTTCCAACACAATATGAAATAAATGAATATCAAATAATGGTCGATTTTATAGATACAATAAATAATTTTGAAATAAGAAATAATTTACATAGATTAATACAAGAAAAAGGAGCTTTTAGAAGATTTAAAGATTATTGCTTTGAAGTGAATATAATTCAAGATTGGTATAATTATAGAGAAGAAAAATATAAAGAAATAGCTATAAATTGGTGTAAAGAAAATGATTTAAAATATAAAGAATAAATCTCTCAGAGAGCAAAAAAAGGTTTTAGGAGATTTTCTCCTAAACAGCAAAAAGGGTGTCAAAACACCAAGCTGGCGAATTTTGGGCATAAGATTTTGCCACAATCTTGGAAACAAAGAACAAGTTTAAAATTATATGGAGTTTATAAACATTATAAGGGAGATTTATATATTGTAGAAGATATAATTTATCATAGTGAAACTTGCGAAAAAATGGTAGCATATAGAGCTTTATATGGAGATAACAAGTTATGGTGTAGACCTTATGATATGTTTTTAGATGAAGTAAATAGAAATATTTTAAAATTGAAGCTTTAATAGCTTCTTTTTTTCTACCCTTTTTTCTTTTTATGTACCCATTTTAAACTAAACAATAAAATAAATAGTAAAATGCATTACAGATGCAAATATGGTATTTGCAATAAAGAATAAAAATACAAAAAATGGAAATACTTACAACTAAAGGAGTGAGTGTAATGAAAAAGGAAACTTCAAATAATATATGTAAAAGAAAATATAAAAAGAAAAATGATTTTAAAATAAATATAATATTTAATGAAAATGGAGAAAATCTAGAAAATATTATAGAAAGAGCATTTAGCAATTATATATTAAAAAATAATAGTACAAATTAGCAAAATCAATAGCAAAGCAAGAGATAATATGATATAATATCTAGCAAGAGTATCAATATTATCTCATTTTTATTTTAGCAGGAAGGAGGAAAAATGAGCTTAAATATAATGAATAATATTGATTATAAAGTAGGCATATATATAAGGCTTTCAAGAGAAGATGAGGAAAAAGAAAAATATCAAGAAAGCGAAAGTATACAAAACCAAAGAACAATGCTTATGCAATACATCAAAGAGAACAAACTAAACTTTATATCAGAATATGTTGATGATGGTGTAAGTGGTACAAATTTTGATCGACCAGGATTTAATAGAATGATTCAAGATATTGAAAATGGCAAAATTAATATGGTAGTAACAAAAGATTTATCAAGACTTGGGAGAAATTATGTACAATCAGGTCTCTATATTGAAGATTACTTCCCAGAACATAATGTTAGGTTTATAGCTATTTTAGACAATATAGATACAGCTTATGATACATCAAACAACGATATAGCACCATTTAAATCAATATTAAATGAAATGTATGCAAAAGATACATCAAAGAAAATAAATAGTGTATTACAAGCAAAAAGAAATAATGGAGAATATCTAGGAACAGCGCCTTTTCGGCTATAAGAAAGATCCCGAAAATAAATACCATTTAATAATAGATGAAGAAGCAGCAAACGTTGTAAAGCAAATCTTTGAAAAATATTTAGCAGGTTTTGGTACAATGCAAATAGCAGATTATTTAAGTAAAAAGAAAATTCCAATTCCATCAGATTATAACAAGAAAAAACGAGGAACAAAATCTCTAACTTATGGACTATGGCAACAATCTACAGTAAGATTTATTCTTTCAAATGAAATTTACACAGGAACAGTTATACAAGGAAAACGAAAGAAAGTAAGTTTTAAATCTAAAAAATTTATAGACTTACCAGAAGAAGATTGGATAAAAGTAGAAAACATGCACGAGGCCATCATAAGTAAAGAAGATTTTGAAAAAGTGAAAAAAGTAATTAAATCAACAAAAGGCTCAAGAGTAGTACAAAATGATTATTTATTTAAAGGATTACTTAGATGTCATGACTGTGGAGGATATATTGGAATAAGAAGTCCAGATAAAAACGGAAATATTTATGGCAGATGTCAAAGATATGGAAGGTTTGGAAATTTTCAAGTATGTTCACCACACAACTTCAATTATCAAGTTTTTGAAGAACAAATGCTAGAAGTTTTAAGACAAGTTTGTAAGGAATACAAAAATAAAAAGAAATTAGAAGAAATTGCAAAGCAAACAAAATTTAAACAATCACAAGAGATTGATTTAAAAAAGCAAATTGATTCTTTTAAGCAAGATATTGAAAAAGAGACAAGAAAACTAGAAGTAATGTACGAAGATAGGCTTGCAGGAATTATATCTCTAGAAGAATATATTAAAAATGCAAACAGAATAAAAGAAATTGTTAAAGGTTATGAACAAAGTATTAAGGAATTTGAACAAAAATTATCTGGAGAAAGTAATAATGAAAAGGAAAAAATAAGACTAGATGATTTAGTTGAAGAATTTTTAAAACTAAAAAAGCCAAGTAAAGAAATAATTAGAGAGTTTATAGAAAAAATAGAAATTCATAGCGACAAGCAAGTTGATATTTATTTTAACTTTAAACCACTACAACAAGTTAATGATAATTTAAAAAAATTTATATGTGCTAAAAAGAAATATGAGAAAAAGGCGGTATAAAATCACAATTCAAAGCAAAAAATGGTATAATAATATTGACAATTGTAATACAATGTAGTACAATCAAATAAAAGGAGTTGATATTTATGACTATTTCAGTAAGGTTAAATGATAAAGATACAGAATTAATAAAAGCATATGCAGATATGAATAATATTTCATTATCTGATTTAATAAGAAATGCAGTATTAGAAAAAATTGAAGATGAATATGATTTAGAATGTTATTATAAAGCATTAGAAGAATATAAGAAAAACCCTAAAACTTATACAATGGATGAGGTAAAAAAGGAGTTGGGGTTATAAGTGAAATATAGTGTGGTATTTTCTGAAAATGCAAAGAAACAATTAAAAAAATTAGATAGACATATATACTCACTAATAATAGGATGGCTAGAAAAGAATATTCAAGGAACGGAAAATCCTAGAATACATGGCAAAGGATTAACTTCGAATAGGTCTGGTCAGTGGAGATATAGAATAGGAAATTATAGGGTTATATGTGAAATTAAAGATGAAGAAATTGTGGTTTTAGTTTTAGAAATAGGACATAGAAGAGAAATATATAATGACTAAGAAAAATGTCCACAACAACAATACACACATGGTGCAATATGGACCATAATTGCTTGGGCAATGCTAGGATATGGAGATAAAGCAGCAGAGTATTTTAGAATAATAAATCCAATAGAGCATACAAGAACAAAAGAAGCAGTAAATAGATACAAAGTAGAACCATATGTAGTAGCAGCAGATGTATATGGAGTAGGAAACCTAATAGGAAGAGGAGGCTGGACATGGTATACAGGTTCAAGTAGTTGGATGTATAAAGCAGGAATAGAATATATACTAGGACTACAAATTCATAACCAAACACTATCCATCAAACCAGCCATTCCAAAAGAATGGAAAGAATATAGTATTCGTTACGAGTATGAAACAAGTGTATACAACATAAAAATAAAAAATCCCAATGGAAAAAACACAGGAGTAGAAAAGTTTATATGTAATGGAGAAGAAATAGAAAAAAAATGTGTAAAATTAATTGATAATGGAAAAATAAATGAAATAGAAATAACAATGTAAATATTAAGTCCGTAGTTAGTACATAGCTACGGACTTATAAAAAATTTAAAAAAAATTTGGAATATAATATGTACAAGCTGAATATAATGTTAGTATAAAGCGAGTTTTCGGCGATTACTTAAAATTTGACATTTAAATTTTTATAATATATAATAAGGTCATCGCTTGAAGGAGGGATATTTATACAAATGATTGAAAATGAAAAAGCATCACTGTCCGTAAAAAGGATAGCATGCATCGCCATTTTATTAATGTTTATTTTAGGCGTTAGTGTTATGGCTACAAATGTACAACTGAATAATGTTAAAATCATACTTTCGAACAATTACGAAATGGATGTATTAACAACAAAAACAAAAGTAGGAGAAGTTTTAGAAGAAAGTCATATAGTCGTTTTACCAGAAGAAGTAGTAGTGCCAAATATGGAATCTAGTATTACAGATAATAGTACAATTACAATTACAAAAGCATTAGAAGAAGGAAGTAGTGTTATAAAACTTGCAGAGGAAAATAATGAAGTTTCTATAGAACAATTATTAGGAGACTACACAAAAGTAACTGAAAAAATCCTTACAGAGCAAGTAGAAATTCCATATGAAACCGTTACAAAACAAAATGAAAAAGCTGAAGAAAGTGCAACAAATAAAGTTGTTAAGCAAGGTGAAAATGGATTAAAAGAAATTGTTTACCGTGCAAAATTTAGAAACGATGTTGAAATAGAAAGATCAGTATTATCAGAAACTATTATAAAAGAACCAGTAAATAAAGTAGTTGAAGAAAATAAAGCAGTAGCTACAAGAGCAAGTGAACAAAGAACAACATCTAGCCCTGCAAAAACAGTATCAAACCCTGCAAAAACAGCAACAACATCACTTGCAAAGAAAGTAGCAGGAAAAACACCAGTAGTAAAAACATTCAACACTTCTGCATATTGTTCATGTAGTAAATGTTGTGGAAAAAGTAATGGAATTACATCATCAGGAGCAAAAGCAACCTCATGGTACACAGTTGCAGCAGGAAGTGCATATCCTGTAGGAACTGTAATTTATATACCAGCATTAAAAAATAAACCAAACGGTGGATGGTTTGTTGTACAAGATAGAGGTGGAGCAATTTCAAACAATAAATTAGATATTTATATGAGTACACATACAGGAGCAATACAATTTGGAAGAAGAAGCTTAGAATGCTATGTATACATGTAAAATAGAAGAAAAAGTCAAGCAAAACTTGACTTTTTTTTACATAAATAATATGATATTTTCATCAAAAAAAACGGAGGTAGTTAAATGAAAAAATGTTTATTATTAGGAAATGGTGGAAGAGAAGCGGTACTTGCAGAATTTATTAGTAAAGGATATATCTTATATTCAGTATTACCATATGAAAATCCATCAATTATCGAGGCAATAGAAAATTCAGGCGGAAGCTATATAATAGGTTCGCCATTTGATAAAGAACTTGTTAAAAACTTTATACAAAAAGAAGAAATTGAAATATGTGTGGTTAGTAGCGACAATTTACTACAAGATGGTTTAATAGACCTTGCAAAAAGCTTAGGGTTACAAGTATTTGGACCAACTTCTAAGGGGTCAAAAATTGAATGGAGTAAAACCTATGCCTTAGAAATAGTAGAAAATCTTGCACCAGAATTTATTATAAAAAATAAAAGAATTGAAACAATAAACGAACTAGAAGAAGTAATGAATACATATATAGATACAAATTTTGTTGTAAAACCAGAAGGCTTAACTGGAGGCAAAGGTGTAAAAGTAGGTGGTATTCATTTTAAAACAAAACAAGAAGGGTATGAGTACGCAAAATCATGTTTAGAAGAAAGTGGAAAAGTAATAGTACAAGATAAAATAGAAGGTTCAGAATTTACATTAATGTGCTTAACAGATGGAAAAAATGTAGTTCCAATGCCAATTACGTTTGATTATCCATACAGATATGAAGAAGATAAAGGACCAGGAACAGGTGGAATGGGATGTATGAGTTATCCAAACGGACTATTACCATTTTTAACTGATGAAGATATAAATAAATGTGCTAATCTAATGAAAAAAACAATAACATATTTAAACAAAGATAGCCAAGAATTTACTGGAGTATTATATGGAGGTTTCTTTAAAACAGAACAAGGAATTAAATTCATAGAATTTAATGCAAGATTTGGAGATCCAGAAGCACTTAATGTATTAAATGCACTAGAAACACCATTTATAGAAGTATTAGAAAATATACTAAATGGAAACTTATCAGAAAAAAATTGCAAATTTAGCACAAACTATACATTTACAGTTTATATAGTAAGTAAAGAATATGCAATAACGTCAAGTAAAGAGCCAATAGTGTTTAATCTTAATACTGAAAAAGTAAAAAAACAAGGAGTTAAAATCTATTTTGCAAATGCAAAACAAATAGATGAGAATACATATACTTCTGTTAGCAATTCTAGGCTATTTGCAATAACGCTAGCAGGAAGCAATTTTGAAGAAATTAGAAAAAAAGTATATGATGTAATAGAAGAAAATGTAGATAAAGTACTAGACTATAGAAAAGATATTGGAAAAATATATGTACATTAATAATAAAATTAAAAAAAAGTGGGAGGTTAAAATCTCCCACAAAACTACCTAAACTACTCTATTTATTTTTTCACAATTCACCATTTACAAACTTTTTCAAAGTTTCAACAAGCTGAATTTTTTCAATAGCTTGAACTTTTGCACTAATTGTTTCAGGAGTATCACTATTATGCACTTGAATTTTTGTCTGAATAATAATATTCCCTTTATCATACTCATTATTTACAAAATGAATAGTAGGACCAGTAAATTCTTCCTTATTTTCCCATACAGCACGATGAACCTTCATCCCATACATACCAGGCCCACCAAATTTAGGAAGTAAAGATGGATGAGTATTAATAATTCGATATTTTGTAAGTAAACGATTACCAATCATTTTTAAAAAGCCAGCAAGAACAATTAAATCAATATCATAATTCTGTAAAACACTATCAAGTTCTATATCCATTTGTTCTAAAACTTTACTATTAATTAAATAAGTATCTATATTATGAAGTTTTGCTCTTTGTAGTGCAAATGCATTAGGGTTATTAGACACCACTAAACAAATTCTAGCATTTAGTTCTTTATTTTTAATTGCATTGATTATACTTTCAAGTGTTGTACCACTTCCGTGAAGCAAAAACTACTAAATTATACATAACAAAATCTCCTTATATTACAATAAAGCTATTATATCAAATAAGAATAATAAATACAAGGGGGCTGACACTCGGACATGCAGTTTCACCTAGTTATTAAAAAAAATTTAAACTTTTTTAAAAAAACACTTGCAAATTCCCAAAAGTTATATTAAAATTTAGGTGAAGTGGTACGAAGTGGTAGAAAGTGGTTCAAAAAGGGAGAGAGGTGAACCTAAGTGTTTATAGGTGAATACGAGCATAATGTAGATGCTAAAGGCAGAGTAATTATGCCAGCTAAACTTCGAGAGGACATCGGTGATAAGTTTATTATTACTAAAGGACTTGACGGATGTTTATTTGCGTATTCACAAACAGAATGGGCAAACTTTGAAGAAAAACTAAAAGCATTACCACTAGCACAGAAAAATGCAAGAAACTTCGTAAGATTCTTTTTATCAGGGGCTGTAGAATGTGATATAGATAAACAAGGGCGTTTCCTAATACCTGCAAACTTAAGAGAACATGCGGAGCTTGATAAAGAAATAGTTATTATAGGAGTAGGAACAAGATTAGAAATATGGAACAGAGACAAATGGCAAAACTATAGTAGTGACGAAAACATATCAGCAGATGAGATTGCAGAAAATATGACAATGCTTGGCATATAATCTTGAAAAAGTTTATATATAACACAAAAGAAAAAATTTAAATTATTAAGAAACAAAAGATTAAAACTAAAAATACAAAAGAAAAAAGTAACAAAAGATAAAACGTTTAAGTACAAAAGAAATGGAAACACAAAAGATAAAATATTAAAGTACAAAAGATAAAATTCAAATTAACAAAAGCAAAAAAATTATGCAAACAAAAGAACTTAAAATTTTAATAAAAACCAAAGATAAGTATTATAAAAATAAAAACACATATGAATTTCTAAACAAAAGAAAAAAATAAAAATATATGCAACAGTTGGTATTTTCAAAAAGTACCAACTGTTTGCTTAAAACAACAAAAAGAGGAATATATGTTAGAATTTAACCATAAACCTGTATTATTAGAAGAATGCATACAAGGTCTAAATATAAGTCCAGATGGTATTTATGTAGATGGAACATTAGGAGGAGCAGGTCATAGTAAAGAAATAGTAAAAAGACTATCACCTAAAGGAATGCTAATTGGAATAGATAGAGATACAGATGCACTAGAAGTAGCAAAAAACAGGTTACAAGAATATAAAAATGTAAAATACATACATGGAAACCATGATGATATAAAACAAATCCTAGATGACTTAGAAATTCATGAAGTAAATGGAATTCTATTGGACCTAGGAGTATCTTCATATCAAATAGATACACAAGAAAGAGGGTTTAGTTATATGCTAGATTCAAATCTTGATATGAGGATGGATCAAATGCAAGAACTGACTGCAAAAGACGTAGTAAACACTTATAAGGAAGAAGAACTTGCAAGAATAATATATGAATATGGAGAAGAAAAATTTTCAAGGCAAATTGCGAAAAAAATAATAGAAGCAAGAAAACAAAAAGAAATTCAAACAACAAAAGAATTAGTAGATATTATAAAAAAAGCAGTTCCTTATTACGATAAAAAAGCAGGTCATCCTGCAAAACGTACATTTCAAGCAATAAGAATAGAAGTAAACAATGAAATAGAACCATTATATAATACAGTAAAAAATGCAATACAAAGTTTAAAAGCAGGTGGTAGGTTATGCATAATTACTTTCCATTCATTAGAAGATAGAGCAGTAAAAAAAGCATATACAGAAGCGACACGGAAAATGTACATGTCCAAAAGATTTACCATATTGCGTATGTGGTAGCAAAAAAATAGCAAAAATTATTAATAAAAAACCAATAGAAGCAACAACTAAAGAAGAACAAGAAAATACAAGATCAAAAAGTGCAAAATTACGAATATTAGAAAAGCTATAAAATAAGGAGGTGAGATAACAATGGCATATAATAACAGATATCAGTATGAAACAAGTCCTAGGAAATTACAACCAGAATATGAACCAATTAGAAAAAAATATCCCAAAAAAAGCACGGCAAGGAAGACTAATGTACAAACTAAAACAAAAAATAAGAAAAAAATAAAACAAAAAGTAAAGCCAAAAAAGAAAAGCCAAGTAAAAGTAATTATATATTTAGTGCTTGTATTTACTATATTATTTGCCATTAGTTATCGAAATTCTGTTATAAACGAAAAATTTTCGCAAATAAAAAAACTAAAAAGTAACTTAGCACAAATTGAAAAAGAAAATGAACAATTAGAAGTAAACATAGAAAATAATCTTAATTTAAAAGCGATAGAGCAATCAGCAAGAGAAATGTTAGGAATGCAAAAACTAGAATCATCACAAAAGGCATATGTCAGCCTTCCAAAGCAAGATTACATTCAACCAGCAACCGAAGAAATAATTAAGGAAGATAATACAAACTGGTTTCAAAAAATTATTAATTTTATAACAGGAAAGACATATAAAAAATAAGCATTGTTTTTATTATTGAAATACACGAGATATAGTAATAAAAAATCACCTTTTTCTATATAATTATATAGAAGAAAAGGTGATTTTTTTATGTTAAATAATTTGAATATTAGCCGAAAAAAGAGAATAATGTATATGCTATTTATAAGCTTTCTCATACTATCATTGCTGGCAGTTCGAATTGGATACATTCAATTCATTCAAGGGGAAGAATTAAAAGCAATGGCATATAAACAGCAGTCATTAGATAGAAAAATAAACCCAAAACGAGGAACAATATATGATGCAACAGGAAAAAACATACTAGCTGTAAGTGCAACTGTTGAAATTGTAAGTGTTAATCCTGTTAATATTAAAGAAGAAAATAAAGAAAAAGTAGCAAGAGCATTTAGTGATATTTTTGGTTTAGATTATGAAACAGCGTTAAAGAAAGTAAAAAAGAAAAGTTCAATTGAAACAATAGTAAAAAAGGTAGATAAGGAAAAAACAGATAAATTGCGTATTTGGATGAAAGAAAATAATATAATAAGTGGTATAAACATAGATGAAGATACGAAAAGATATTATCCAAATAATGAGCTCGCCTCCCATTTTATTGGATTTTGTGGTAGCGATAATCAAGGGTTAGATGGAATAGAAGCAAAATATGAGGAAATTTTAAAGGGAAGTCAAGGAAAAATTATACGTGTTACTGATGCAAAAGGTGGAGAAATTGGAAAAGAAGGTGAAGATTATGTTGCAGCTGTGGACGGAAAAGATATAGTAGTTTCAATTGATATGACAATTCAATCTATTGTAGATAAACATCTAAAAGAAGCATGCATTGATAATATATGTACAGATGGTGGCAATGTAGTTATAATGAAACCAAAGACAGGAGATATTTTAGCTATGGCAACATACCCATCATATAACCTAAATGAGCCTTATGAAATTGTAAATGAAGAAGTAAAAGCAAATTGGGAAAGTTTAACTGCAACAGAACGTTCAAATGAGCTTCAAGCTATGTGGAGAAATAAAGCAATTGCAGATACATATGAACCAGGTTCTACTTTTAAATTAGTTACATCCTCAGCGGCACTAGAGGAAGGAATTACAACTATAGATAAAGAAGGAGAATTTTGCTGTACTGGAGGAATAGAAATAGCAGGTGTTCGTATAAAATGTTGGAGATATTATAGGCCACATGGTTCACAATCACTAAGGCAAGCATTAATGAATTCTTGTAACCCTGTGTTTATTGGACTTGGTCAAAAAATAGGTGTTAGTAAATACTATGAATACCTAAATAAATTTGGTTTTCTTGCTAAAACTGGTATTGAACTTCCTGGTGAAGCTAAAGGTATTTTCCTAAAAGAAGATAAAGTGGGACCAGTAGAACTTGCAACAATTGCATTTGGGCAAAGGTTTGAAGTTACTCCGTTACAAATGGTAACAGCAGTTTCTGCAATTGCAAACAATGGTGTAAAAATGAAACCGAGAGTTGTAAAGCAAATTATAGATACTAAAACAGGAGAAATACAAGAAAATGCTCCACAAGAGGAAGGAAGAATAATTAGTGAACAAACAGCAAAAGACGTTTTAAGTATGATGGAAAGCGTTGTTGCAGAAGGTACAGGGAAAAATGCTGCAGTAAAAGGTTTTAGAGTAGGAGGAAAAACAGGAACTTCAGAAGATGGTGTTAATACAAATAAATATGTAACATCATTTGTAGGTGTAGCACCAATTTCTGACCCCGAAGTAGTGGTTCTTGTTACATTATATAATCCAACAGGTGAGGGGGGACACCAAGGAGGTGCTGTTGCAGCACCAGTAGGTGGTCAAATTTTAGCTGAGGTATTACCATATTTAGAGCTTCAAAAGGATAAACAAGAAGAAGGAGATATTGTAGAAGAAGTAGAAGTTCCAGAATTAAGAGGAATGAATGTAGAAGATGCAACTAAAACTTTAAAAGAAATTGGTTTAGAACTTGAAACAAATGTTGAAATAACAAAAGAAATGAAAAAAGAAGAGATAATTATAAATGAGCAACTACCAAAACCGGGAATAAAAGTTAAAGAAGGTTCAAAAATTAGTGTAGAAATTTAAGTAAAAAACTATACAAATTCAATTTTTAGTTATATAATAATCGTGTAAAATTATAAATGGGAGGTTACCATGAATTTAAAAGAAATTTTATTAGGAATTGAAGGAATTAAAGCAAGAGGAAATCTAGACTTAGATATTACAAATGTAGATTCTGATTCAAGAAATATAAAAGAAAATGGAATGTTTGTAGCAATTGAAGGCTATGAAACCAATGGAATAGAATATATTGAAAATGCTTTAGAAAATGGAGCAAAAGTAGTTATGGTGCAAGAAAATGTGGATTTAAAAAAAATAAGCGTACCAGAAGATATTACATTAATTGTTGTACCAGATACAAGAATTGCGCTTGCAAAATGTGCTTGTAATTTTTATGATAATCCATCTAAAAAATTCACATTAATTGGTATTACAGGAACAAAGGGAAAAACTACTACTACTTTTATGATTAAAAAAATATTAGAAAAGCAAGGAAAAAAAGTAGGATTAATAGGAACTATTGCTGTATATATAGGGGATAAAAAAATAGAAAAGAGCGTACGTACTACACCAGAAAGTATAAAATTACAAAGGATATTTGCACAAATGGTAGAAGAAAAGGTAGATGCTGTAGTTATGGAGGTATCTTCTCAAAGTTTAAAACTAAACCGCGTATTAGGTTGTGATTTTGATATTGGAGTATTTACTAATTTTTCACAAGAGCATATTAGTAAAAATGAACATCCAGATATGGAAGACTATTTCAATTCAAAATTAAAATTATTTGATATGTGTAAAGTAGGATTTGTAAATGCAGATGATGTTTATGGTGCAAAAGTTGCAAAAATTGCCAAAACACCACAAATAACTGTATATGGAATAGATAACTTTTGCCATGTACTTGCAAAAGACATTACAATTACAAATTCATATGTAGACTTTAAAGTAAAAATCGATAATAAAAATGAAAGAGTAAAAACATCTATTCCAGGAAGATTTAGCGTATATAATTCTCTTGCTGCAATATGTGTTGCAACAAAACTTGGGGCAAATGCAGAGCAAATAAAGGAAGCGCTAGAAGAAGTAAGAGTACCTGGAAGAAGTGAACTTGTAGATAATAAAAAAGATTTAACAATTATGATAGACTATGCACATACTCCAGAAAGCTTAGAAGGAATTTTAAAAGCAGTAAAATCTTACACAAGAGGAAGAGTAATATGTGTATTTGGATGTGGAGGAGATAGAGATCGTATTAAACGTCCATTAATGGGAGAAGTATCAGGTAGAGTAGCAGATTATACAATTATTACAGGTGATAATCCAAGAACAGAAGAATTATCTACAATTATTTCTGATATTGAAGAAGGAATAAAAAAGACTAAAGGGCAATATACTTGTATAGAAGATAGAAAAGAAGCAATTAAAGTAGCAATTGAAATGGCAAATAAAAATGATATTATTGTTCTTGCTGGAAAAGGGCATGAATCATACCAAGAAGTAAATCATATAAAATATCCATTTGATGAAAGAGAAATTGTAAAAGAAGTTATAGATAATATGAAATAATAAAATTATGAAATATAAAAAGTTAGCAACTACTAACTACGAAAAATGAAGGGTGAGAAAATTGAATTATTTTCAAATAAAAATACTACTACTATCCTTTATAGCAACTGTAGTTTTTGGTATGTGCGCAATTCCCATTTTAAAAAAATTAAAGATAGGTCAAATAGAAAGAGAAGAAGGACCGCAGTCGCATCTAAGTAAGCAAGGAACGCCAACAATGGGAGGAATCATACTAGCAGCGTCTATTGCTATATTAATTGTATTTGTATTTTTAACATACGCAAACGATGACCAATTAGATTTAGCAAAAAAACTAATTCCACTTGCAATTATGTCGCTAGGATTTGGTTTAATTGGGTTTATTGATGATATAAAAAAACTAATATTTAAAAACACAAAAGGCTTAAAGCCAGCATACAAAATGATAGGATTATTAACAATTGCAGTATTTTACGTTATTTATTTAATTAAAGTTATAAATTTAGGAACTGATACATATATTCCAATTTTAAAAGTATACTTAAATTTACCAATATGGATTTATATTCCATTTGCGATATTTGTTATACTCGGAACAACAAACGCAGTTAATTTAACAGATGGAGTAGATGGGCTTTGCCCAACAGTATCTGCAATAATTATTACTTGTTTAACAGTAATAGGAATTATTTATGATGTTAAAGAAGTTGTTGTATTTGGCACAATTGTAATAGGATCATGTCTTGGATTTTTATTATTTAATATGCATCCTGCAAAAGTGTTTATGGGGGATACAGGATCTTTGCTTCTAGGTGGGGTTATTGTAGCTCTTGCACTATATTTAAAAATGCCTCTTATATTAATTGTTATAGCAATAATTCCTGTACTTGAAACTTTATCTGTTATTATGCAAGTTGTATATTTTCAAAAAACAGGAAACCGAATTTTCAAAATGGCACCGCTACATCATCATTTCGAATTATCTGGCTGGGGAGAAAATAAGGTTGTGTCAGTGTTTAGCATTATTACATTAGTTGCATGTATAGTAGGTTTATTTATAATATAAGAAAGTAAAAAAGAAAGGAGAACAAGAGTGAAACAGCAAAATAGAAAAAATGTAGCAACCCGGGGAAAAGCCATTTGATTTTGTTTTATTTATAACAGTTTTAGTGTTACTAGCAATGGGAATTATTATGGTATTATCGGCAAGTTCTCCATCAGCTTTAGCAGAAAGTGGTAACAGTTATTCATATGTTACAAAGCAAGCAATATTTGCAGTAGTTGGAGTCGTCTTAATGCTTACAATTTCAAGAATTGATTATAGAATTTATTCTAAATTTGCAAAAATTGCCTATATTGGTTCTGTTATTGTACTTGCAATAGTACCATTTTTAGGTTCTTCTAGTAAAGGAGCTACAAGATGGTTAGATTTAGGTTTTGTAAGATTTCAACCATCTGAAATTGCAAAAATTGCTTTAATAATTTTTTATGCAGCTTGGCTTACCAAAAATAGAGATAAAATAAAAACATTTAAAACAGGATTTTTTGTTCCATTTTTATTTATAACACCAATAGCACTTATATTAGTATTATTGCAAAACCATTTAAGTGTTACAATTATTATTATAGCTGTTATGTCTATTATGTTACTTATGTCGGGTACTAAAATAAGATATTTTATAGTTGCAGGAGCAATAGGTGCAGTATTAATAGGTAGTTTTTTAGTGTATAAAATTACAAAACCTTCAGATTCATCAGAAGGAAAGGAAAGTTTTCGTTTAGCAAGAATCACCACTTTCCTTAACCCGTGGGAAGATTTAACAGGTGATGGTTGGCAAGTTGTACAAAGTTTATATGCAATTGGTTCAGGAGGATTATTTGGAGCGGGTCTTGGAGAAAGTAAGCAAAAGTTCTTATACATACCAGAACCACACAATGATTTTATATTTTCAGTACTAGCAGAGGAATTAGGCTTTATTGGATGTTCGGTTGTTATTATTTTATTTGCAATTTTTATTTGGAGAGGTTTTCTTATTGCAATGCGTGCTGAGGATATGTTCGGAAGTTTAATAGCAGTAGGAATTACATCACTTATTGGGTTGCAGGCAATAATGAATATTGCCGTTGTAACTTCGTCTATGCCTAATACAGGTATACCGCTACCATTCTTTAGTTATGGTGGTACAGCACTCGTTATATTACTGTGTTCAGTAGGAATTTTACTAAACATTTCAAGGTCATCAAAAAAGGTATAAAGTGCTATTTGTAATACTATAAAGGAGGAAATGGGGTTTATGAAAGTAATTATAGCGGCTGCAGGAACAGCAGGTCATATTAATCCTGCTATTGCAATTGCAAATATAATAAAAGAGAAACAACCAAATTCTGAAATTGTATTTTTAGGTACTAATAGAGGGTTAGAAAATGATTTAGTACCAAGAGCAGGATATGAACTAAAAACCATAGAAGCTTATGGTCTTAGTAAAAAAATAAGTTTACAAACTTTAAAAAATAATTTACAAACTTTAAAAGGAATTAAACAAGCAAAAAAAATTGTTAAAGAATATAATCCAGATATTGTAATTGGGACTGGTGGGTATATTTGTGGTGCAGCAATTCTTGCTGCAAAAAAATATCATATACCAGCCTTATTACATGAAAGTAATGCTTTTCCAGGAAAAGCTGTAAAAATGCTATCTAAAAAAGTAGATACTATTTTAATTAGTTTTGAGGAAGCACGGAAAGTATTTATTAAAGGCAAGAAATGTTGTACATACTGGTACACCAACAAAAATAAAGGATTTAAAATTAACAGAGTTACAAAAACAAGAGATAAGAAAAAAGTTAGGACTAAATAATGAAAAACCAGTTGTTTTAATTTTTGGTGGCAGCCAAGGAGCAAAGGCAATTAATGATTCTGTTATTAATCTAATTAATGATAAAATGAATAATAATTATCAAATAATGTGGGCGCCAGGACCAAAACAATATGATATTGTAAAAGAGCAAATAAAAGATTTTTCTAAAATAAAAGATGTAAAAATTGTTCCATATATCTACAATATGGAAGAAGTTATGAATATGTGTGATTTAGTAATTGCAAGAAGCGGAGCAATGACTATTACAGAAGTTTCTATTGTAGGAAAGCCAAGTATATTTATACCATTACCAAATGTAAGTAATAATCATCAAGAGTACAATGCGAAAGTGTTACAAAATGTGGGAGCAGCTGAAGTAATTAATAATAATGATTTAACAAAGGAAGTACTAAATATAAAAATAAATGAAATTATTGAAAATAAAGACAATATGATAAAAATGGGTAAAAACGCTAAAAAAATTGCTGTAAAAGATGTAGAAGAAAAAATTTATAATGAAGTACAAAAATTGGTAAAATAAATATTACAAAATGTTTTCTTAAATATATATTTTTGATTACAGACGTAAAAAAATAGTCAAAAGCAAACGAAAATTGTCGGTTAGTATAAAACTATATAGAAAAACGTCGAATTGTGCGAACGAAAATCCTTGCAATCTTCCTTAAAGTTGTTATATATTATAAGGGCTGTTTAATTTTAAAAGGGGAAGGAGAGCAAATGAAAAGTTTTTATGGCGGTACATATGTTGGAGAAGAAATTCTAGCAAACAATAATATCTACTATCCAATTAGATTAGAATACTATAAGACAGAAAAAGTAGAAAACTTTAAGTCGGTATATGGTATCGAAGTAATAAAAACAGAGTACAAAGAAAACCACATAAATGTAGAAAATAAAATAATAGATAAAATAACACACGAAGAAAAAATGATAAACAAAATATTAGAAAAATTTAAAAGCCGGAAAAATAACGCCAGTAGTAACTGAAGAGATGGTAGAAGAATTATTAAAAGCATAAGGAAGCAAAGAGAGACTCTTTGTTTTTCTTATTGTATAGTAAAAATCGAAGATTTTTGCTATACAACAAGGTTAAGTTTCCTTGGGCTGTGCGGTTTGCGATGCAAACCTGTACATGTGGCAAAGCAACTTTTCTTATTTTTTAAAAAATTACTTGCAAAAAGAAATAATATAGTCTAGAATAGTTTAATATAAACAAAAGTGAAGGAGAGTATAATGGCAGATAAGTTAATTATAGTGGAATCACCAGCAAAAGCAAATACTATTAAAAAGTTCTTAGGTGGAAGTACAAAGGTTGTAGCATCTATGGGGCATATTCGCGATCTTCCAAAATCTAAGTTAGGTGTAGATGTTCAAAATGATTTTGAACCACAATATATAAATATAAGAGGAAAAGGGGATTTAATTAAATCTTTAAAAAAAGAGGCAAATGCTGCTAAAAAAGTGTACCTTGCAACTGACCCTGACCGTGAGGGAGAAGCAATTGCATGGCATTTAGCGCACATTTTAGGAATTAATGAAAAAGAGGAAGTAAGGGTTACATTTAATGAAATTACAAAGGGAGCAGTTCAAGAAGCAATTAAAAAACCACGAAAAATAGATATGAATTTAACTAACGCACAACAAGCTCGCCGTGTATTAGATAGAATTGTAGGATATAAAATTAGCCCAGTATTATGGAAAAAAGTGAGACGTGGGTTATCTGCAGGAAGAGTGCAATCTGTTGCAGTTAAGTTAATTGTTGATAGAGAAGAAGAAATTGAAAAATTTATTCCAGAAGAATATTGGAATATTTATGTAAGTTTGTTAAAAGATAAGAAAGCTAAAGCATTTGAAGCAAAATTCTATGGAAAAAACAATAAAAAAATAGAACTTCATAAAAAGGAAGAAGTAGATGAAATTATTAAAAATATAGATAATGCGGACTTCATTGTAAAAGAAATAAAAAGAGGAACAAAAAAGAGAACACCAGCTCCACCATTTACAACAAGCACAATGCAACAAGAAGCATCTAGAAAATTAGGTTTTACATTAAAGAAAACAATGAGTGTAGCACAAGGGTTATATGAGGGGGTAAAAATTCCAGAAAGAGGAACAGTAGGTTTAATCACATATATGAGAACAGACTCTACTAGAATTTCAGAAGTTGCAAGAGCAGCAGCAAAAGAAGAAATACTAAAACAATATGGAGAAGAATATTACGATAACAGATATTATCGTACAAATAAAGATGCCCAAGATGCCCATGAAGCCATTAGACCAACATATGTAAATATAAATCCAGATGAAATAAAAGATTCATTAACAAACGACCAATATAAGTTATATAAACTAATCTACAATAGATTCATAGCAAGCCAAATGTCTCAAGCAGTTTATGATACTTTAGCAGTAACAATAGATGCAAATAACTACACTTTTAAAGCAAATGGTCAAAACTTAAAATTTAAAGGTTTTATGGTTTTATATGTAGAAGGTCAAGATGAAAAAGAAGAAGAAGAAAATACAAAAATTCCAGATTTACAAGAAAATCAAATATTAATTAAACAAAAAATAGATCAAAAGCAAAGTTTTACAGAACCACCACCACGTTACACAGAAGCAAGTCTTGTAAAAGAATTAGAGCAAAAAGGAATTGGAAGGCCAAGTACTTATTCTCCAACCATTACGACTATACTAGAAAGAAGATATATTGAAAAAATTCAAAAACAATTAGCACCAACAGATCTTGGAAAAATTGTTAATAAATTATTAATCCAAAATTTTGCAGATGTAATAAATGTAGAATTTACAAAACAAATGGAAGATGAATTCGATAAAATTGCAGATGGAAAGGAAGAATGGAAAAAAGTTATAGAAGAATTCTATACTCCATTTGAAGAGGTAGTACAAAAAGTAGAAAAAGAATTAGAACATGTTAAATTAGTAGAAGAGGTATCAGATGTACCATGTGAAAAATGTGGAAAAATGATGGTTATAAAATACGGAAAATACGGAAAATTTTTAGCATGCCCTGGCTATCCAGAATGTAAATGCGCAAAACCATTTGTAGAAACAATAGATGTACCATGTCCAAAATGTGGAGCAAAAGTACAAATTCGAAAAACTAAACGAAAAAGAAACTATTATATTTGCGAAAATAATCCAAAATCTTGTGACTATATTTCTTGGAATAAGCCAAAGCCAGGAGAAAAATACGATGAAACAAAAGAAGAAAAACCACAAGTAAAAAAGAAGAAGAAAGCAAAAAAATAAAAAAAATTCCAAACCCCTTGTAAAATTTTATGTATAATGCTAAAATAGAAAAAATGTCGAAAAAGGGGTAGGTTAAATGAATGTATTGAGTTTGGATAATTTTAGCATAGAACAAATTAACAAAATACTTGATTTAGCAGAAGAATTTAAAAACGGAAAAGAAGTAGATTACAAAGGAAAAAAAGTAATTTCAAACCTATTTTTTGAGCCATCTACAAGAACACATTATAGCTTTGATATGGCAGCTTTAAAATTAGGATGTAGAACACAAAACTTTGATGCAGGAAACTCTAGTTTAAAAAAAGGAGAAAGCTTGTATGATACTGTAAAGACATTTGAAATGTTCGGAACAGATGCAGTAGTTATAAGACATGTAGAAAATGAATATTATAATCAATTAGTGGGCAAAATAAATATACCAATATTAAATGCTGGAGATGGAACAGGAAATCACCCATCACAATCATTACTTGATTTATTAACTATACGCCAAGAATTTGGAAAATTTGAAGGATTAAAAGCAGTAATTGTTGGAGATATAAAACATTCAAGAGTTGCTCATACAAATATAAAAATAATGCAAAGGTTAGGAATGACAGTATATACTTCTGGTCCAGAAGAATATAAAGAAGAAGGATACAATTTTGTAGACTTTGATGAAATAATAGATAAGGTTGATGTAGTTATGCTACTTCGAGTACAACATGAAAGACATGAAAAATCTATGATAGAAACTGTAGAAGAATATCATAAACTACATGGATTAAATTACGAGCGCATGGAAAAAATGAAAGATACAGCAATAATTATGCATCCTGCTCCATTCAATAGAGGAGTAGAAATTGCAGATGATGTTGTAGAATGTAAAAAAGCAAGAATATTTAAACAAGTTCAAAATGGTGTATATATAAGAATGGCATTAATATATATGGCGTTAGAAGAAAAATTATAAAAACTATTGTACAAAACAAATATCTATGATATATTTTATCATAGATATTTTAATTAAGAAAAAGTGAGGTGTAGCCTTATGGATGAAACCTTGGCACAAGACAAAAAAACTATATTAATCGTTGATGATGAACAACATATTGTTGATATTTTAGTATATAACTTAGAAAAAGAAGGATATAATACATTACAAGCAAATGATGGATTAACTGCTGTAGATATTGCACTAAACCAAAAACCAGATTTAATTTTACTAGATATAATGCTTCCAAAAATGGATGGACTTGCAGTATGTAAAAGAATACGACATACTTTAAATGTACCAATTTTAATGTTAACAGCAAAAGATGAAGAAATAGATAAAATACTAGGGTTAGAGTTAGGAGCAGATGACTATGTAACAAAACCATTCAGTGTAAGAGAACTAATGGCAAGAATAAAAGCAAACTTAAGAAAAGTTGAAGTTTCTGCAAATTCTAGTGTAAATACAGGAAGAGAAGACAATACAAACAAAATAGTAGTAGGAGATTTAACTCTAGACTTAGATAAATTTGAAGTAAGAGTTAAAGACGAAGTAGTAGATTTAACATTAAGAGAATTTGAAGTATTAAAATATTTAGCAAACCAACCAGGTCAAGTTATAACAAGAGAAATTTTACTTGAAAAAGTATGGGGATATGAATATTATGGAGATATTAGAACGGTTGATGTTACAGTAAGAAGAATACGCGAAAAAATAGAAAAAGATACATCTAATCCCAAAATACTAATTACAAAAAGAGGAGTAGGATATTATATCGCATCTAAATAGCAAAACTGACAGTCGAAAGCAAATCTTGCTTTCGACTTTAAAACTAGGAGGATATCATGATAAAAAACGTACAATTAAAAATTATATTAATATTAACCATAATAGCAGTAATTTTAATAGCAGGAATTGGAGCATATTTTGTAATTAGTTTACAAACAACATATCTAAACTTAGCATCTATAAACAATATAGATGTTATTGGAAGTGAATTATCTGCTACCATCCATAATGGAATTATGTTATCTATATATGCTACTTTATCAATTATAATAATTTCAGTTGTTATTACTATATATGTTATAACAAAAATTACAATGCCAATTAATAGATTAATAGATAGTGCAAAAAAAGTAGCAACAGGAGAAGATACAAAAATACAAGATAATAAAACAAGCAAGGAAGTAGACGGAATTGCAGGAGCACTTGGTATGGTAACAACAGAGCTAAAAGAGAACTTAGGTGAAATATCAAGACAAAAAAAGCAAATTGAAACTATATTATTACATATGACAGATGGAATTATAGCATTTAATATGGATGGAAAAATAATACTAGTAAACCCAGCAGCAACAAGATATTTAAGAATTATGCCAGAAGATGAAACTTTTGAAAAAATATTTAAAAGACTAAATATAGAAATAAATATGGAAAAAATAATATATCTAGACGATTGGACATCATCAGAAGAAAGAATAAGTATAGGCGACAAGCACATGAACTTATTTTTTGCACCATTAAAAGATGAATTTGACCGTGCAGAAGGTGTTATGGTAGTTATACAAGATATAACAGAACATGTAAAACTAGATAATATGAGAAAAGAATTTGTTGCAGACGTATCACACGAATTAAAAACACCAATCACATCAATAATGGGATATGCAGATACGTTATTAGAAGGAGAATACGATAAACAAACACAAGATAAGTTCTTAAATGTAATTGCATCAGAAGCAAGAAGAATGGCAAAACTAGTAACAGATTTACTCTCATTATCTAGGTTTGACAATAACCAAGTACAAGTACAAAAAGAAGAATTTGATTTAGGAGAATTAGTAAAAAGTTGTCAAGAAAAAGTACAAATAGAAATGGATAAAAAGAAACATCAAGTAGAATGTTTTGTAACAGCAAATGTTCCCCCAGTGTATGCAGATAAATATGGAATTGAAAGAGTAGTACTAAATGTGCTAACAAATAGCATCAAATATACAAAAGAAGGTGGCCACATAAAAATATATGTAGGATTTGTATATAACGATGCATACATAAAAGTAATAGATAATGGATTAGGGATACCAGAAGAAGATTTAACTAGAATATTTGAACGATTCTATAGAGTAGATAAAGCACGTACAAGAGAAATGGGAGGAACAGGTCTTGGGCTTTCTATTGCAAAAGAAATACTAGATAAAAATGACGGAAGTATAGATATAAAGAGTGAACAAGGAAAAGGAACAGAAGTAGTTATACGTATACCTACAAAAAAATAGATTAGTGTATTGATAAAATATAAATTTTAATATATAATAATACAAGCAAAAGCGGATACTTTGAAAGGAAGTAAAGTAAAATGAGTGAAGAAACAAAAGGTAGAATAAAAGAAGTTTTGGAATGGGTATATTGTATAGTAATAGCAGTTGCACTTGCATTGCTTGTGCGTTATTTTATAGGAACACCAACAATTGTACAACAATCATCAATGTTTCCTACATTAAAAGAAGGACAAAGGTTAATTTTAAATAGAATAGCAAGAACTACACATACAATGCCAAAAAGAGGCGATATTATCACTTTTGAAGCACCATCAAAAACATATGTATCAGCAGCAGAAATTGATACTAACTATCCAGTAGCAGAATATAATTATAAATTTAAAAATATATTTTCAAATTTTCGTTACCATGTTTTAGAAATTGGAAAAGAAAGTTATATAAAAAGAGTTATAGCTCTTCCAGGAGAACATATTAAAATAGAAGATGGAAAAGTATACATTAATGGAGAACAGCTTAATGAAGATTATTTACAAGATACTGTTGTTACCGACTTAACAGGTCCATTTACCGATTTAACAGTACCAGAAGGATGTGTATTTGCAATGGGAGATAATAGACCTCATAGTACAGATTCAAGAGCTTTTGGATGTGTTCCATTAGAAAAAATAGAAAGTAAAGTATGGATACGTTTTTGGCCACTTAATTTATTTGGAAAAGTAAAATAACTTGTGAAGGGAAGCTAGAATAAAGGTGAGTTTTGAAAACCTAGTTGGAAATGAAGAAATAAAAAACACATTAAGAAACATTATTACAAACAAAAAATTAATGCATAGTTACCTATTTATTGGTACGTCGGGGATAGGAAAAACTTTATTTGCAAAAGAATTTGCAAAAATGATTTTATGTGATGGAGAAATACCTCCATGTAATGAATGCAAATCTTGCATAGAATTTAATGCAAATAGTCATCCTGATTTAATAGAAATTGAACCAGAAGCAGGAACAATAAAAATAGAAAAAATAAGACAAATGCGGAGAAAAAGTATTAGAAAAACCAATTATATCAAGAAAAAAAGTATATATTATAAAAGATGCAGATTGTATGACTAAAGAGGCATCAAACTGTTTATTAAAAACATTAGAAGAACCACCAAGCTTTGTTACAATAATTATGACAGGTTCAAATGAAAGTATGTTTTTAAATACAATAAAATCAAGATGTATGAAAGTTGTTTTTCATAAAATACCAAATTCAATTCTAAAAGAATATTTAGAAACAAAAGAAAAAATAGAATTAGATAATAATCTTTTAAAAGCTTGTGAAGGAAGTATAGAAAAAGCCATACGAGTGAATGAAAAAAAAGAAGATTATGAAAAAATAATAGAAATTTTTACGAACATTGAAAAATATAATTTAATTGATGTGGTAAATAAGCTAGATTTTATATATGCAAATAAAGAAAGCATATTTGAAACATTAGATTTCATTAATATTTTATTACAAGAAAGAGCAATTAAAAATCCACATTATATACAATATATAGAAGCAGTAGAACAAACGAAAAAGCGTTTAAAAGCAAATAGTAATTATGATATGAGTATAGACAGTATGTTATATAAAATATGGGAGGAATAATATTTTGAAAGAAATAATAGGAGTAAGATTTAAAAGACCAGGAAAAATATATTTTTTCGATCCAAAACAGAATAAAATAGAAAAAGGTCAATTTGTAATAGTGGATACAGCAATGGGAGAAGAATATGCAGAAGTAGTTATTGCCAATAGAAACATACCAGAAGAAAAAATAGAAACAGAATTAAAACCAATTATTAGAGTAGCTACATATAAAGACAAGAAACATAATGAAGAAAATAAGCAAAAAGAAAAAGAAGCATTTGAAATTTGCCAAGAACAAATAAAAAAACATAAATTGGATATGAACTTAACAGAGGCAGAATACAAATTTGATAACTCAAAACTATTATTTTACTTTACAGCAGAAGGAAGAATTGATTTTAGAGAACTTGTAAAAGACTTAGCAGCAATTTTCAAAACAAGAATAGAACTTCGTCAAATAGGAGTTAGAGATGAAGTAAAAAGAATAGGTGGAAATGGAATTTGTGGTAGAGAATTATGCTGTTGTTCTTTTCTAGGAAACTTTGAAACAGTATCTATAAAAATGGCAAAAGAACAAAACATATCATTAAATCCTTCAAAAATATCTGGAAATTGTGGCAGGTTAATGTGTTGTTTAAAATATGAACAAGAAGCATATGAGGAAAAGCTTGCAAAACTTCCAAAAGTAGGGGCTATTGTGAAAGCAAAAGAAGAGGGAGAAGGAGTAGTAGATTCAGTTGAAATTTTAAAAGAAAAAGTAAGAGTAAAATTTAAAGATAAAGAAGGCTTTTTCTACAAAAAATTTGATGCAAATGAACTAAAGCTTATTAAAGATGTAGAAGAAAAAGATGATATACAAGGATTAGACAAAGAAGAACTAAAGGAATTAAAAAAATTAGAAAAACTAGATGAACAAGAATTACAAGCAAGCAAAAATCCATAAATTGTTATAAATATTTTTTATATAAAATAAAATGTAGTAATAAAGGAGGCGAAAAATATGGCATATAAAATTACTGATAAATGTATTAGTTGTGGAGCATGTGCAGCAAATTGTCCAGTAGAATGTATTTCACAAGGTGATCAAAAATTTGTAATAGACCAAGATGCATGCATCGGATGTGGAACATGTGCAGGAGTTTGTCCAGTAGAAGCACCAGAAGAAGAATAAAAAAAGATGTATTGTAATATAAAGAAAACAAAGATAGAAATGAACCTTCCATATTTAAAGAAGGTTCATTTCTATCTTATATTTATTCTTTATTTGTAATTTCCTCTAAATCTAGCAATTCCTGCCATCTTGCATCAACTTCTTTTTGAAATTCAGCAATCATCCATTCATTACCAGGTTTAAACATATGTTTAAAACGCTTTTGTGGTTTTAGGAATTCTTCTATAGGAAGTTTGTTTTTTGGTTTATAATTAATTACATATCTGCCATCAATTACTTCATATAAAGGCCAATAACAAGTTTCAACAGCAAGTTTATTTATTTGCATAAGGTCATCAGTTGCATATCCCCATCCTCTAGGGCAAGGAGCGAGTACATTTAAGAAACATGGTCCCTCTGTATAAATTGCTTTTTCAGATTTTTCATATAAATCTTTAAAATTATTTATAGCTATACTTTGTGCAACATAAGGTAAGTGATGAGCTGCCATAACTTTTGCTAAATCTTTTCTAGATTGCATTTTACCAGGAATAACACTTCCAGCAGGACTTGTTGTTGTATCTGCAAACCTAGGAGTAGCACTTGAACGTTGAATACCTGTATTCATATATGCTCCATTATCATAGCAAACATACACCATATCATGACCTCTTTCCATAGCTCCAGAAAGTGATTGAAGACCAATATCGTATGTACCACCATCTCCACCAAATGCAATAAACTTAGTATGTTTATCGTCAGGTAATTTTCCTTGTTTTTTCATAGATTTATAGGCCGCTTCTACACCAGATAATGTAGATGCAGCATTCTCAAAAGCCGTATGTACAAAAGAATCTGTCCAAGCAGTATATGGATATATAAAAGTAGAAACTTCCATACAACCAGTTGCACCAGCAACAACTGCGTGGTCATCTTCTTTTAATGCTCTTAATACCATTCTAGCAACTACAGGAGCACCACATCCAGCACACATTCTATGCCCAGAAGTAAATCTAGAAGGTTTATTTGCAATAACTTCTTTTAAATTATATGCCATAATATTCACTCCTTTCTAACCTCTTAATCCTAAATAGCGATAAGGGTTACCTATATCACCTGTTTTTGCGATTTTTGATAAATCTGAAAATACAGATTCAATATCAGAAGACTTTGTATCTCTACCACCAATACCATAAATATAATTAACAGTAGGAACATTTACTTTGTTTACTTGCATACCTGATGTAACATCACTAAACAATGCTCCACCGCAAGCATTTAAAGAATCTGCTTTATCTAAAACTGCAACTGCTTTTACATGTGATAAAGCTTTTGCAATTTCTTCTGCTGGGAATGGCCTAAATACACGAATTTTTAATAAACCTGCTTTAACACCATTTTTACGTAATTCATCTATTACTGCTTTAGTAGTTCCAGCAGTAGAATTCATACAAACAATAGCAATTTCTGCGTCATCTAATTTGTATTCTTCAAAGAAAGAATAACTTCTTTTAGTCATTTTTTCAAAATCTTTTGCTACATCTAAAATAACTTTTTTTGCATTTATCATAGCTTGTGCTTGCTGTTTTTTGTGTTCAAAAAGATAACTTTGAAGATCTAAAGGACCCATTGCTATTGGTTCTTTTGCATTTAATAAATAATGTTCTGGCTTATATGTGCCTACAAATTTTTTTACTAAATCATCTTCAATTAATTCAATATTTTCAATAGAATGAGATGTAATAAAACCATCTTGACATACCATTAAAGGTAACAAAACATCTTTATGTTCTGCAATTCTATGTGCCATAATTAAATTATCATATGCTTCTTGGTTATTCTCTGAAAAAAGCATAATCCATCCGGCATCTCTTACTCCCATTGCATCTGAATGGTCATTATGTATATTTAAAGGTCCAGATACGGCTCTATTTACTAAAGACATAACAATAGGTAATCTCATAGAAGATGCAATATAAATCATCTCCCACATAAAAGATAATCCATTAGCACTGGTTGCAGTCATAGCTCTTGAACCAGCAGCTTCTGCACCAACACAAGCACTCATAGCACTATGTTCACTTTCAACAGCAACGAATTCTGTATCTACAGCTCCATTGCTAACAAAAGTAGAAAAATATTGTGGTATTTCTGTTGAAGGTGTAATTGGAAATGCTGCAACAACATCTGGATTAATTTGCTTCATTGCAATTGCACAAGCTTCATTACCACTTAAACGTTCTCTAATACTCATTTTTAAACTTCCTTTCTTTTCTATTTCATTTCAATTGCACCAAAAGGGCACACTTTTGCACAAACACCGCAACCTTTGCAATAATCGTAATTAAAATCTTCACGTTTTTGTTCTTTATTTACAGGTATGGCATCATCTGGACAAACAGGAAAACATAAACCACATTGCTTACACTTTTCGTTTAAATAAATTGGTTTAACACTTCTCCAATCTCCTGTTTTAAACTCTTTAGCATTTCCAGCATCATAAATATTTCCACCAATAGTTAAATCTTGCCAAGGAGTATCTTTATTTATTTTTTCACTAGTCATAATTCTTCTCCTTTCATAAATATAGTAATTTAGTTAATTTTCTTAACCTCATTTAAAGCCATTTCTAGCGCTTTCATATTTCCTTCAATTACTTCAGGTTTTTTTGCAAATTTATGTTTAAAAGAACCTTGCATATCATCTAATAATTCCTTATCAGTCATAATGCCACTAACCTTTATAATTGCAGCAAGCATAGGAGTATTTGGAAAATACTTTCCAAGCGTTTCCATAGATATTTTTCTTGCATCAATTGTATAAATGTCGCCTTTATAACCATTTAAAACACTCTTTAAATAATCTACATCTTTTGTAGTATTAATAACAATAGCACCAGATTCTTTAAGACCATCAGTAACACCAACAGATTCAAGTAAAGTATCATCAACTACAACAACATAATCTGGTTCATAAATATTACTATGGATAGTAATAGGATTATTACTAATACGATTATAAGCAGTTATAGGAGCACCCATTCTTTCAGGGCCATACTCAGGAAAACCTTGAATATATTTTCCAGTATTAAAAGCAGCATCTGCAAGTAATAAAGACGCAGTTTTAGCACCTTGACCGCCTCTACCATGCCATCTAATTTCTACTAAGTTATCCATACATAGACCTCCTTAATTTATTTTATTCATATTAAAATATGAAAATCTATCTAAAGTATATTCTTAAATACCATATATGTCAAGGTAAAATTATAGATGAATTTGTGTAAATTTAGTGATTTTTATATAAGAATAAATTATAAAATATTAAAATAATTTTGATTATAATGAAATATATGTAATACAAAAATTTCTTTAGAGTTGTTTGCGATTTCATAAATTACTATATAATTATCTATATGTAATTTTCTAATATTAAGATTTTTTAGGTTTTCTATTCTGGGATATCTTTCTGGAAAAGTATTTAAAGAGTATAAGTGATTAAGAATTTTAATATATATTTTTTGTGATATAATGGGTTCTTTAAGAATTGAATGGATATAAAAAATAATATTTCTGAATTCTTCTTCAAAAGACTCGGTGAGATAAACTGAATAATTATTCATTATTGTTAAAGAATTCCTCCATTTCTAAGTTAAAATCTTTAATAGAACGAAATCGTCCACATCTTACATCTTCTAAAGATTTTTCAATTTTTGAATAAATTTCTTTTTTGAATGTATCAGTATCTGTAGAAGTTTTAGTAAATATCATAAAAGTACCTCCTTTTTAATAATATGCCATTATTATACACATTTTATAGTATAATTTCAATAGAAATAATAAAATTGACATGGTGATTTCACAAAAAATTACAAAATTGTAATAAAATCTACGAAGCCTAGCAGGAAAGCCCCTTTAACAAGGGGGCTGGCGCCGATAGGCGACTGGGGGTTCTTAAATAGTCATATATATTCCATACATTAAAAATTTAATTCGTAAAATCAAGAAAGTCAAGAAAGTAAAATAGATAAGTATAAAGTGTACTTTTATTTCCTGAAAAGAAAATAGTAATATAGTATGGTAGAATGCGAGTTTATTAAAAATATAGAGAATAGAAAACAAGAATAAGAACCCCCAGTCACGCTTTCGCGTGCCAGCCCCCTTGTTAAAGGGGCTTTCCTGCTAGGCTTCGTAGATTTTATTACAATTTTGTAATTTTTTATGAAATTACCCTGTAAAATTGATAAATTTAAAAAAATGGTATAAAATAACGTAGAGAACAAAGGGAGAATGTAGATGGAAATTGAAAAAATTGCAAAGATAATTAAAGAAAATGGTGGTAATTTATATTTAGTTGGTGGAGCAATTCGTGATGAAATAATGGGAATGCCCATATACGATAGAGACTATTGCGTTACTGGAATTTCAAAATCAAAGTTTCAAAAACTATTTCCCAAAGCACATATAAGAGGAAAAGATTTTGAAGTATTTGATATTGATAGAGTTGAATTTGCACTTGCAAGAAAAGAGAGAAAAATAGGTGTAGGGCATAAAGAGTTTTCTATTGAAACAGGAGAAAATATAACTATTGAACAAGATTTAGCAAGACGAGATGTAACAATAAATTCAATTGCAAAAGATGTATTAACAGGAGAAATCATAGATCCTTATAATGGGATTTGCGACATAGAAAATCATATAATAAGAGCAACAACAGAAGCATTTAAAGAAGACCCTTTACGCGTATATAGAGTAGCAAGATTAGTTGCAAAACTAGGTTTTACAGTAGAAGAAAATACCATAAAACAAATGGAAAGTTTAAAAAAAGAATTATGTACATTATCAAAAGAAAGAGTATTTCATGAATTTGAAAAAGCATTAGCAACTTCACATCCTTCAGAATTTTTTAATACATTAAGAAAAGCAAATGTATTAGATGTTCATTTTGAAGAAATATATAACCTAATAGGAGCATTGCAGCCAGAACAATACCATCCAGAAGGAGATGCATACAACCACACAATGATAGTAGTAGATAAATCAGCTAGTATGACAGATGATTTAGCTATTCGATTTGCAGCTCTAGTACACGATTTAGGAAAAGGAATAACACCAAAAGAAAAATATCCACATCACCATGGACACGATGAAAAAGGGGTAGAGCTTGTAGGAAATTTAGGAAATAGAATAGGTGTACCAAAAAAATGGATATCATATGGAAAAGTATCATCAAAAGAGCATATGAAAGGTGGAATTTTTTATAAAATGACACCTGCTAAAAAAGTAAGTTTCATAGAAAGAGTAGCAAAATCAAAACTAGGGTTAGAAGGATTGCAAATTGTAGTAATTTGCGATAAATGCTCTACAAGAAATACAGAACTTGAAAATATAAAATTTGATGAGATTGGTAAGGAATGTATAAGCGAAATAAACGGTCAATATATTAAAGAAAAATACAACATAGAAGAAGGTATTTTACTTGCATTAAAAATGCACCAAGAAAGAGTTAAATGGATGAAAGAAAAATTAAAAATAATATAAAATATTGATTTATAGTTAATTTATGATATAATACAAACAAAAGTTTTAAGAAGGAGATGATATTGGTGAATGAATTAACTAAAGGAGATTTAATTATTTATGAAGATGAAAATGAAAAAATAGAAGTTGAAGCTTTTTTATATGACGAAACAATTTGGTTACCACTGAATAAAATTGCAGAATTGTTCGAAAAAAATAAAATGACTATAAGTGAACATATAAAAAATATATATAATGAAGGCGAGTTAGAAAAAAATTCAACTATAAGGAATTTCCTTACAGTTCAAAATGAAGGAAATCGAAACGTTAAAAGGAATTTGGACTATTATAATTTAGATTTAATAATAGCAGTTGGTTATAGGACAAACTCAAAGAAAGCAACTAAATTTAGACAGTGGGCAACAGAAGTATTAAAATCGTATATAATAAAAGGATATAGTATAAATAAAGAAAAATTAAAAAATCCTAATAAATATGGTAAAGACTATTTTGATGAACTACTAGAAATAATAAAAGAAATTAGAACAAGTGAGAGAAGATTCTATCAAAAAGTAACTGATATTTTTGCAGAATGTAGTATTGACTATAATAAAAACTCAGAAATAGCTAAAGATTTTTATGCAACAATTCAAAATAAGTTTCATTATGCAATTACTAATGAAACAGCAGCTGAAATAATTTTTCATAGAGCAAGATAAAAACTACATATCTGATTTTGATAAAATGATAGATGAATATAAGTTATGGAAATATTAATATAAAACTATAAAATTTGAAAACATAAAATTAAAAATAACTTGAATAAAAACAAAACATAATATATAATAAACAAAAAATCCTAAAACGTGGAGGAAACAAATGAAAATATTAAAACAAGAAAAAGGTTCTATTATGTTATTTGTGTTAATTTCTATGCTATTTTTTGTAATGTACTTAGTTGGAATGTATATATTAAGTGCAAATACTGAAAGTGCTCAATTAGTAGAAAGCCAGAGGATAAAAGAAATTTATGAAGAAGGAACAAATAATATAGACGATGTTTATACTACTATATTAAACAAACATAATATTATTACAGATGGAACTTAGTAACAGTGATTTTTAAAATTGCATATATTAAAAAAGAAGAATATGTGAATACATTCTTCTTTTTTTAATGAACCTTTTTTGAGGTGGTAAAATGTTAAAATTCACAAAAATGCAAGGGTTAGGTAACGATTATGTATATGTAGACTGTACAAAATGTGAACTACCATATGATGTATCAAAATTAGCACATAGCATTAGCGACAGACATTTTGGAGTTGGTTCAGATGGCCTTATCTTAATTTGTGCAAGTGATATTTGCGATTTCAAGATGAAGATGTACAACAAGGATGGAAGCGAAGCGGATATGTGTGGTAATGGAATTAGGTGTGTTGGAAAATTTGTGTACGATAAGGGATTAACAAAAAAAACACACATTACCATAGATACATTAGCAGGTATTAAAACATTGGATTTAAAACTAAAGAAAAATAAGGTAGATACTGTAACAGTAGATATGGGAACGCCAATATTAAAAGCAGAAGAAATACCAGTGATATTACAAGAAAATTTGGAAAAAGATATTGTAAAACTAAAGATACAAGCAGAGGATAAAGAATTTATATGTAATTGTGTATCAATGGGAAATCCACATGCTGTAACAATAGTTGAAAACTTACATGATTTTGATGTAAAAAAATATGGAAGTATTTTAGAAACAGATAAACATTTTCCTAAAAAAGCAAACATAGAATTTATAGAAGTGATAAATAGACAAACAATAAAGATGAGAGTATGGGAAAGAGGAGCTTGTGAAACACTTGCATGTGGAACAGGAGCGTGTGCTGCGGCGGTTTGCTGTAACATAAATGGACTTGTGGAAGATGAGGTAACAGTAGAATTATTAGGTGGCAATTTAAAAATAAAATGGGATAAACAAAATAATCATATATATATGACAGGCCCAGCTGTAAATGTGTTTGAAGGAGAAATGATATATGATAAGAATTAATGAAAACTATTTAGATTTGCAAGATAGTTATTTATTTTCTACAATAGCAAAAAAAGTATCAAAGTATTCAAAAGAAAATCCAAATAAAAAAATAATTAAACTAGGAATAGGAGATGTAAGCCTACCTTTAGCTCCAATAGTTATTAAAGCTATACATAGTGCAACAGATGAAATGGCAAAAAAAGAAACTTTTAGAGGCTATGGCCCAGAGCAAGGCTATGATTTCTTAAGAGAAAAAATTGTAGAATATGACTATAAAACAAAAGGAATTAAAATACAAAAAGATGAAATATTTGTATCAGATGGAGCAAAATGCGATACAGGAAACATTGTAGAAATATTTAGTAATGATAACATAATAGCAATTACTGACCCAGTATATCCTGTTTATTTAGACTCAAATGTTATGGCAGGAAGAGCAGGCAAATACGATACTACAATAAATAAGTATGAAAAAATAGTATATATGCAAGCAGTAGCAGAAAATAATTTTTCACCAGAGTTACCGAATAAAAAAGTAGATATGATATATTTGTGCTTACCAAACAATCCAACAGGAACAGTCCTTACAAAAGATGAGCTTTCAAAATGGGTTCAATATGCAAAAGAAAATAAATCTATTATACTATTTGATTCCGCATATGAAGCATTTATTAGAGAAGAAAATATACCACATAGTATTTATGAAATAGAAGGAGCAAAAGAAGTAGCAATAGAATTTAAAAGTTTTTCAAAAACTGCAGGTTTTACTGGAGTAAGATGTGCTTACACAGTAATACCAAAACAATTAAAAGCATATACAAAAGAAGGAAAAGAAGTAAATTTAAACAAATTGTGGAATAGACGTCAATGTACGAAATTTAATGGAGTACCATACATAACACAAAGAGCAGCAGAAGCAATATATTCTTGCGAAGGTCAAATTCAAATAAAAGAAAACATAGATTATTACTTAGAAAACGCAAGAATAATAAGACAAGGTTTAAAAAATGCAGGATATAGTGTATATGGAGGAAAAAATGCACCATACATATGGCTAAAGGTGCCAAAAAAATATACATCATGGGAATTTTTTGATTACTTATTAGAAAAAGCAAATATTGTCGGAACACCAGGAGTAGGATTTGGCCCGAGTGGGGAAGGATATTTTAGACTAACAGCATTTGCAAGTAGAGAAAATACAATAGAGGCAATGGAAAGAATAAAAAATATATAAAATTCACAAAAACTTTACAAACCAAATATTGACAAATTGCACTGTATCGAATATGATAATAAGATACAGTGTTTATGTATTCAAATAAAAATAGGAGGAAAAAATGTTTAAAGTACTAAAAAATCTAAAGAAATCTAGCATATCAGTAATAATAATTGTTTTGCTACTATGTGTTCAAGCATGGGCAGATTTGGAACTACCAAATTACACATCAAAAATTGTAAATGTTGGAATACAAGCAGGAGGAATAGAAAATGTAGCTCCAGTTATTATTAGGAAAACACAAATGGATAACTTATTGTTATTTACAGAAGATGACGATGAAATTTTAAGTTATTACGAACTAGATACAAAACATCTATCAGAAGAATCTAAAAAGAAAGTAAAAAAATACTTAAACGATAAACAATATATAGAACAAGAAAGCATATATGTTCTAAAAAATTTAACAAAAAGTGAACAGGAAGAATTAGATAGCATAATAACTAAGCCATTTATGATAGCGTACAGTATAACAAATGAAGAAATGCAAAGTGAAATAAAAGAAAATATGCTTACAAATTTACCACAAGAGCAAAAAGCAGTAATGGAGCAAATGAGTGTAATAGACATTTTAAACCAAATGCCAGAGGAACAAAAAAATGAATTTATACAAACTATGAACGACCAAATAGATAAACAATTAGGTACAATGATTTCACAAGCAGCAATTTCTGCAACAAAAGAAGAATATAAAGCTTTAGGAATTAACACTGATAATATACAAAACAATTACATATTTGTTGCGGGACTACAAATGCTTGGAATTGCTTTAATTAGTATGTCATGTGCTGTTACAATCATGTTATTATCTTCGAAAGTAGCAGCAAAACTTGGAAAAACATTAAGACAAAAAGTGTTTAAGAAAGTGTTAGGATTTAGTAATAAAGAATTTAGAAACTTTTCAACAGCATCACTAATCACGCGTAGCACCAACGATATTCAACAAATTCAAATGCTAATATCTATGTTATTTAGAGTAGTAGTATATGCACCAATTATGGGAATTGGTGGATTTATTCGTGTACTTACAGGTAGCGATACTAGTATGGCATGGATTATAGGATTTGCTATTTTATCAATAATTGCGATTGTATTTACACTATTTATAGTAGCAATGCCAAAATTCAAAAAATTACAAGATTTAATAGATAAATTAAACTTAGTATCCCGTGAAATATTAACAGGGTTACCAGTTATTCGTGCATTTAATACAGAAGAAAGAGAAGAAAAAAGATTTGATAATGCAAATGTTGATTTAATGAAAACGAATATATTTGTTAATAGGTCAATGAGTATTATGATGCCAGCTCTAATGTTCGTTATGAACTCTATTATGTTATTAATAATTTGGGTAGGAGGTCATAATATAGACCAAGGAATTATGCAAGTTGGAGATATGATGGCATTTATACAATATACAATGCACATAGTAATGAGCTTCTTAATGATATCTATGATATCAATTATGCTTCCGCGTGCTGCAGTATCAGCAAGGCGTATAAATGAAGTACTAGAAACTAATGAAAGTATTAAAGATTTAGAAAAAACAAAAGAATTTGATAAAAATAAAACAGGGCTTGTTGAATTTAAAAATGTTTCATTCCGTTACCCAGATGCAGACCAAGAACTATTAACAGATATAACCTTTACAGCAAAAGCTCGGAGAAACAACAGCAATTATAGGAAGTACAGGTTCAGGAAAATCTACTATTGTGAACCTAATTCCACGTTTCTATGATGTAACAGGTGGAGAGTTATTAATAGATGGAGTTAATGTAAAAGAAGTTAAAGCAAAAGATTTAAGAGAAAAAATCGGGTTTGTTCCTCAAAAAGGAGTATTATTCTCTGGAACAATTGAATCAAATATTAAATATTCAAATCCAGATATGACTGACGAACAAATGGAAAAAGCAGCAAGAATTGCTCAAGCAACAGAATTTATAGAAGCAAAAGAAAACACATATGCATCAGCTATTGCACAAAGTGGAAATAATGTATCTGGTGGTCAAAAACAACGTTTATCAATTGCAAGAGCTATTGCAAAAGATCCAGAAATTTTTGTGTTTGATGATAGCTTTTCAGCACTAGATTTAAAAACAGATGCAAACTTAAGAGCAGCACTTTCAGAAATTACTAAAGATAAAACAGTAATTATTGTTGCACAAAGAATTAGTACAATTTTAAATGCTGACCAAATTATTGTATTAGATGAAGGAAAGATTGTTGGAATTGGAAAACATGAAGATTTAATGAAAACATGTGAAACATATTCTCAAATAGCATTATCACAATTATCAAAAGAAGAATTAGAGTAAAATAAATATAAAAAAGAAAGGAGTAAAAAATGGCAGTAAATAGAAGCGGTCCCTTAAGACGTATGGGACCAAGACGTGGACCAGTAGTAGTAGAAAAAGCAAATGATTTTAAAGGAACAACGAAAAAACTTGTAAAAGAATATTTATCAAAATATAAAATCGCATTAACCATAGTTATTTTATTTGCAGTTGGTAGTACTATATTTTCAATTGTAGGACCTAAAATTCTAGGAAATGCGACAACAGAGATATTTAACGGAATTGTTAGTAAATTATCTGGTGGTTCCGGAATTGACTTTGGGAAAATTGCAAGTATTTTATTAACACTATTAACCCTATACATAATTAGTGCAGTGTTTTCATTAATACAGGGATTTACAATGACAGGTGTATCGCAAAAATTAACATATAAATTACGTAATGACATAGCAAAAAAAATAAATCATTTACCTATGAGATATTTCGATAAAAGAACAAATGGAGAAGTGTTATCTATTATAACAAATGATATAGATACACTTAGCCAAAATTTAAACCAAAGTATTACGCAAATTATTACATCAATTTGCACATTAATTGGAATTTTAATTATGATGATATCAATAAGCTGGGAAATGACACTTGTATCTATTATTATACTACCTGTTACTATTTTTGTTGTAAAAAATGTAGTAGGAAGATCACAAAAATACTTTACAGCTCAACAAGATTATTTAGCACAAGTAAATGGTCAAGTAGAAGAAATATATGGTGGACACACTATTGTAAAAGCATTCAATGGTGAAGAACAAGCAATTAATGAATTCGAAAAAGCAAATAAAAAATTATATGAATCTGGCTGGAAATCTCAATTTATATCAGGTTTAATGCATCCTATTATGAATTTTATAGGAAACGTTGGATATGTTGCAGTATCAATTCTTGGAGGATATCTTGCAATAAAAGGAAAAATAACAGTAGGAAACATACAATCATTTATACAATACAATAAGCAATTTACCCAGCCAATTAATCAAATTGCACAAGTATCTGCAATGCTACAATCTATGGTAGCAGCAGCAGAAAGAGTATTTGAATTTTTAGAAGAAGATGAAGAAGTTGAAAATATTGAAAAAACAGCTAATATAGAAAATGTAAAAGGTAATGTAGAATTTGATCATGTACAATTTGGATATGATGAAGATAGAATAATTATTAATGACTTTAATGCTAAGATTAAACAAGGACAAAAAATTGCAATAGTAGGTCCAACAGGAGCAGGAAAAACAACAATGGTAAAACTACTTATGAGATTTTATGATGTAAATCAAGGAGCAATTCTAATAGATGGACACAACATAAAAGATTTTACAAGAGCAGATTTAAGAAAAAATTTTGGTATGGTATTGCAAGATACATGGTTATTTGGAGGAACAGTAAAAGATAACATAAAATATGGAAAACCAGAAGCAACAGATGCCGAAGTAATAGAAGCAGCAAAATCAGCCCATGTACATCACTTTATTAAAACACTCCCAAAAGCATATGATATGGTAATAAATGAAGAATCATCAAACATATCAGCAGGTCAAAAACAACTTCTAACAATAGCCCGTGTAATACTAGCAGACCCCAAAATCTTAATACTAGATGAAGCAACAAGTTCAATAGATACAAGAACAGAACAACGAATACAATCAGCAATGGATAACCTAATGAAAGGAAGAACAAGTTTCATAATAGCACACAGGCTATCTACAATAAAAAATGCAGACCTAATTTTGGTAATGAATCACGGAGACATTGTAGAACAAGGAACACACGAAGAATTATTAGAAAAAGGTGGATTCTACAGCGATTTATACAATTCGCAGTTTGAGGAAGTAGAAGAATAAAACAAAAAATGGAGGTCATTTCTTGCAGGGCTGACCTCTATTTTTTTGTATATTAAAATACTTTATACCATAACTTTTTCTTTATAAATCTATAAAAATCCTCAGCTTTTCCAATAGAGAAACAATTTTTATCAAGCACATATGAATAATTTTTATTAATATATAAATAAAAACTAGTTTCAGTTTCAAATACTTTATATAATTTATAATACTTCATTTTAATAATGGTATTGTTGTTTTTTATTTCCATATGGTCATTATAAAACGAATATGTATTTTTTAAATTATTCTTTATCTTATTACTACCGAGCCTCTTTTTTTACAAAAAAATAAGGATGAAAAACACGGTAAACTAAGAAAAACACCATAACAATAATAAAAGCGATTCCTAGAAGAATGCGGTCATATAAAAATTGCGAAATCATACAAAATATAATTAAAGCAAGCATCAATATAGTGTATAAATGGTACCTTAAGTTATATTTTTCGTTGTGAAATTTTACGAATTCTTGGTATAATTCATAAGTATATGTAGTTGTATTTTCAAATAATTTGTTCATTGTAAAGAATAATCCCTTCAAAAATTAATATATTACTAAAATTATTATACTAAAAATATTAGCTAAAAAGCAAATGTTACCAAAATGTCATAAAAAATTAATATGCTATCTATAGTATGCAAAACTATGAACATAAAATAAATAAAAATCATAAAATACAGCAGGAGGAAATTATATGTGGAGTTTTGTTGTTAATGGTGTTTTATGGACTCTTGCAATATATGGTTTATTTGAAATAATAAAGAGCATTATGTATATATGTTCATATACAAATTTAAGAAGTGATGGAATTTATGTTATTATTGCAGTAAAAAATCAAGAAACGAAAATAGAAGGATTTTTACGAGGAATTTTATTTCGATTATTATACGGGAAAGAAGAGTACATAAAAGATATAATTGTAGCAGATTTAGATTCAAAAGATAATACATTACAAATATTAAATAAATTGCAAAAGGATTATGAGTGCTTAAAAGTTTCTAATTGGAAAGAATGTGAGGAATTAATAAATAATATTGATATGAATTAATATATTGTATTTTAAAAAAAAATCTAGTATAATAATACTAGATTTTTTTTAGGAGAGTACAAATGTTAAATAAAAATAGAGAGAAACTAACCTTATCAAGAATATTGTATTTTATTGTTCTTATTATATTAATTATAGTTGCTATAAAACTATTTAATAAGTATATTAATAATAATTTTAATGATTTTATACTAACAGAATATATTCCATATACATCAGAATTTTCAAGGGATAGTGAAGTTAAATATTCAAAAATGAATAGTTATAAAATATCATCACCTAAAGTAAATGATGCTATGTTTTTTAAAAGTATTAGCGTAACACCAAATACACCTTATAAAGTAACTTGTATGGTAAAAACTGAAAATGTAAAAACTTTAAAAGAAGTATCAAGTGCAGGTGCGCATATTAGTATTGCAGATACTGTTGAAAAATCAGAAAGTGTTACAGGAACAACTGACTGGCAAAAGTTAGAATTTATTTTTAATTCAAAAAATAGAACAAGTGTCAATTTAGGGTTTAGGCTAGGTGGATATGATGATAACTGTACAGGAACAGCATGGTTTTCAGATTTTTCCATAGAAGAAGGGTCTGAAACACTTGATAATAATTGGAATTTTGCCTGCTTTATAATAAAAAATACAGATGTAGAAGTAGAAAAAAATGGTCAAAAAAATCACATTCGTTTAAATATGAGTAACGAAGATATTACAGATATGAAACAAAATATGAGTAGATTTAAAACAGCTTGTGAACAATTATCTAATAATAAAATGAAAGTATCATATGACGTTATTACAATTGATGAACCAATTACATCACTATCATATGATACAGAAAATGGATACTTTGTAGCACCAGAAAATGTAAAAAAAGTAATGAAACCATATTTAACACAGAAAGATTACGACCATATATACATATGTGTACGATTGGGAGATAATGAGCATCAAAAAGACATACCTGTGTATGATTGGATAGGACTTGGTGGAATGGATTATTTAGGAATAGGTTTTTCAAATATTCGTTTACCTAATAGTTCAGGAAGTTATACATATAAATATAATGCTAGCATAAACACATTTCCAGAAGAAGTATTTATTCATGAATTTTTACATACACTTGAAAGAAATTGTAAAGAATATGGTTATGAAAGACCAGAGCTTCACGATTATGCAAATTATGGATATAAGGATGAAAAAATTATAGGCTTAAAAAAATGGTATGAAGATTATATGAATTGCGAAATAAAAACAAGTAGTGGTTATATAGGATTAAATAGTAATGTTTTTAAGCTTAAACCAAACCATGAAGAAGATTTTAAATTTTCATTAAAATTAGATGAATTTGATGAACCAAGTAATATATTTGAACAAATAAAAATGCTAATAACAAAAGCATTTAACAATGCAAATAATTTGATAATGCATAAAAAGGAGAATAGCTAATATGAATGTATCAGAATTTAATTACGAACTCCCAGAAGAACTAATTGCACAAACTCCAATTTTAAAAAGAGATGAATCAAGATTAATGGTATTAAATAGGAATGAAAAAACAATAGAGCATAAAACATTCAAAGATATTTTAGATTATTTACAACCAGGAGATTGTTTAGTTAGAAATAATACAAAAGTAATACCAGCGAGGATTTACGGAAAAAAGGAAACAGGAGCAAATGTTGAATTTTTACTTTTAAATAATATACAAAAAGATATATGGGAAGCGATTGTAAGGCCAGGAAATAAGTTGCATGTGGGTACAAAAGTTGTTTTTGGAGAAGGAATATTAGAAGCAGAAATTTTAGAAGTTATGCAAGGTGGAACAAGAAAAGTAGAGTTTCATTATGAAGGAATTTTTAATGAAATACTAGATAAAATTGGGCTTATGCCACTTCCACCATATATACATGAAGAGTTAAAGGAAAAAAATCGATATCAAACAGTATATGCAAGTTACGAAGGATCTGCTGCAGCTCCAACTGCAGGGCTTCACTTTACAGAAGAACTACTAGAAAAAATAAAACAAAAACAAGTAGAAATTGCAAATGTTACATTACATGTAGGAATTGGAACATTTAGACCAGTAAAAGAAGAAAAAGTAGAAAATCATGTAATGCATGAAGAGCATTTTTTTATAAAAAAAGAAGATGCAGATAAAATAAACAAAGCAAAGCAAAATAAAAAAAGAGTTATTGCGGTGGGAACAACTTCTTGTAGAGTATTAGAGACGATTTCAGATGAAAATGGTATGGTAAAAGAATGTGAAGGGAATACAAAAATTTTTATTTATCCAGGATACAAATTTAAATGTTTAGATGCACTAATTACAAACTTTCATTTACCACAATCTACACTTTTAATGCTAGTTTCAGCACTCGCAGGAAAAGATTATATAATGCATGCATATAACGAAGCGGTAAAACAAAAATACAGGTTTTTTAGTTTTGGAGATGCTATGTTTATACAATAAAAGAAGCGAGATATCAATGGATATTTCGCTTCTTTTGGTGTTTGTTATAAGGTTTTATTTCATCGGTAAGCTCAACTAAATAATCGATGGAAGTATTATAAAATTTTGCAAGTTTTATAAGATACTCAACTGTAATTGTACGATTTCCTTGTTCATATTCAGAATAATACTGCTGGGAAATACCAAGATATTGTGCAATTTCCTTTTGAAATTTGTCATTATCTTCTCGTAAATCACGTATCCTTTTGAATTTCAAAATCATCACTCCACTATAATTTAATTTTACTGCCAGATAAATTATACAGAACATAAATAATTATGTGTAAAATTTACATCAAATTTTATGTATATAGTAAAAAATATATACGGCTTGAGTAAAAAAATATTTAACTAATATTTTTATTCATGGTAAATATTACAATTTTGTAATATTCGATGAAATTACCATGAAAATAAAGTCTTTTTTATTGTAATTTATGATAATTTACTTTATAATAAATTTAAGATATATAAATAAAAATAATTTTTTAGAAAATACTATGAGAAAGGAAATTGTGATACATAAGAAAATGTTTGAGTATATAGAAAAATTGCCAAAAAGTTTAGATAAAATTTTGAATGAAATAGAAAAATTAAATACAGGTAAATTAAATTATTCTATACAAGAATTACAAACTATGGATGTACTTTTAGAAGAAAAAAAAGATGAAAATGAGAGAATATTAAAAGAAACAAATGATTATATTAATCTGTGTAATTCTTTTTTATATAGTGAAATTTCAGTTAGAAGTGATATAAAAGAAGATGATGTAAATATACAAAAAAAAGAAATATATGATAATGTCGATATTAATTTATCAGATATAAAAAGTAAAATATTTACGTTAGCTAATGTATCTTTTAAAGCTAATAAATTAACAAAAGTGATTTGTGAAAGAGCAATTGAATATATAGTTGGACAAAATAGATATAGAGTAAAAAATGAAAATTTGAAAAAAGTTATAAAAAAATTAGAATCAATTTATAGAAATTCAAATGCAGAAGATAAGAATAAATTTTTAATAGAAGGACAGTTAAGTGATTTAAGTAAGGAAATAAATTCAGGAGAATATGATGGATGGAATGTGAATTTTGTTTATGGAATGTCAGACGAAGAAAATGTAAAAATGCTTTATAGTGATTTGTGTAAAATTTGGAATGTAAGAGAAGTCTTGTATGAAATAAAGAGTCAATTAAATACAGAGCTAATTCGTTGTTTAATACAAGATAATTATAATGAATTTAAAAAATGGGGATTTAGAAAAGATGAAAATAATATGTGGGTTTTGAATATAGATCATCATCAAATAGTAGATAGATATGGATATCATGTTCCTAATATAAATAAAGTATTAAGTAATGAATTAATTGAACAATTAGAAAGACAAAATTTTCATTTTGATTTAGATTTTACTAGCATTGTAAGAAAAACTAATCTAAATATAATAACTCAAAAAATTGATGGAAACAATTTTTTAGAAGGATATAAAAGTAAATTAATAAAGTTATTAAAAGAAGTTGATCTAGAAAATTATAAAGAAGATGAATATAATACAGTGTTAGAATTATATACTTTAGGTAAATTTTTGTCTGTGGGTACTTTTAATAGGTTAAGTAATGAACATCCGGAATTAAGAGAAAAATTTCAAATGTTAAAAAAATTATATTATCCATCAGATGAAAGAAATGTAAATATTTTAGCAGGAATAGATGTTAAAAATTTTCAAACAAAATACGAAGCTGATATAAAGAGACAAATAGAAGAAAAATTGGCTAATAGTAGGAAAATTTATATTCAAAATGGTAAAAATTTAGATATCGAAGCTTCTATATATGCATTAAAAAAACACATGTTAGATAAATTTGGAATTAAAGATATAAAAGTTATTCGAATTGATGCAGGGAAAAAGATACATGAAAATGGATTATATATTGATGCAGGTTTATTAGATGGCATTAATGGTTTTGATTTAAATTATAAAGGAAAAAAAACAATTAATGCTAATGTACAAAAAGCACAAAAATCTGCTTGTGGAGTATTGAAGCAATATGGATTTTATGTTCCAGACAAAATTGTTCAATATGCTGATACTGTTATTTCAGATGAAAGGATTTTGATACCTAGATACGGATTAAATGTAATTAGATATTTAAAAGGTAAGAAATTGTTTGAATTTGCAGAAGAGCAACGAGAAGATGGCACATATCTAATAGAAACCGAATTAACAGATGATGAATTGGAGAAGTATTCAACTTATTCGAAAAATTCTAAAAATAGAATTCTTTTGAAAGAACAATGTGACATTAGAGAAAAAGAAATAGAGAGAGATACTAAAGAAATAATGAAAAATATATATGTTATACATACTGAAAATGGAGATAAACATGCAGCCATTGTTGACCATATTATAAATTGTGGAGCTATGATATCATTTTCTTTAGGGTGTGATTATTATGCATCTGTTGCAACACAGAAAGCAGATTTTACTAAATCAACAGATGATTATTATAAAAATAATTTAGCAACTTTCTCAGTTGCAGCTAATCCAAAAAAAGACAATGGAAAATTGCCTAACGAATTATTAGAATGGTGTAGAAGACTTAGAGATAATGGAGAAGATGAGATGTTAAAAATGGTTACTATATCTGAAGATGGAAAAAAGGATGTTTTATGTAGTAATAAACCATTTGTAAAAGATACAGAAGATATAGTAGTGTTTGGAGGACCTAAAACACCACATCTTTTTGTTACATTTAAAAAAAGTTCATACGAAAAATATGATATAAAAGAAGTAATAATAAATGAAATTACAGATAAAATTGGAGCAAAAGTAATGAAAAAAAATGATAACGATCAATTTATGAAAGAAAGCATAAAAAGTTTTAACAATATTGATGCAAAAACAATGGCTGAGAAGATATTATCAGATATAGGACTTACTTTAGGAGAAATTGAAAAACAAGGAACCATAATTAAAAATATTTCAAAAGAAAAAGAAAAGGATGAACGATTATGATATCTGTGGAAATAAAAAATACGTTTTCAGAGGTTTTTGAATTAATGAAATTAGTTGACAGAAATGATTTAAAGAAAGTTCCTCTGGATATTTTGAATTTAATTAAAAGAAATAGAAACAAAGATTATACACCCAAAATAGAATTTGAAAATATAAATAAAACATTAAGTAAAGAGGCTCTTGCCTTATATATTTGGTTATATAAAACGTATATGATAGAAAACAAATATGAAGTACAAGCTATTAATAGAATTTTATATAATAATGAAATTGATAATCAAAAAAACTATAAATATAATCTTTTTAATAAAAAATGTGATACTAAAGAAGTAAAAAAAGAAGAAAAATTGATTGTTTATAAAGAAAGTTTTATAAGTAAGATATTAAATAAATTAAGAGAAATATTTAAAATAGGGGGAAGTAAATAGTGGCAGTTAATTTTGATTATTATAGAACGTTTTATTATGTTGTTAAATATAAAAAAATATCTATAGCAGCGGAAAAGCTTTATGTTTCTCAACCAGCTGTGACTCAAATAGTGCAAAAATTAGAGGAACAATTAGGAAGCAATTTATTTGTGAGGACTAAATCAGGAATGGAGTTAACTCAAACAGGAAAAATGTTATATGATTATACAAAACAAAGTATTGAGATATTAGACAATGTTGAATATAAATTTAATAGATATGAAAATCTTGAAGTTGGAGAGATTAAAATAAGAACAGGTAGTAATGTTGCTAAAATGATTTTATATGATGCACTAGAGAAATTCGGAAAAGATTATCCAAATATCAAAGTTGAAATTGCTACGGGATCTCCAAGTCAAGCTATAGAAATGTTACATACAGGAGAGATAGATATGGTTCTTGTATATTTGCCATATGAAGTTGCATATAATAATTTACAAATAATAGAATGTTCCAAAAAAGAATATATTTTTGCAATGAGTAAAAAATATTGTAAAGAAAACAAAGTTGTTATAAATGAAATTTCGGATTTAAATAAATATTCTTTAATTGTGCCAAAGAAAAATTCTACAATTGGAAAAATATTTAATAATAATTTTAAAGATATTATAACTTCTCATCATTATGAAGTGGCTCAAGAACAGATGAAAAAAGAATTTATTATGAGAAATATGGGAATTGGATTTATCATTAAAGACGAAATAAAGGATGAATTAGAAAAAGGAACTGTAGTAGAAATAAAATTAGATAAATTAAAAATTGAAGGAGCAATAGGAGCTATTACATTAAATCGAAAATTAAACAATTTTGCAACAAATAAATTATTAGAATATATGAAATAAAAAAGTGAAAATACATTATATAAGAATAACTTATATAATGTATTTGTTTTATATATTTTACTAATAATTGAAAAAATGTTATCATAATTATATAAACCAAACGAGTGGAGGATTAAATTATGGACAGTTTTGATAATGAAATGAAAACATATGAAAAAAAGTTTGATTACTACAAAAGAAAAAAAATAATTAAAAATATTTATAATGAAATATTAATAGATAATGAAATTGGAGGTGAACCAAAATTAGAAAGAGATGATATAGATGATTATAGTGGTATAGTTGATATGACTTCCGCAGGTAATTATAAAAATTATCTTGAAACAATAATTAATATGTATGAAGGAAAAATAGAATTTAATAAAAATTTATTCTTAAAAATTTCCGAAGGATTATATAATCATGAAATAGTAAACATTCTAAAACATGATGATTATTATAATTTATGTAATGATAAAGATTTTATACTTGATTTTATGGAACATACTGGAGCAATATTAGAAATTTCTTGTTTTATTTCTAAGGATGTAATAAAAGAGATTTTTAAAGATAAGGAGTTACTAAAAAGAATTTTCAAAAAAGAAATATTAACAAGTTCTAATTTGCACGGGGAAGAAATTTTATCTATATTATTACTTCAATTAGCATACAGAGATGTGTTAACTCAAGACAAAAAATTTATGATAGATTTATTGGAAAATACAATAGATATCGAAGAGTTTAATTTTCAAAATAATGTATTATTTAGCTGTATAAATCATGTATTGGTATATTATTGCAAAACATTATTTCAAGAAAAGGAATTTTCAGAAAAAGTATATAAATTTTTAGAAGAAGGTAAAAATAAAATAAATGTTCCTTGGGGCTGGGTTGTAAATAAGTCGATGAAGGACTTATCAGAAACAATGGTTGAAAATTTAGAAGGTATATCTGATGAAGCTGAAGCACAGCGATATGTTGATATTTTTAGAAATGTAAATGGTATTGATAAAAGCTTACTTGAAAATGAAGAGTTTATGGAAATAGCATTAGATAAATGTGACGATTTTTGTTTTGAGGACATTGAGATACCTTTAAAATTTTATCAAAATGAAACTTTGTTAACAAAATTTCTTGAAGCCAAAGCTGAGTGTGATAGTTCTAATGGAATTAGTTTTGATTTTGATAATGAACAATTTACAAGAATATTCGAAAATTGTTTTGGTGTTTGTCCAGAGGAATACATGTTGGAAGCTGTAAGATATTTACTAGAGAAGAATAACTCAATTGTAATAGAAGAGGATGAAAGTGATGATGTTGTTAATATTTTACAACAATGGGCTGAAGATAATGATATAAAAAAAATTGGGCAAAAATTGAATGTTATTAGAGTTCCCAAAGGAACAATAGTAGAAGGAGAATTGAATATTGACAATACACAAAATATAATAAAAAGTGAAAATATATTCAATAAAAATGTCACAGTAGTTTTGAATGGTAGTAATATCAAAGAGATATTAAAAAAGATTGAATTTGATAAACATGATATGGAAAAAATGTCAATATTAGCTGAGATTTCAGATTTGGCAAGTCAAAAAGAAATTCTAGAAAAAAAGCAAACAGCAACAAGTGAACTTCTAAAACAATATGAACAATTATCAAATATTAAAAGAGACAAAACAATTTAAGCTACTATAAATATATAAAGTTTTACTTATGATGGCAATAGGTTTATAGGTAAATCCTTTAATTAAAAACCTAAATATATTACAAGGAGAAATGGAAATGAGTAAAAGTATTAGAAATGAATTGGTGGAAACACTTGGAATTGAAAAAGATGAAGCAGCTAAACTAATTGCTACATATGCAAGAAATCACAATGGAAATGTAGATGTAACACAGATTGAAGAAAACATAGAAAAAATAGTTAATTCAATGATATATGAATTAGGTACAATATATAAAGATTATGATGTTAAACATGAAATATTAGAATGTGGAAAAGATAGACAAGAAGAGGGAATAATGTCATTATTAGATGATGAAAATCAAGAATTGGCATTATCATATTTATCTAATAGGTATTATGAGAATGTAAATACTTGGGCTTTAACTTTTTACCATGCAACACAGAAACAATTATTAAAAATTTTAGATGGCGGAATAGAAGCATATAGAGAATTTGTAAATAAATTGCCATATCAAAATATTAATAGAGTAGCAAGAACATATGGTATAGAAAGTGAAATTGCTGAATTTTTATCTATAAATGGCTCGCAAAAAGACTTTCAGCAATTTATGATAGATATTCAACCAATAAGAGATGAAGAAACACAGTTAATGGAAAAGTATGTTTCTAATTGGTCTGGTAAAACGGAAAGGAAAAGTTGTCCACAAAATTTAAGTAGTAAATTATTTAAAAAATTACAAGAGCAATTGCAAGAAAATGGTACTATTTTGTTTGAAAGAGAAAGCATTATGAGAGGACTTTCTACTATACATAACAACAAACAGTTATCTGAAATAGAAAAGGAAAAATTACAAGACACATTTATAGTATATTCATTAAGAGGAGAAATTGATGATAATTTTGTAAGATTAGCTAGAGTTGAAAATGCTGTTTCATTTGATACTTTAAATGAATATTTAAAAATGGATTCAACTACTCCATGGAATGAAAAAGAAGAATTTTTAACTAAAAAAGTTTTACCAGCAAGTGAACGAGAAATGCAAAATGCATATAATGTGCTCTTAATAACTTTAAATGAAAAATCCAAATCAAAAGAATTGAGTCCAGAACAGATCATTGAATTATTAGAAAAAACATCTTTATCAAAAGAGGGAAAAAATCATATGAAAATGATACAAGATGAAGAAACAAAAGATACAAAATTGGTAATATCTGTTGCTCATCCTGTTATCAAAGGAGAATCTATGGATATCGAACTTAATGGAAATGATTTAAAGCAAATTATTGATATAGCCAATGATAAATCTTTAGCTGGAGCTAATAAACAATTAGAAAAATTTTCACAAGCTGGAATTGGTGAAGTATCTGTTTTAAACAACTGGAAAACTGATAGTAGATTTAGATATAGTTCGGAAAATGTAATAGGAGCTATAGGAGAAGAAGAAAATTCACCATATTTAACTGGTGGGGAGTTATCAGATAATGATGGATTATCTGATGTACAAGTAAAATGTCCATATAGTATTATTTCAGATACGATGTATTTAGATCATAAAATAGCAGAGATGACACCAGAACAAATAGAACAATTTAATCATAAGACTGAACCAGTACAAGTAAAAGAACATTATTATAGATATGGAAAAGTAGATGGATATTATACTTGCAATGTTTATGATTTTGAAATAAATGGAGAAAAATATCATATAAAAAATGCCGAATGGACTAATGGAGGTAATTATACTGTTGTTTGGAAGGGCGAAGAAGAAAATTATCCTGAAATAGCAATGGGATTATCAAGTTCGTATTCAGAATGGGCAAGAAATCAAAGTGGTGTAAATATAGATTCTATGCTAAGCTTTATAAGCGAAAATCCAATGAGATTTTCAGAATATTATGATAAAAGAGCTAAAGGTAGTGATTGTTGTGGTAGATTTCCAGCTTCACATATTGAAAAATTGTGCATAGATATTATGGAAATGTTGCCAGAATCTAAATTAAGAGAACTAAAGGAACAAGAGTTAAAATATCCAAATGAAGAATTTCTTGAAGAAGTAGTAGGAAGAGCAACAGTTAGGAAAGTTTTAAAAGAACAAGAAAAAGAAGCTCAAAATTTATTAACAGAATATGAAAAATTAAATCCAAGTAAAGATAAGTATTTATCTAATGAATAAGACATCTGGTAAAATGTCAAGACAAAATTAAAAAATATTTTTAATTTTTTTAAGTACATTGATAATAAAAAGAGCATACTTAATAAACCTCCAGAAAATCAATTTTTTAAATGGCAAATTCTGGAAGTGGCTACAATGGCGTATATTAAATTACGTTAACTTAACCATCTCCTTTGCATTGATGTAAAGTTGATTTTTCTGTAGCATAGAAAAAATCAATCTTACAAATTTTCTAGCAGTTAATGCGAGTGCTCTTTTACGTTGAAACTTAGTAACTTCTGAATATTTTTTATGGTAAAATGCTGAATATTCTTGATTACCATGTATAATAACAGAGTTAACAGCTTCAAGTAAATAGTAACGAAGATATTTATTACCACTTTTAGTTAAGTTGGTAATATCAGAGGTATGTTTTCCAGATTGTTTCTTTCCCCAAGTAAGTCCGGAAAAACTGGCCAGATATTCTTCACGTTTGAATCGTGAAATAAAGCCAATTTCAGAGATTATGCCAGCAGCATAAACAGGACCAATTCCCTTGATAGAAAGAAGACAATCATATTCGTTACTATGAAGACCTTTAACAGTCTTTAATATTGCTTTATCCAAATCTTTTAGTTGCTTTTCGTGTAAAGAGATAGCATTAAAAGAAGTAGCAATAGCGAGATTGATAGGTTCATACAAAGCTCTATCAAGTCTGTATGAATCACGAGCAGCTTTTTGTAAAAGTCTAGCAGTATTTTCAGTATCTGTGAAACGATTTTTACCTTTAACATTAAGGTAATCAATCAAATCAGACAAGGGCATATTAGCTATTTCATCAGGAGAATAGAAATCAGAAATAATAGAAACAGCAGTAGATCCAAACTTATCTGAAAATGGTTGTTCAGACTTTTTCAAAATAGCTAGTTCACTAAATTTGAGAAAAATATTATTTAAAATATATTGTTTTTCTCTAGTTAGACACTCAACTACGTGAAGGCGCTGTCTAGTCAAACGTTGTAAAGCTAAAAAAGTAGAAGCATTAAATGGCTTAGATGTAATTTTGCCAACACGAGCATAGTCACAAATAACTCTAGCATCAAGAGGATCTGTTTTATCAAGACGGACAAAAGATTCTCTGTATGCAGCAATTACTTTAGGATTTAAGCAATACACTAAAGGTTTAAATTCAGCAAGTTCAACAGAAGAAGCAAGT